>JAAYOS010000202.1 GCA_012520195.1 Clostridiales bacterium | reverse complement strand
CAATAATGGCAGGCATAATCAGCGCCCACATCGCTTCTCTAATGATTCCTAGCGCTTGCTTGAAAGTGAATTTTGTACCGCTGCGGTAACCGCGTTTTCTTGCATAATAGTCCACTACTACCATTTGGCTAAGGCCTAATAACAACCCAGGCACTATTCCTGCCAAGAGAACCTCTCCAACCGATACCCCTGCCGTAATTGCATAGATAACCGCAGGTATACTGGGAGGAATAATGGGCCCTATTAGCGAGCTGCAAGCAGTCACAGCGGCTGAAAAGTCCGTTTCGTATCCATCCTCTTCCATCGCGGGAATTAGGACTGAGCCGACTGCCGAAGCGTCCGCCGCTGCTGAACCAGTAATCCCCGCAAAGAAAATACTCACTAATACATTCACTTGCGCTAGAGCTCCTCGAAACCTTCCTACGATAGCTTGAGAGAGCCTCACCAGTCTAACCGTCATTCCGCTTTGGTTCATTAATGCCCCCGCCAGAATGAAGAAGGGAATTGCCATCAACGGAAACTGATCCATTCCTGCGAAAACCCTTTGTGGAAAAATGACCATAGGAATGAACTCAGAGGTCATGAAGGCAGCAACAGCTGTACCTCCTAAGACAAAGGCTATGGGGACTCCGCAAAAAATCATTACCAGACCTATTAAGACAATTAGAACACCCACCTTACTCCCTCCTTGTGCGTTTCTTATCTGGCTTAATCTTCGTGATTACTGCTTCGATGGTAAAAAGAAACATCAACAGACTGCCTACTGGAATAGCTGCATAAGGATATGACATCGAAACTCGCAGTGTAGGCGAAAACTGTAGTCGGTTTGCCCATGCCTGTACTGCTCCATACCAGCCAAGGCAGAACAATACAGTCGATATTATCAAAAAGTTAACGACATTGAGTAAATTTCTCATTCTGGGTGATACACGTTCAAGTATAAAGGTTACCTCGGAGTGCACGCCTCTATGACTGGCAACAGCAGCCCCTAAGAACGAGACCCAAATCATTGCGAAACGGGCAAGTTCTTGGCCCCAGGCAAACTGAACCTGAAAAACATAACGGGCCAAAACTCCGGCAAAGACTAAAACCGTCATGACACCCATCAGTGCCACAATGATAAATTTGGCAACCTTCAGCAATGTTTCATTCAGAGTTCGTAAGAACATAGACCCTATCACCTTCCGTCTAAAAAGTAATCCCAGGCGTTGCCCTTAAGAGCAACGCCTGGAGCCTGCCAGTTTAGTTACGGGCGTCTTCTATACTGCTCATTAAGCGATTAAATACGTCCCGTCCTACTTCATCAACAAACCTGTCGTATACCGGTTGTACTTTTTCCTGAAACTCGGCCAACTGCTCAGGAGTCAGTTCTACTACTGTCATGCCCTTGGATTGGAGGTCTGCGATCAGATCTGCTTCAGAAGCGCGATTGTCAATCCTCTGAAGATCCCGTGCTCTTTCGGATGCGCTCACAATTAGAGCTTGCTCATCTTGTGAAAGTGCCTCCCATGTCTTGGACGAGATAGCCAAACAAAGCGGCGTATTCAGGTGCCCAGTCAGATTTAAGTACTTCTGGACTTCGTTGTATCTCATCGCATGAATTATCGGTATTGGGTTTTCCTGACCGTCTGCTACCCGCTGCTGCAGCGCACCGTACAGTTCACCAAACGGTACTGTTACTACGGTTGATCCTAGAGCCGAAAAAGTGGCCATGTGCAAGGGGTTTTCCATTAAGCGAATCTTCTGCCCAACAAGGTCGCTTGGCGAATGGACGGGGCGATTGGACGTCAGTTGGCGAAAGCCTGCATCCCAGTAATTCAGGACTTTAAAGCCCACATTTCTTTCCATCGCTAAGTCTGCGAGCCATGTCCCAAATTCTCCATCCAGCACGATATCTTGGATTTCAGAAGAAGGCCATAGGAAGGGGAAGTCTAGCACCATAAACTCCGGTACATAGGATGACAATACAGCCGTTGAACCTTGATACATATCGAGAGCCCCGGCGGTAATCTGCTCCAAGAGTTCGCGATCACTGCCCAGAATACTGTTGGGGAACAGTTGAACCCTTAGAGAACCGTTGCTTTCTTCTTCTACTATTCGCTTGAATTCAGTTAACGCCCGGAACACGGGGTGTTCTTCACTTGTACCAAATCCGATTCGAAGTGTCCGCGGGGCCGCTAATGAAACAGAAGTGAAACTCGAAACCAAAAGAGTAAGTGTCATGATGATTAAAAGCATTTGCCTTAGTTTTGTCATTGATCGTACCTGCCTTTCGTTTCGCTTATTTGTCCAGCTTATACTGGAGGTATTACACTCTTGGTAGTTACAGAAATCGCGCGGAGAGAATCAATCAGCTGTACCAGCTCGGCAACGACAAACTCATGATACTTCTCACCGCGTTCTTTCGTAGCCCAAGTGGGATCCCCGGTGTGGCCCAGCGGTTCCGACTTGGCTCGAAAACTGTCAATAGAACTTGGGGCCGTTACTCTGTTACGACGACTGTAAGGATTTGGAGAAAAGTAGCCTTGTTGTACTTCTCTGTTATGTTGTATTCCATCCAGGTCAACAAGCTCTGGGCGCAGATACAGCATGTGAGCAGTCTCTACACCTCCGGCATGTCCAATTATACCCTCCTCTCCACCAAGCATTTCTTCCGTCTGTTCTTGAGCAATGAAAAACGGGTCTGCTACAACAACCAGAGCGCCTGTGCGATTGCGAACCCTGCTGGCTAGGATATCTAATGGCGGGTTGTTCGCCCCACGATGGCCATTCAAGAGAACAATCTTTTTGAAACCGTGGAAAACGAGGCTAGTCGCAATATCTTCGAGAACAGTTATAAGCGTTTGGGCAGACAGCGTAATGGTGCCCGGATAGGACATGTGGTGCGGCGCCCAGCCATACCAACAGGGCGGAGCAACTAATACTTGGGCCTTCTTTGCTGCCTCTTCTGCCAAGTAGATGGCTGCCAGGCTATCCGTTCCGATAGGCAAATGCGCACCGTGTTGTTCGGTACTGCCGACCGGAAGAATAATAATGTCGTTCTCTTCCAGATACTGTTTTACATCTGGAGATTTTCTCTCGTGCAACCAGACTGATTTCATGCCAATCCCTCCATTTTGTTTTGTACCGATTGGTTTCGTTTAGTTTCGGTATAACTGCTTTTCTACGTTTTTTCACATTATCCTGCAACAAAACAAAAATTATTTTATTGTTTCACTAACATCTGGATCGAGCTGAAAGGCGAAGTAGCTCCGCAATTCTACGCACGCAAAAAGCCACTGGAATGCTAGATATACTAGTTCCAGTGGCTTACGTCTCTTTTTGATTTTTGGTTGCGAGGGTATTGTCTTGCTTATCCTATCGTTCCCCAACCCCCGCATAGAGCTGCAGATAACGCTCGAAGCGCTTTCTGTACACTGCTGTTTTGGCTGGGGATGACGGTTCGCAAACCTTTGTCGGCTGCACAAAGTCCTGGACTTCAACTGGCCCATGCACACTTTCCCAAGCTACAATAGCTGCCCCAAGGGTAGAGTCGTTTGTCGCCCCTGTGGTCCATAACTCCCGTTCAAAAAGGTCGCTGGTCAGCTGCAGCCAGAAAGGCGAGTTCATAATTCCCCCGGAAACAAGGATCTGTTCAGGCACTTCGGCAACGTCTGTCAAAATATTGTAGTTCTGATAAAGGTTGAAAATGATTCCCTCTAAAATACTGTAATACAGCTCCCCTAAGCCATGGTCCGGTTTTAAGCCCAAGAACCCGCCCGGCCGATCTTCCTGCCAGCCGGGACAGCGTTCGCCATAGATAAAGGGGAGAAAATACGGGGCGTTTTCCGGGTTTAGAGCCCTGGCTGCGTCCTCCAGCTCACTGTAACTTCTTCCGGCAGCAAACTTCTCCACAAACCAGTCGATGCAGTTGCAGGCCCCTTGGGTGGCAGCGCCAACCAGGCGCTTCCCGCTGTACAAATAATAGCACCAAGTAGAAGGCGTCTCCGGAATCTTCGGCTCATCGGCCACCATCCGCATCGCGGCGCTGGTACCCACAGAAAAAGACATAACACCCCGCCTGGCTCCGCCGATGCTCACCTGGTTCATGGCACCGTCAGCAGCCCCTACCGTAACTGGGATGCCGGCATCAAGCCCTAACTCAGCGGCAATGGATTCCTTAAGAGACCCGCAGTCCGTCGCTTCCTTCAGTTCAGCCAGCTGCCTGCGATCGAGGCTGAGCAGCTCCAGCAGATCATCATCCCAGTCCAGAGTGTGGATATTAAACATCCCTGAGCCGGAAGCAATGCAGCGCGATACCGCAGCTTCCCCAGTCAGCATCTCAAACAGATACTCTATCTGCGAAGATAAATAGCTGACCTGGGCAGCGAGCTCCGGCTGGGTTTCAGTCAGATGCCTGTACTTAAACATAGGATACATGGCGTGCACCATGCATCCGGTCTTCTGGTAATACTCCTGGACAAAGCCGGCATCTTGCCGGAACTTGCTGACAGTACCTGAAGCACTTAGATCTGCCCAGGTGCTGATGCGGCCCAGCGGCTGCCGCTTGCCGTCCAAAAGCAGCATACTGTGCCAGGTGCCGCCTAAGCCGATGGCAGAGACTTTTCTGTCATTCCTGCCCACCACTTGCTTCAAAGCATCCAGCGCTGCCGCAGCTACACCATGGGGATCAAGGGACAGAGTATCTCCGATCTCCCTTGGATACCTGATCGATTCCGCATCGATAATGCCCTCCCGGGGCGAAAACAAAATACATTTAGCGGCGGAGGTGCTTACCTCCAACCCAATAACAGTCACAGACGCTCACCTGCTCTACAAGGTTTAGACCCCAGAGTAGGCTGAGAATCCTCCGTCAACCGGAATAACCGCGCCGTTCACAAAACTGGAGGCGTCAGAGACCAGCCAAATCAGGGTTCCGATTAGATCTTCAGGGGTTCCGTAGCGCCCCATGGGAGTGTGCTCCAATACTTTCTCTCCCCGGGGAGTCGGTTCACCCGTCTCTTTATCGATCATCAAGTAGTAGTTCTGTTCGGTGATGAAAAATCCTGGTGCAATGGCATTAACCCGGATGTTCGCTGAATAGTTCTGGTTAAAGTGCACCGCCATCCACTGGGTGAAGTTGTTAATCGCCGCTTTAGCAGTGGAGTAGGAGATCGTCCTGGTCAAAGGACGGAAGGCGGCCATGGAAGAGATGTTAACCACAGCTCCGCTTTCCTGCTTAACCATGCACTCGCCGAACACCTGGGTGGGAAGGACGGTGCCGATAAAGTTGAGATTAAACACCCATTGCATCGCATCTTGAGGCAATTCAAAGAAAGAACGGGTATCATCGGCAGTAGCTTCCTTCTTGTTTCCGCCGGCACCGTTAATCAGAATGTCGACCCGCCCAAACTCCTGCAGAACCGCATCTCTGGCTGCCAATAGCGAATCTTTGTCCAGTACATTCGCGCCGATGCCGATGGCGGTTCCGCCTGCCTCATTGATCTCGGCAGCGAATTCCTTTGCCTTTGCTTCATTCAGATCGAGCAGGGCCACCTTCGCACCCCGGGCAGCCAGCTCTTTGGCCATGCTGCTGCACAGCACGCCCGCTGCACCGGTGACCACTGCCACCTTATCCTGCAGATTAAATAGATCCATGAGAAAACCTCCTTTGGCTAGACATCCTTCACTGCATCGATGTACTGCTTAGCTAAAGCAGTCAGTTCATCCCACTTCTTCTCTGCAATCAGCTTCTTGTTCACCAAAGCCCCGCCGACACCCACAAAGCTTGCGCCGGCCTTAATGAACTCCGCAGCGTTTTCCAGGTTAATCCCGCCAGTGGGTGTAACCCGCACTTGCGGCAGCGGACCCTTGATGTCCTTGATGAAAGATGGGCCGAGACTGCTCGCGGGGAAGATCTTCACAAAATCTGCCCCGGCCTGCCAGGCCTGGACAATCTCAGTCGGAGTGTAGGCTCCGGGGATGCAAACCACGCTGTAGCGCTGGCACATTTCAATCAGCTCACGGCTGAAGGCCGGTCCCACCACAAACTGGGCCCCTGCAAGAATAGCCATTCTTGCAGTTTCAGGATCCAAAACGCTGCCGACACCGACGATGGCTTCGCTGCCCAGTCTCTTGCCAGCTTCCTTAATGGCATCAATGGCACCAGGAGATGTGACAGTAATTTCCAGCGCCTTCACTCCGCCCTTGTTCAAAGCGATGGCAGTATCCACCAGTTCATCAGCATTATCTACCCGAATAACAGCTACGACTTTAGTATCCAAGAGAGTTTGAACAATCTGTTCTTTAGTCATGTATCGATTCACCTTGCCTTTTTCAAAAGTTCCCCTGCCTGCCGAAACATCAGCCAGCCCCTATGGGCTGGCCTGCCTAGTCCATTAAAAATCCGCCGTTGACATCGATGATCTCACCGGTGATAAACTTGGCCCCCTCGGAAGCCAAAAACAGAACCGCTGCAGCCACGTCCTCGGGCTGACCCAGTTTCTTCATGGGAATGGCGTCAATAATGGCTGCCCGCCTCTCAGGCGACCACTCGGCACTCATGTCTGTTTCAATAGCGTGGGGTGCCACTCCGTTAACGGTAATTCCCAGGGCGGCCAGTTCCCGGGCAAAGGTCTTGGTTAGACCGTCCATAGCTGCCTTGGAAGGGCCGTAACCGGGTGCAGAAGTGATGTCGCCAAGTTTGGCCGCGACGGAAGAGACATTAATGATACGCCCCTTACCGGCCTTTTTCATAACTTCTGCCGCATGCTTGCAGAACAGGAAAGCTCCTCGTACATTTACCCTAAAGACAAGATCCCAATCTGCAGTGCTAATCTCCTCACCGGTCCGCCGGCGGATAATTCCGGCGTTGTTAACCAGAACATCGATGCGCCCGTACTCAGCGGATACTTTGTCTACAACGTCCTTAACGCTCTCTTCATCTGAGACATCGCAGTTCCGGTAGACAACTGAACCCGAATATTCCTCTGCGAGAGCATTGCCCCGCTCATCGTTTACATCGCAAACTACAACCAGATAGCCTTCAGCCGCTAAGCCTAGGGTAATCGCCTTGCCGATGCCGGCAACACCGCCTGTTACTATAGCAACCTTCTTTTCCACAGCCAGTCACTTCCTTTCCAAAATGTTTGGCCTATTTATTGTGCGCCCCCTCCAGCTTCCACCACCTCTGGATTGCAGAGGAACTTAGGCGCTGAGCCCGAGAGCCCTGCCCTGAGGTTTTCCACCGACAGGTAAGCCATGGCAGTTGCCGCTTCTTTGGTATGGGCGCCAATGTGTGCGGTTAAAACCATGTTGTCCAACTCCCGCAAAGGAGAGTTCAGCGGCGGTTCTTCCTCGTAAACGTCAAAACCGGCTCCGGCAATGACTCCGTTTTTCAATGCCTCCAGCAGTGCAGCCTCATCTACAAGGCCGCCCCGTGCGGTATTGATTAAGATGGCAGTTTCTTTCATCATCGCAAACTGCTCTGTGGAGATCATATGGTAGGTGTTCTTTACCAGAGGCAGGTGCAGGCTGACGACATCGGCTTTTCTTAAGACATCACCGGTCTCCATGTAGGAAGCTCCGATACTTTCCGCCCACTCATAGTCCGGATACAGATCAGAACAGATAATCTCCATATCAAAGCCCTTGGCCCTTTTGGCAACCTCCCGACCAATTAATCCGGTTCCAATTAGACCGAGGGTTTTTCCCTGCAGCTGGAAGCCCTGCTGCTTGCTCCACTGTCCGCTGCGGATCATGCGATCGCAAAGGGAGATGCGGCGGGCGACATCAAGCATCAGGCCCACTGCCAGCTCCGCAACGGCAACATTGTTGGTGCCTGGAGCATTGGCTACCATAATGCCTCGTTCAGTAGCAGCCTCTAAGTCAATATTGTCAATGCCAACGCCGTATTTAGAAATTACTTTCAGGTTCTTGGCCCTAGCCAGAACCTCTTTGCTCAGTGGATCCAGGCCGACGATAATTCCGTCGGCGTCCGCAATGTGTTCGGCCATTTCCTCCTCCGTGAGAATCCGGCCGTAGGGATTAAAAACAAGTTCGTAGCCCAGTTCCCGCATTAAATCAGCAGGTCCGGAACTGGAAGACCCAAAGGTACGCGGGGTAATCAGCACTTTTATACTCACTTGAACCGTCCTTTCTCAAACAGCGATCTGCAGCTGCCAAGCCTCTTGCACTAGCCAAACAGCAGGTTCGGCAGGAACGTAACAATTCCCGGGAAGATGATCAAGAGTGCTACCAGCAGCAGTACACATACGAAGAACGGCCAACTGTCTCTAACGAACTCAGACACTGAACATTCCATAATCGAACAGACAGAATACATCGATACCCCAACCGGCGGAGTGAGCAAACCCACCGCACAGGAGATAACCATGGCTACCCCAAAGAAGACTGGATCCACGCCCAGCTGCTTAATAATCGGCACAAGAATCGCAGACAGCAGGAGAATCATAACAGTGGAGTCCATAAACATGCCCAGGAACAGCAAGAACACCAGAATCAGGGCAGTCAGGATCTTGGGGCTGGCACTGATTCCCAGGAAGAAGGTGGAGAGCTGCTGCGGAATCATTTCCCACTTCATGGCATAGCTGATCAAAGCAGACAAAGCGATCAGGAACATAATTGTCCCGATATCAGTCACTGTGGCGCGCACAGTGCGCTTGAACCGCTCCCAATCCAACTCTCTGTAGGCGACTATGCCGACGACCAATGCGTACACAGCGGCACAGGCACCGGCCTCTGACGGCACCAACAGGCCAAAGCGCAGAGTCACCAGGAGGAAGACGGGGAACATGAGTGCCCAGATACTTCTCAAAGCGGTGGCGGCCACATCTTTTACCGGAGGAAATCCTTCACGCTCAGGCTTATAGCCTCTAATGCGCGAGGTGATCGTAATTGCCACCATGAGCAGCACCATCATGAGCAAGCCAGGCACCAGGCCGCCGGCAAAAAGGCGCCCCACCGAGACTTCGCCGATACTGCCGTACAATACCAAACCTATTGACGGAGGGATGGCGATGGTAATCAGTCCGGTAAACCCGTTTACACCAGCCGCATATCCTCTGGAGTAACCCCGCTTAACCATGGAGGGTCCCAGAATTCGGGACTGCATCGCCGCGTCGGCGATGGCTGAACCTGAGACACCGCCCATCAGGCCGCTTAACACTGCACTGACCTGGGCCAGACCTCCGTACATATGCCCGGTAAGCATTGAGGCCAGATTTAGCAGGCGGCTGGTAATGCCGGTTTCATTCATCAGGTTGCCGGCAAAGATAAACATGGGAATCGCCAGCAGAGCAAAGTTCTGCGTCTCTGAAAGGACCAGCTGCACCGGCATGGTTAAGGGCAGGATGCCTCCCTGTTGCAGGAAAAAGGTGAATCCAGAAATGCCGATGGCAAAGGCAACGGGCATTCCGGTCAGCAATAGAACTGCAAAGACAATAAGCACTAAAGTCATAGTTTCTCCCCCCTTACCCTTTCACTGAATCCAATCTCTGTCCAGTGCCTTTTGCAGCTGACTGCCTGTAGTTGATGATAATGCTTCTAATCTTAAGCAGTGTCGTCAGCAGAAGCAAAGCACAGCCAATGGGCACAGTCAATGTCGCCCACATATAGCTGAATCCGGGAATCCCCTGGAAGGTGCGGAAACGAGTCATATAGGCCATAGAGAATCCATACCGGACCATGAGCACTAGAAAGACAGCGATAACAGCATGGTTGAATAAAT
>JAAYOS010000177.1 GCA_012520195.1 Clostridiales bacterium | reverse complement strand
TTCATTCTTCCACCCATCGTCCAAACGTGGCGGCTATCTCCCTTTTGTCTTACCGGGAGGCGGACAGGGGTAAGCTCGTATCCGGGATCTATTCCCTGACTCTCATAGTTGTCAATGTATGTGAACACACACTGGAATGCTGCATGGTTGTTGCTGAGTATATCGGTATAGTCAGCGCGCATGCTGTTGGTTCTTGCAACAAAGTCTTTATCGATGAGGCCTTCAGAGTACCATTTATTCATAGTTCTGAGATATTCTCTCATGCCTTCAGTAATGAATGAATACTCAATTTTACCGTCTACCTGGATATATCCAGTTTGGGTGGTTGCAACATCGAATGCAGTAGCGATGTCTTGATCGATACCGTGATATGTTCTGTTAACAAAGTAGAATGGCTCCTTATCAACTACTGCTTTGAGAGCTGTCAGAGCATTGTACCAGTCGTCAATAGTTACAAGCTCGCCTGTGTAACCGGCTTTATCAAGCAGATCCTGACGGAAGACAGGTCCGGAGTAGGTAGGTTGTCTTTCAGCCGGATAAATTGGACGGAGTGATACTACGCGGCCAAGATCGGTGGTTGTGTCTCTACGAACTGCAGGATCCTTTGTCCTAAGCGCATTGTAATTCGGTGCATACTGGGGTACTAGATCGGTAATATCGAGGATGAAGCCGTCGTCGACGTTTGCGTCAAGTCCGCCCACCCAAGAACTCATCTGGTTAACCAGTACGGCATCAGGATAGTCTCCCGACATGAGCATTAGGTTGAACTGCTCAGCACCGCTGGCGAGAGAAGGAATAGTCCATTTTATGTGTATGTTTGTCCTGTTCTCAAGCTCTTGGAATGCATAGCCGTCATTCAGGTCGACCATCTGCTCAGCTAAGAAAACAGTGGCAAACATCTCGAACTCCATTTTTTCGTCAACGATTGGGAGCATAGAATCTTCGGTGTCATCCCCCTCGTCATCGCTGGGTGAATCGACAGGCTGAGAGCTGGGTTTAGGATCTACTGGTGCCTTTGAGGGTTCAGGAGAATCTTTTCCGCAGCCCGCGAAGAGAGCAAGCACCATGACAAGTGCAAGCAAGACAGTGAGTAATTTTTTCAAAAATAAGACCCCTTTCTGTTTTTTATTGCTCTGTCCATTTTCATGAATCAAAAACGCAACAGGCAAGAGTAAGTTTACCATTTGAAGACAGTCAAAGCAACATATTTTTTGCATTTTTCCCTTTAGCACAAAATACGCGCCTTATATTTGTACGTTATGCCCAATCTTCCTGTGAATACTGGAACTTGTTGCATAGGAAACAAACTCTAAAGTTCCCACTTATTTACTTTGAGATTGGATCTGGCCTGTATAGTTATTTATACATCTCCAGGCACTTCCTCATGAGTACGTGATGCTTACGGACATACTCAATCTCATCGCACCATCCGGCGTCGTTCATGCGGCGGTTTCCTTCAAACTCGCTGCAGATATATCCCTTATACCCACCATCGATCAATGCTTTAAATATCTTGGGATAATCCATGTTATCGACTTGGCCGTCTTCGTCAATATCGTAAAACTTGCCGTGAACATATACGACCTGTGAAGCGAACTCCTTAAGCTTCTCATATGAAGCAGGTGCTCTATGTCTCAACACAAACCTGAGGGAATTTTTATCCTCATCGGTAAAGCCAATCTTCCTAAGCTCAGGCTCCACTTCCTCGAAAACAAACTCTTTTCCTGAGAAATAGGCCTCTCTCTGTTTTTCACGAATGAGCTCTAGGAAATCGCGGTTCACACCTTGCCTGCTGTACATACCAACGTCAGCAGTGCTTATGCAGTACTCATAAGAGCTGAAATCTACCTGCAAACCGATATATTCCGACAATCCCATCTTGTCAGCAACCTCGAGGTAGGCTTGCTGCACAGGATCATCAACACTTGTGGGTGAATGGCATTCCAGAGCCATAACGATTCCATACTCTTGGCAGTACGGCAATAGTCTACCGGCAAGTTCGGGACCAACCAGGTCAATAGGCTCATGGCCAGGCATGGACAACAGCCTGCCCAGATGCGCAGAATGCATAAGGCGTATGTGAGTTGCTCCGAGCTTGTTTGCAGCTTTGATATACCATATACTGCGCTCCAGAAGCTCATCGTCAGTCAATAGCTTGTTCTTATGCATTGCTCTGTCAGCGAAATGGTCTACACATACGGTTTCAAGACCGTATCTCTCCATCATGCCGTTGTATCTGTCAATAAAACTATCGCTAATATATGGCCACTCAGGGATCATAGCTTCGGGGAATATCTCGATTCCTGTTGCGCCTGCACCTGCAGCAGCTGCTAGGCACCCCTCCAAATCATGTTTGTGGAAATAGTAGTTATCCTGGTAGCTATATAGCGAAACACCAAGCTTTATGTCACTATTCGTCTTCATTAATTTAGCCTCCATTTATGCAAAAGTCAGTATCTTTTCGCAAGTTGAAACCATAGTGGGCGTGTAGGTACGCCTGGTCTTCAGTGTTAACTCAACCTTGTGACGTCCTTGCTCAATTCCACCCTCTTTTTGAACAACAACACGAAGTTTTTCTCCGAAGATCCAATAGACATCTGTCGGGAAATCATCAGTGAGGAGGTCCATGTAGCGATACTCTCTTCCGTTATGCTGCACTAGCATTGTTTCAGGATTGACTTCCTCTCCATCTACTTTAAGAGCTATTTCCTCAATACAGCTTAGCGGTAGCCCCCTGTAATAGTTGATTTTGATGTTTACGCAATAACCAACCTTCTTACCGCGCTCCCAAATACTACGGCAACCCTCATCGGTTAAAATATGCTTGTCGTACATTAACTCATTCCTTTCTACATATACTTGGAATAATATGTTAGTCCCATTTACATCTATTCCAGGATGCAATGAGATTATCCATCATGGCGTTGCTTTCTTCACTTACTATCTGCTGCTCGGGATTGTCCATATACCATTTTATCGAACGCTGCAGCCCGTCTCTCAGCGGAACCCTGGTTCGGTATCCCGGAACAAAACTTTGAATCTTTGAGATATCAAATACACCATTCTCAACCATATCTCCATAAATACCTAGACGTAGATTGGGGTACACCTTGGAAATAAAATCTACAGGGATATGTTCTATCTTTGGTTCAACCCCAAGAATCCACCCATAAGTATTCATGATCATATCCCATGTCATCGCCTCATCATTTGTAATGTGGAACTGATGCCCTATAGATTTCATGTTGCCAATGAGTCCGCAGAACGCATATGCAAAATCATCGCTATGCGTTGCAGTCCATAAGGATCTTCCTGTTCCATGTACAACAATCGGCTGACTGTTTAGGATACGGTCAACCAGTGTCCAATGGGGAACGCCCCAGCCCATAAGTGGGCCCACAACAAGTTTTTTCTCCCCATATGTGTGCGAGGGCCTTACAATGACCGCTGGAAAATCAATTTCGCGGTAGCGGTCAAGCAGGTACATCTCACAGGCAATTTTCCCTCTTGCATAAGCACTATACGGGTTCTTTAGGGGTGTATCCTCCGTAATTGGCGTTGTATAGCATGGCTTTTGGTAAACCGTACAGGAGCTGATAAAGAAATACTGCCGAATGTTTCCATGGAATAGCTCGACATCCCTCTTTACCGCCTCCTCCGAAAACGCAATAAAGTTGGCAACAACATCAAAGTGGACACCACCGACCTTTTCCTTCATCTCATCGGTGTCATTTGCATCACAAATGATGTATTTCGCCCCATATTTTTCGAGCTCACGGTTGTTTCCCCGATTTAGGAGGAAAACTTCGTGTCCCTGTTCGAGACAACGCTTAGTAATGGATGAGCTGATATTGCCAGTTCCGCCAATTAATAATATTTTCATGTCCTACCCCCTTTAAGAGCTTAACAGATGCAATCTAGCGTCTTGATCGATTGCAAACTGGTGTGTCAGTCAGCTTGAATTTGGGGTCATAACAGATTCTACTCTACTCTGCCAGGATTAATTGTCCCAAGCTGAATAAATGGAAAATAGAAAGGGATCATCCCACTTATTCAGCTTGATAAAGGTACTATTCGCCTATGAGTCTTGCAAGCATCTCATGATGGCGGCGCACTTCTTCAACTTCATCCGCCAGATACTCCATACCGCGATCCTGCTGATACCTCTGGCCTTCATACTCGGAGTTGATATATCCCTCAAATCCGCCCTTTTTCAGCGCTGCAATTGTATCAGCATAGTTTATACTCTTATCCTCGTATTGGCCCGGCTTTCCTTCAATCTCCGTCATCTCGTAGAACTTGCCGTGGATGCTCACGATATAGGGGACAAGCTTCTCGATATCTGCGGGGTTTGAATAGGACAGCATATGTACCTGGAATGCCAAAGAGAGATCTGCATCGGTGGGATTCTGGATTCCTTCGAGGATCATCTGTCTTGCCTCGTCCTCGTTCTTCTTCATGAGGCATGCTTTTTTAACTATTTCAACAGCTTCTCTGGATGCACCGTGGCGCATACTCCATTCGAGCGAGGGATTATTCGGAAGGAACTGAAATACTCCCATGTCGGGGACAAGCCCGATAAACTTTGTGTTTGTTTTATCGACATACTCAACAATTTCACTTACGAGCTTACCGTCGATCGGGTTAGGTGCGTGAATCTCTTTGCCCATGCGAACATTGTACTTTTCAGCAGTTGGCAATGCCTTGATCATTACATCAAGAGGCACCGCAGACAGGCAACGGACGTTCTCAAACCCTAACCTTGCTGCAAGCTTAATGTCACCGATCAGACGCTCAGCACACTCATCGTGTGTCATTACATGGTCGCGGAATTGCAGTACATCCATATAGACGTCCATGGTAACCGCTTTCATGTTGAACTCGTCCATCAACGCGTGCCAATTATCCACAAACTCATCTGAGGGATTTGGGTAATCTCTGATGGTCTGCTGATCGATTATTTCAATTCCGTCGGTGTTTAGAGATTCTCGTACCTCTTTGATCTGGGCCCTGAGGTCCATTCTCTTGAAGAACTGCTCCTGCTGGTAACTATATAGCGAAACGCCTCTCTTGATTCCCATCCTTAACTCTCCTTCCTTACTCCGTCAGCTCAATTTCGTAGGTTACGATGTTTGAGGTCTTGCCTGCTCCGGCACCAGAACCAGGAACCGGCGGATTCTTCACCCACTCCTCATCGGTCGGGCGGTATCCGTATGCATTGAGTATGGACTGCTGGAATTCGATTATGTGGACACCGGGTTCCAGTCCACCCTCTTTTTCAACATAGAGTGTACCCTCGTCATCATAGTTCCAATGCTCGTAGTAACAGGTTTTCAACTCCTCAAAAGTGCGAGGCGGCTTCCCGTTGATTTCGAATTTCTGTACCTCTCTCGGGTACACTACGCCGTCCACTTTAATGTAGTATCCATTGTGGAGTGAGAGGATTTGTCCACGGTAATCCGCTATTCTGACACCCAACTTGAACCCGACTACTTTCCCATCTTCAACGACATTCTTAAGGCTGTCCTTACGAATCAGAAAATTGTCAAACATTTGTGATATTCCTCCTCAATAATCTCCTATTTCGATAGATTTACTACCCAGTCAACACCTTCGACCTAATATCCAAGGCATTGTCTCATGAGTATGTGTTGACGGCGAACAAGCTCAACCTCATTTATCGTATGGGGCACAGACCTCTGTCCCTCATATTCTGTAGAGATATAACCACGGTATCCCCCGTCCTTGAGGGCCTGTAGATATCTTGGATAGTCCATTTCGTCACAAGTACAGTCTTCATTTATCCAGTGTGCTTTTCCGTGGATATAGATAAGCTGTGATGCGTACTCTTTAACGACCTCAGGAGGTGTTATAAGTCTGTTGCGAACCCCACCAAAGCTCCTGCCCTTGGGACCGTTAAGGAAGTCCAGCTCGACACTGCCTCCGCCCATTTCCTTTACCTTCGCTTCAACTTCGTCCCAGTCGACTTCGTTATTGCCATCAAAGGTGTAGGCCTTACGGCTCATACGGCGGATATAGTCGATGATTTCAGGATTTCCACCTCTGCTTACCATTGCATCTACCTGCATCGGTGAACAGTCACGGAAGCACCCGGAGAAATCAAGCATCAGCCCGCCACCCTCATAAATACCGGTACGATCCAGTGCCTCGAGGAAATCATCGTTTCCACCGTCCTCCAACAGACCGGGGCCGTGGACTTCTAGAGCCATTTTTACACCCAGTTCTGCGGCAATTGGCAGCAGACGCTCAAATATTTGAGCATTTACCACTGTGTGGGAGTGGGCGTCATTCATAATAAACTTGCCGTTGTGGCCGTCGTGACTTAGGCGGATGAACTTGCAGCCAAGCTTTTTGGCTGACTCCAAGTAATGAACTGTCAGGTCAAATACGTCGTCATCGCTTAAGTACCTTGAGGTATCCTTCCAATAGCGGCGGTCTGCAAAATGCTCGTAGCATACTGGTTCAAGGTCTAGGTTATCTAGCAAGTAGAACCACTTGTACAGAAATTCGTCAGTAATATGCGGAAAGGATGGGATCATTGCCTCGCCAAATATCTCTACACCCTCGGCTCCGGCACCGGCAGCTGCGGTGAGCACACCTTCCAGATCCAAATCCCCACGCCAGAAAACCTCTTGATAGCTATATAGTGAAACGCCTAGTTTAATTGGGTTATTCGTCTTCATTGCAGTCCCTCCTCTATACAATTGTTACGTCTTTTTCACAATAAGCCACGCTGGAATAGTGGTCTCTCAAGGCAAGACCATACTTTACGCGGTGAATACCCTGATCTATTCCTCCGGGGATTTCGAAAAAGACTCTTAGATAGTCGGTATATTTCCAGTACCAGTTGTTATCGAACTTGTCGGCTCCGATGTCGGAAAACTTATATTTTTTACCCTCATACCAAATATGCTTGCACTCATCAGGTATCCACTCTCCGTCTACCTCAAATGCGAGCTGCAATATTGCATTAATGGGCAGACCGCGGTATCCGCAGATCCGGACATCGAGTGCATATCCGATTTTTTCCCCCTTGTGGTAAATATTACGACCATAATCGTGCATCAACAAAGGATTGTAGCGCGACATACCACGTGTGAAATCCTCCATCTTATCGAACTTAGGTGCATTGGCGCCAAGCCCCATCGAGGTACGCTTAAGTAGTTTGATTGGTTCTTGCATAAATGTCTCCTTTCGTTTCCATAACGGTTTGTTACGTCCAAGCCATGGTAATTGGTTTCCTAAAGTTGCACAATACAGTATGTTGTTTCATGCTATGAATGCAGTCTCATTATATCAACTAAGCATCACCTCTGAAATAGTCCAAACAGATTAATTGATGGACAAAACACTCTTTTTAGGCTATTCTATAATCAAAGGCGGAAAGGTGTGATATGAGTATGGAGATACTTTTGGTAAACAAATCCACTAAGAAATACTATACATATCCTCTCCACGAGCATGGATACTGGGAGATCATATACAATCTTTACGGAGAGGGCACCGCTATTATAGATGAACAGGAGTATGATTTCCGGGAGGGCACCATTTTCTATATACCACCTGAAACATTACACCGCAAAACTGCGAAAAAAGGCTTCATCGACGCGTCGATCTTTATTAAGGATTTCAGTGCAATCGACGGTATTGAGGTGGGGTATTTCGAAGATGACGTAAACAAAACCTTCCTTAACCTACTTCTCCTTGCATACGACACACAGCTGAAGGAAATACCCAATGCAAAATCGATAATCAGCGCTCTGGGGGATGTCTTATATCAGCTCATGGTGAGCTGGAGCGCATCTGCATATAAGAGAAATGATAGTGTTGAAGCATTTCAAAGTAGATTGGCCGAAAATATTTCAAACTGCGACTTCGATATAAACTCCGAGCTTCGAAAGACTGGGTACAGCAGCAGCTATTTCCGAAAACTGTTCAAGAGCCACACCGGATATACGCCGGTCAATTACTTGAATCACCTCAGAATCGAATACGCAAAGAGGCAATTTCAGCTCTATCACGATAGTAGGACCATCAAGGAGATTGCCTTGCAGTCGGGTTATTCCGACCCATATTACTTCTCCCGCTTATTCAAAAAACACGAGGGGATCAGCCCCCAGAAGTATGTAAGTGAGCTTGGCAAATATGATATGGACGCACTTACCGGCATACACTACTCCGATTAATCATCGAACAACTGAATCTAACTCAGCTAACTCAGTCAAAGAGTAATATTCGGGCGCACCTTAAGGTAACTTAAGGTGCGCCTTAAAACGTTTTACTTACTATTTCTCTAGGATGCTTTATCACGCCTCAAAATTAGCGGGCTAAGTACCTGTCATATGCGTTCTGCCAGTGCTCCAGACATTTGTCAATGCCAATCTTTTTGATTTCAGCAATATATGCATCCCAGTCGTCATCAACGGAGAGCTCACCCATAATAAATCTCGGGACTGACTCAACAACATATGTATTGATATCACTATGTCTTGCGGAGTAATCACTCATTTCATCCAGAGTCATAGTGACAGAGTCGGATAGCTCATATGCGAGATCAGCATCCTCTGTCCATAGGAAGTTTGCATTGATCGATTTTTCGGACATGTAATTTGTGAACTCACGTCTCCAGTCGAGAGCACCGGGGAATGGTGCAGGGAAAGTATAAAGGCTTAGTGCCTGACTCATTCCTATACCATCCGGGTTTGCAACAACGAGCTCGGAAAGCATCGGTTTCCCGTCTATTATTGTATGTCCTTGTCCCTCTACACCGTAGTTATAGAGTAAAGCTCCTTCCTCTGAGTACAAATAATCGAACCATCTTAACAGGATCTCAGGGTGTTCGCAATCTGGGAACAGGGTCGTAACACCAGCATTCATCCTGCCTCCCATAGTCCAAATATGGCGTACATCTCACTTTTGTCTTACTGGTAGACGGACAGGAGTTAGCTCATACCCATCTTCTAGTGACTGGCTCTCATAGTTATCTATGTAAGTAAATACGGATTGGAATGCGGC
>JAAYOS010000033.1 GCA_012520195.1 Clostridiales bacterium | reverse complement strand
TATTATCTGTTGCTTAAGGCATTACTGATACCATTGCTGAACACAATCACGTCATCTGACTGGTTAGCAATAACTGGACTGCCGTACTTGTGGTAGCTCCAAAGAAAGGGGCTGTCTCACTAAGAACTAAAAGTTGGAGGTGAGGCAGCCTCAATTTATGCCAAAATGTACTGCAAAAAACAAAAGGCGGGCTTAAAAAAGCCCACCAAATGTTGTATAATATTGTTTATGATGAACAAGAAAATACAACTAGATTATACATCAAACGGGAGTGTATATCAACTAGTTCTTCCAATGGATATCGGAGAAATAATCCCGGAAGATGATTCGGTAAGGTTGCTCAACGCTACGATGGAAAGGATGGATTATAAGGAACTGTATGCAGCGTACTCCCGTCAAGGGAGAATCGAGTACTCACCGAAGGATCTTTTCAAAATTGTAATATACGGGTATATGAATCGAATTTATAGTTCTCGCGATATTGAATCGGCATGCCGCCGAGATATCAATTTCATGTATTTATTAGGACGCCACCCTGCGCCAGACCATAATACTATCGCCAGGTTTAGAAGCGAAAGACTTCCTTACGCCATCGATGGTCTGCTGGTTCAATTAGTAGATTTGTTGCGCGATAGTGGAGAAATTTCTGGTGAAACGATTTTTGTCGATGGTACAAAAATAGAGGCAAATGCAAATAGATACTCATTTGTTTGGAAGAAGACAATAACAAAAAATGAAGAGAAAATGCAGGAGAAAATGGGCAAAGAACTCCCAACTATAGCGTCCGAATTTGGTATTCACTTTCACGTAGGTGATACTATTAAGGTTCAGGAAATAAAAAAACTTAGAAAGAGACTGCGGGCTCTCGCTAAGAAAAAGGGCATTATCTTTGTTCATGGCTCGGGTAAACGAAAGACATCACTCCAGAGAGCAATTGAGACAGTAGAGGGCTATCTGGTTAGGCTAAAAAGCTATAACGATTACAACCACAGCCTAGGAGAGCGTAACAGTTTATCAAAGACAGATAGGGATGCAACCTTTATGCGTATGAAGGAAGATCATATGCTGAATGGACAGTTAAAACCAGCTTACAATGTCAACATTGCAGTAGATTCGGAATATATTGTAGGAACATATATTTCATCAGATCGTTCCGATTCAAAGACAATAATACCATTTATGGAACAACTTAAGGACTATAAATATAAAAAGATTGTTGCGGATGCTGGATATGAGAGTGAAGAAAACTATACATACTTCGAGGAGCAAGAGCAGCTGGCTTTTATAAAACCTACGAATCATGAAAAGGCAAAAACGAGAAAGTACAAGAACGACATAGGTAGGCGTGAGAATATGGAGTATGATGAGAAGACAGACAGCTATACTTGTCACGCTGGTAGAAGCCTAAAGGTGGCTTATGTTAAAAGAACTAAATCACCTACCGGATACCCTACTGAAACAACAATCTACTCATGTGAAAGCTGTAGTGACTGCCAGTTCAAGAACAAATGCATCCCACAATACAAGGCAGAAAAGGATAGTACCGGTGAACGCAGAAAAAACCTATACGTCTCAAAGCGCTTCGCTCAACAACGTGACAAAATGGAAAAGCGCATCAACACCGAAGAAGGCAAGCTTCTGAGGGTAAACAGGTCTATCCAGGTTGAAGGAGCTTTTGCTGTACTTAAACACGACATGAATTACCGCAGGTTCTTGCTTAGAGGTAAAGTAAAAGTACAAACTGAATGGAATTTATTATGCATTGCCTATAATATCAACAAGCTACATGCAAAAGCACAAGCGGGGCGTTTGGGACTACATCTGCATTACCCAAAACCAGCGTAACAAAAAACTGCAGAGTTTTCCACAAAGAGAGTTAATCTCTTAGCTTTGCTATCTAAAATATTGCAACCTTATCCACAATCCTCCAACAATTTCTGGCTTCGAGAGCCAGATTTCTTTATTTTTAAACGAAAAGAGGGCATGCCTCTATAGATTTCTAGAATCTATTTTGAGACATGCCCTTCAGAATTTCAGCATATAACCTTTATACGATAAGCTCTACCTTCTCCTCATCTTCCTTTATCATCGTTGATAACATATCGTTTGCAAAAGTTCTCGCTGGCAGCATACACAGCAGATGGACTTCGTCTGAATCAATGGGGTACTGGCTACCGTGAATTACCAGAGCATTGAGCTTGACAAGCGTCCCTTTCGGTACTATG
>JAAYOS010000199.1 GCA_012520195.1 Clostridiales bacterium | reverse complement strand
CCGTCTGGCAGGACGTCAACCCAGGCGAAGACTTTCCACTCGCCTGGAGGGATGTCGCCAAGCTCGAAATGCCTCCTCGTGGATTGTCGCAGTTTCCGCTATAATCTCAACCAGGCTGCCTTGGCGCCTGCCAACAATGCTCTGCATCTTGTCTACCGCATTGACCAGACCATGCCCATAGGCAGGATCAAATGGGTCCTGCCCCAGGGGCATGCTGGTTTTGTGCAGGATCTCCAAAACCTGATCACTTGTGATACCTGCCAGACAGCATCAGGCCGATCACCCCGGCCACGTGGGGGCCGCAACGGAGGTGCCTTCGAAAAAGCGTATCCGCCAAACTCTGTTGCAGTGCTAAAAACGCACTGCCCATGCCTGCGACAGGCGGATAAGGGGATAATGCCACTGCTTCCCGTAATCCTGGTCGTTGGGATGCAGAACGGAAAGGTGCTCTACCTTGCTGTTAGGCTACAGATAGCGAATACCCGGAAGGGAAAGTGCTTGAACCATGTCATCCTCCAGCTCATCTGTGGGCTTTACCAGGTAGGCGTTGATGATGGACAGACGGCCTATCACTTCATAGTCGAGCTTATCCAATGTTGCCATTCTCTCTTCTTCGGAGACGCCTGCCTCGAAACCGATAATAAACTCTGTGGGTTCAACACTGTCTAGGCTTGTGTGAGCTTGGCTGGCAAATGTTCTGTGGGTGCCGTAACTTAGTCCGTAAACAGACCTGTCCACCACCGAGCGGGGAAAGCAGTGCTGTACATCGACAGTTCCGGTGATGGCAGCTGAATCAGTGATAGCAGCTGTGACTTTAGTGTCCCTCAGCATTTCTACCTTGACTGGGTTTTCTGCTCCCGCTATGTCGCCTTCCCAGCGGCTAAACATCCTGCCGTCACCAGCGGCGACGGCTTCCAGCTCCACAACGGTTCCATGCTCGTACTCTGTAACTCGTGCTAGGGCTGTGCCTTTATCAGTGACTTTTCCATCGCCTGCGACATCTATCATCAGTGAATATCTCTCTCTTGTACCGACAAAGTCAAAGATAGAGTCCTCTTCAACTGTCAGAGTTGCTGAAGCCGGGACACTGCGCAGTTCACACTGTCCGCCCTTTGAAGTGCACAAATCTTCCCTCTGCACCTTCTGTGATGCGCACTCCTCCAACATCGAACTTTTATGACGAAGATTGCGATCTCTCAACCAGGCAAAAAGACGGAGCTCGTTCGTCCGTTTTTCATGGACTTCTATGACTCCAAGCGATACGTGGAAAAAAAGGGAATTAGAAATTAATGGAGAAATATTTACAAAATGAAAACATTTTGTCTGGGGAGGGGGAACTGGCATGTCACAGATTATTGATGGTGAGAAGCACCTTGACGAGAGTGTGGAACGTCAGGTGTTGGAGGATGCTGAACGGCTCCTGCAAATTCTGACGGAAGAGATTCCTGATCGGGCAAACAGCGTAAGGACGCTGGTCGAGTGTCTGCCTCGCCTAAGGGAGCTTGAGGTTCGCATCGCTGAGCTTTCTGCAGAGTTGGATGATCAGAAGGCAAGAATTGCTCAAATGGTCCAGGACAAGCTGGAAACGGAGAGGGCGAGCCAAGAGCTTCAGGAGAGTCTTCGGCAAGAACTGCACGCTGTCACAGAGGAGCGGGATCGCTATGCCAGTGAAAACCTAGAGCTTAGGGAAGAGCTAAGGCGCAGAGATGAGGTATCTGGGGTGAAAAAAGCACTTCAGCGGATTCTAAGTGTGCTTCAAGGCAGGAAAGACAGCTCTTCCCTAAGCGATTAGCTTTTTCGAGGTGCTGAAGGATGGAGCTGAAAACACCTAATTTTACGCGCCTGGAATATTTTGAGCAGCGCTTTCGCGCAAAGTTTCAGGATCTCTCCCCTCAGATACTGGCTGACGTCCTGGTTTCGCCCAGGGAGGTGGAAGAGCTGGGCGAATTAGTCGGTGATCTGCTTAGATGGGGGATGCGTAAGAAGTTGCAGGCAGCTTATCCCCTCTGTGTATCCCTCTTTCTCGTGTGGTGCACTGTCTATCACTACAAAGAAGGTAAGCTTTGGGAACCTATATTTGCCAAGTTGAATGTGCAGGACGACAACAGCAGACGAAAGTTCTTGGGGGACCTGTTTCTTGCAACACTATCTGACTATAGGCTGCAGCTGGCCCCCGACGATGGCAGCAAACGCTATATGACACCAATTTTG
>JAAYOS010000176.1 GCA_012520195.1 Clostridiales bacterium | reverse complement strand
TCTCAAGATCTGTGTGGTAGTAATACTCAGGATACTGGATCGGGTTGAATCCTGTTCCGAGGTTGAACATGTTGATGCTGGGCTCGTCAACGTCCTGATAGTAGTTGTCAAGCAGCTCAGCGAACTGTACTGTGGTACCGACAATCTTCATACCGATTTCTTCAACTGCAGGTACGAGCATTGCGTTGAGTAGGTCGGATACGGGGTTGTCAGGTGTGTTCATCCACTGGATCTCGAGTGGCATCAGGGTTCCGTCATCAAGCTTCTTATGACGTAGTCCGCTGCCGCTATATGGCTTGCCATTGGCGTCTAGTGTCCAGCCGCCTGCCTCGAGTACTTCAACTGCCTTTTCAGGGTTGAATGTGTACTGAGTGAGTTCTGTAGCAAGAGCGTCCTTGTTTGCAGCATACTCCCACTGAGCCTGTCCATAATAACCGTGAACGACTATTGCGAAGCCCTGTGAATACTGACGTGCAAACTCGTCGCGGTCGAGCATCCAAGCGATTGCCTGACGAACCTCGACAAACTGTGTGGGTCCGATGTTACATGCAAATGCAATCTTGCCGTAGCCGTGACGCGGATAGTGCGAATAGGAGAATCCGCCTTTTTCTACGAGGTCGAGTCCGCCATTGATGGACTCTCCGCCGGACTGCTCGCCACCGATATCGATAGCGCCGGTCTCAAGCTCATCAAGCTCGGTTGGCTGTGTGGTGAGCTTATAAACGAGTGTCTTGATCTTAGCCTTAGCACCGTCGTATGCACCAAGATACTCGGGGTTTGCTTCGATAATTGCTTGGCTTGCTTCTGGATCATAGGATACAAATTGGTAAGGGCCGCTTGTTACTTTCGGATTATAGCGGTATCCGTCTGCATTGTCGCCGAGATAAGCTTTTTGAAGAGCCTCAACTGTGAAGCCTTCTCCGAAGTATGCACCGTCTCCGTCATCCTTAACTTCTACGCCAGGAAGAAGTACGTGCAGCGGTGTAGGACCAACAGAAGCCATTGTGATGTCATGGAAATAGGGGAGATTTGCAGGGTCTATTGTTACTGAGAACTCATACTCGCCCAGCAGTCTTACTCCTGCGAACTTGTCGCTCTCACCGGAGTTATATGCTTCGTAACCGACATAGTCGATTCCTGTTGCTAGCTGAGCATTGTCAACCTGCTTCATCTCATCGGATGCACCGATAAGTAAGGAGCCTACATAGTCCTTAGCGGTGATCTTGGTTTTGTCGTTATAAGTAAGGTTTTCGTTCAGAACAAAACGATATGTTTTGCTTCCGTCGGCATTTTCGATGCCCTCCCACTCTTTAAGAGTGATGGGGTCAAAGATGTACATACCTTCCTTAGTAAATGCAAGTGTGCTATAACCGCTCATAAGCTGTTTGATTTCTGCGTTAGTAGCACTGTTTGTCCAGCCGCTGACAAAGTCGCCATTGAGCTGGGTGGTTGAACCTTGGATAATCTGTCCTGTGGGTTCATACTTGTCGATCTGTTTGAGAATGTCCTTCTGAGTCATGCCCTGAAGAGTCTCAGCTCCCAAGTGTGATAGATCAAGCGTAAGTTCACTAGGATCCTTTGAGGAGCCCAGGAATCCACCTTCACAGGAAGCTAACGCAAAGATCATCATCATTGCGAGCATTAGAGACAATAATCTCTTCATTGTGTAATTTACCTCCTAACATAATTCAATTCGACTGCCGGCCATTACCAGCATAGTAATTCAATGCAACCCGACATCGTTAGGTCGCCTTGAAATCGAATTTTTGTTATTATACCATACGTGTTTTTGTTTCGCAAGACTTCAGTTTTCTCTGCAAAAGCACTTTAGAAACCATTTATTCAGAAAAATATCAGGAAAATGTTAAAACATCTGCCTTTTTAACACAAAGCTGTATCAAACTGTTTGTAATATATTGTCTATAGCGGATAACTTTGTGCTATATTTGTCATAAGTTAGCTATTATGTTACGTGTCCGCCCTGCAAAATCTTCAAATCACGAGCACCTTTTCCCACAACTTGGCAATTTGAAACTAGAAGTTTGGCAGCTTATACTCCTCGTATTCATCGGTATTCTCAAAAGAGCCGGTGAGGAAATAGCGTTCAAAAGTGTCGGCATCCATGGTTTCGTACTCAAGCAGATACTCGGCAACAGCGTGGAGTTTGTCGATCTCGCGCCTAAGGATCTCTTCGCAGCGACTGTACGCCCTATCGATAATTTTCTTTATCTCTCTGTCGATTTTAGCTGCGACATCTTCAGAGTAGTTGCGTGTCGAAGCCAGGTCTCTGCCAAGGAAGACCTCATCATGTTCAGAGCCAAAGGCGATAGGTCCGATTTCATCGCTCATTCCATAGCGGGTCACCATTCTTCGTGCAATATCGGTGGCTCTCTGTATATCGTTTGAAGCTCCGCTGGAAATGTCATCGAGAACAAGTTTCTCTGCAACACGGCCTCCTAGAAGGCTGATAATGCGTTCAAACATCTCACTCTTTGACATAAAGAATTTATCCTCATTGGGCAGGGAAATGGTCATCCCGCCTGCTGCTCCACGGGGAATGATTGAGATCTGGTGGACTGGATCGTGGTGCTCGAGGTTCTTCATCACTATGGCGTGGCCACTCTCGTGGTAGGCTGTGAGCCTGCGCTCCTTGTCAGAGATAACACGGCTCTTTTTTGCTGGCCCGGCGATAACTTTGATCATCGCCTCCTCCATATCTTCCATTTTTATGACCCTGCGTCCCTGCCTGACTGCAAGCAGCGCAGCCTCATTGAGAAGGTTCTCAAGGTCGGCAGGGGAGAAGCCCCCTGTTGTCTTTGCAACAATTTCTAGGTTAACTCCCGCATCCAAAGGCTTGCCTCTGGAGTGGATTTTCAAAACAGCTTCGCGCCCGCGTACATCGGGCAGACCTACGTAGACCTGTCTGTCAAAACGTCCCGGCCTCATAAGCGCCGGATCGAGGATATCCTGCCTGTTCGTAGCTGCCATTACTATGACGCCTTCATTGTTACCGAAGCCGTCCATCTCAACTAGCAACTGGTTTAGAGTCTGTTCACGCTCGTCGTGTCCGCCGCCCATACCAGCACCGCGCTGGCGTCCAACTGCGTCAATCTCGTCTATAAATATAATCGAAGGGGCGACTTTTTTAGCCTGCTCAAACAGGTCACGGACACGGGATGCTCCGACACCTACATAGAGCTCAACAAAGTCCGAACCGGAAATGGAAAGAAACTGAACACCCGCTTCTCCGGCCACTGCTTTTGCCAAATATGTCTTTCCTGTTCCCGGAGGTCCGACAAGCAGTACGCCCTTTGGAATACGTGCACCTATCTCGATGTAGCGCTTTGGGTTCTTAAGAAAGTCGACGATCTCCTGAAGTTCATATTTCTCTTCCTCTGCGCCGGCAACATCGGCAAAGGTCACCTTCTTTTTCTCGTCGGTTCCAAGGCGCGTCCTCGCACGTCCAAATTTCATTGCTGTGTTTGCGCCACCACCGCCGCCAACGCCACTTCTGTTGAAAAGAAAATACCAAAGAAGGACAAATATGACTATCACGACAAGATAGGGGATAAACATCATCCACCATGGCGTCTCAAAGCCCTCGATGTAATTGGCATATCTGATTTTTCCGGTATCAAGCTGATCGCGTATAGTTGCCCCTAAGTCCTCTATGAAAATGGACATGTAGGGGATGGTATACTGAATTACGGTCTCGTCATCAAGGCGAGCCGTAAGCACATTTCCTTCAATTGTGTATTCGACTACCCTTCCCTCTTTAAAAAAGCGGTATACGTCGGAATACGGAGGCTCCACCGGTTTTGCGGACTGATAGAGCATGTAGATCGTAACGAGAAGGATGCCGATAACAAGTATATAGAAACCGATGTCCTTCAGCTTAAATTTCTTCAAAAGCGCTCACCCCCTATATCATCAATTTATTCATCAGCGTAAATTTCCGGGTTTAGGATCCCTATCATAGGCAGGTTGCGGTATCTCTCAGCGTAGTCAAGTCCGTAACCCACTATGAATTTATCCGGAATGGTAAATCCAACATATTCAGCCGTTATGTTCGCTGTACGCCTGTCAGGCTTATCAAGAAGCGTACAAATGCGCAACGATGCCGGCTTCTTTGTCTCCAATATTCTCTTAATATAGCTTAAGGTCAGTCCGCTGTCAAGGATGTCTTCCACAAGCAGAATGTGTTTGTTTTCGATATCGATATCAAGGTCCTTTATAATTTTCACAGCACCTGTAGACTTAGATTTTGTCCCGTAGGATGAGACGATCATAAAGTCCAAAGTGCAGTCTATGTTCAGCTTGCGTACAAGGTCAGCCATAAACACGAAGGAACCCTTAAGGATACTTACCAGTATCGGCTGTTTGTCTTCATAATACTCCGATATCTCCTCGGCCATCTCTCCGATTCTTTCATCTATTTGCTGCTCTGTAAGGAGTATTTCCGTAAGGTCATCGGTTAGACTCTTGTAATTTTTTCTTTTGTTCTCAGCCATATTACTATCCTCTCCATTATTATCTCACTTAATTTCAATATCT
>JAAYOS010000198.1 GCA_012520195.1 Clostridiales bacterium | reverse complement strand
TAAAACGGGGGTTACGACAAATTTACGACAAATGACTTTTTGAGCATTGCTCGTCTTTTACGACAAATGCGTGTCGTAAATCACGAGAATCGTAAATTGTTAATCTAGTGGCTTCATTGTAACGGCTACATTGTAAATTGAATAAAAAAGCCTTGTAAACTCGGCATTTAACGATGTTTACGACAGAACCTCGGACTGTATAGTTCGGGGTTCTTTTTTTGCATATTTGAAGCTGGCAACGATTATGGATATACTGTAATCGAATGGAGGGACTACAAATGAAGAAGTATTATATCAATCTAACCGAGCAGGAACGCTCTCAAATCATACATTCGCTTATAGATAAGAAGAACGCACTTATGGCTCAAGGCAGACACACCGACGCTGTTGATGTAGTCATCTTAAAGATGATGAAAGCAAAGAAAAAGGCTTTCATAGTGCGTACTGTTTCGTAGTCATTTCCTTTTCAAAAAATAAAATATAGAGCTATATAAGCAAGCCGCTTATTCCTTTATCGGGATAGGAGGCTTTTTTAATTTTCCCAACTCAAAAAATTTTTTCAAACTTTTTTCAAAAACACCCGATAATTTGACCTCTCCCAGTCCGAACAAGTGAAAGGGTTATTTCTTAACTCCGATTAGGAGCAACTCTTTCGCTGTTCCTTTGAAGGCAACTCAGGTGATAGCTGCCGACAAAATCAATATCCCATTGGTCATTATGAGGTGCTCGGTTACGGAGTACCACAATATTGAAGTGGCACCGCCCATTTGGGGCGGTGCTAATTTTTTGAATATTGGCAAAACTATAAACAAATGAAGAGGAAAGGAATTGTTATGAAAGCAAGACAGGTGGTAGGATTATTTTCGATAGGATTGTTTACTGCAACATTACTTTATCCAACATTACACGAAGCGGGGCACTCTTTATTAGCCTTGATAGTAGGAGCAAAGGTTGTCGATTTTAATCTGTTTCCAATACCTAGCATTATGTGTGATGTGTTTGGGGTAGGAAACACAGGTATTATTTTGATTGGACTGGGTGGAATAATCATTCCGTATGTTATATCAATGATTTTAAGACCAAAAACATTTTGGCTATGGTATTCAAACGCTTTAGTAAGAGGAATCAGTTTATTAGCCGTGGGAATATCTTTTGTCAGTATTGTGTTATGGATGAATGGTATTATTGTACCAAACGAAGATATTATCCAAGTTTTGAAAGTCTTTAACGGCGGTTCAATCCTGTTTTTAACAGTATTTGCTACGATGCTTATTTTTGGAATAGTACGAATTGTTTATGACAAACCGTTAAAGAAAATAATAGAATACTTTTGTGGCAACTAAAAAAGCAGGGCTCGTGTCGAAAAACGAACCCTGCTTGCTATTTATGACATAATTCTGAGCAGTTGTTGATGATCTGTTCAATAAGTCGTATTTGTTCCGGAGTTTTGTCATTTAGACTGTTGGCAATTAAACAAATATCTTTATCGATTATTTCTCCGGTTAAAAGATAGTCTGCACTCACGCCTAATGCTTTACTAAGATTTAAGAGGTTTTCGGGGCGAATTGCTTTTACTCCGCGTTCTGCAGTAGAAATGGTTTGCGGGGTTAAATCTGCTTTTTCGGCAAGTTCCTCCTGAGATAATCCCTGAAGCTTTCTGCGTTCTGTTATTCTCTTGCCCATTTCGACCAATACTGTGTTAGGCTTGTTCATATTGCCACCTCCTTTTATAGTAGATATTATATACGCTATGGTTGATTTTATTAAGCGACTATGGTAGAATGATTATATGCTATGGCGTAAGAAGGTAGATGCATGAGTGTTATTTGTTGTGGTTTTGGACATAGATTTTTATTTACAAATATTGAGTTGGAGTTGGACGAAGTCATAGAAAAATTGATTACTGAAAATGGAGTTGATGTTTTCTATACAGGTGGCATGGGACAGTTTGATGAACAATTTACAAACACAGTAAGAAAAGCGAAGTTAAAGCACAATCATATATCCATTATCTTGATAAAACCTTATTTTTCAAACGAGTTGAATACGAACAAAGAATACTACAATTATCGCTATGACGATGTAATGGTATGCGAAGAAAGTGAGCTTGTTCATCCAAAAGCGGCAATAAAGAAACGAAATCGTTGGATGGTAGATGAATGTGATTTTGTAATTGGTTACATACAACGTGATTACGGCGGTGCATATGATGCAATTCAATATGC
>JAAYOS010000032.1 GCA_012520195.1 Clostridiales bacterium | reverse complement strand
ACTTTAGTAAAGGGATTCGGAGGTAGAAAATGAACGATGTATTTGTTGAACAGATTGTTGAGAGAAAACAAGATTTAAGTACTTCAGTTAAGAAAATACTACTTATACTTGCTGCAGTTCTGGTTTCCACCGTCTTTTTGGTTATCGGTGTAATTAGGTTTATCTTTCCTGCAGTGTTCGCTCTGAGCATGTTTTTTGCAGTAAGAACATCCAGGAACCTGAACCTAGAGTATGAGTACTCGTTTACTAACGGCGAACTCGATGTCGATAAAATAATGGGCAGGCGCACACGGAGCAGAGAGCTCTCAATCCATGTTCGTAGCTTTACCATTTTTGCAACTGTAACTGAAACAAACTATAAGGAGTATGAAAGCCGGAATTTCGCTAAAGTACTCGATGCTTCCTCATCACCTAAATCGGAGAAGCGTTGGTTTGCTGTCTACCGCGATGATGCGGGCAACGACTCCCTCTTAATATTTGAACCCAATGAGCGTCTGCTAGAGGCTATGAAAAGATTCATTCCCAGCAGTAAAATCAAGAATTGACAGGCGTGAGATAATTATGTCCATAGTCGGAATTGGACTTGACCTGCTTGAGATATCCAGAATGGTGGACAAAATAGAAAACGCTGCCTTTATGGAGAGAGTATATACGGGAGCAGAACAGGCTTATATTGCCAGTCGTGGTGCATTTTCCGCCTCATCTGCTGCCGGAATCTTCTGTGCAAAGGAGGCCTTCGTCAAGGCGGTAGGAGATGGACTTTCACTCCCCTTGAAGGAAATTGAGGTTTGTCGAGATAGTCGCGGCAAACCCTTTCTACATTTACACGGTACTGTTAAGGAGAACTTTTCTTCGCTTAAGACTGTACTATCCATTACACATACAAATACTACCGCTGCTGCTGTTGTGGTTTTATCAATGGATTGACGCACTTTTAACATTAGGTTGTTTGTACGTCGGTGAAAGGAGGGCATTGATTCATGACCGTTTTTGAGAGTGACTTAGTAAGAAAAATGGACGAAGCGGCCATCGCATCAGGTGTACCATCCTTTGAGCTGATGGACAGAGCTGCTTTTGGGCTGTTTCAATGTGCGTGCCGGATGCTAGGAACAGTATCCGGAAAGAAGATCGTTGTTTTTTCTGGCACTGGAAACAACGGCGGTGACGGTTTGGCATTTGCTCTAATTGCCCAGGAAAGGGGAGCAAACGTACAGTGTTACCTGACTGGTGAGTCCGAAAAAATGACTCCTGACACTTTCAAATTCTACATTATGCTCCTTCGTCAGGGCATTGAACCCATTATATTCCAGCCCAACAACCATCAGCATACTGATCATGTTATTGATGCAGACCTGATTATCGATGCGATTTTTGGAATAGGATTTCGCGGTTCAATGAGAGGGATCTCGAGCGAAGCTGTAAAGGTCATTAACAGCTCGAAAGCTCCAGTAATCTCGGCTGATATCCCTTCTGGAGCTGAGGCAGATACAGGACTTGTATCAGTAGATTGCATTAGAGCTGACCACACTGTAACGTTCACTTGTCTAAAGCCTGCGCTTTGCCTTCAACCGGCCAAGTCATATTGCGGAGAAGTTACAGTACACGATATAGGCATACCCAAAAGCTGCATCAAGTCTTTATTGGAGACTATAAGAATTGAGGCAGTAGATGGAAGCAAACAATACTATCCCATCGAGCTTGTTGACGAAGAACTCTTAATGGGCGTTCTTCCAAAGCGCAAACCCGATAGCCACAAAGGCAATTACGCCAAGGTGCTGGTTGTAGGAGGCTGCATAGGTTTTACTGGAGCCCCTTATCTCTCTGCAATGGCTGCATTTCGTACCGGAGCGGGGCTTGTCTATATGGCTGTTCCTGATTCAATCTATACTATCGAAGCAGTCAAATGTAATGAGATTATATGTCTCCCGTTTGAATCTTTCGAAGGTGGCTTCTCACCCAGTGCCGCTGACGATCTTCTTGCAGCTGCAGAAAAGTGCGACGTTTGCGTAATTGGACCCGGGCTTGGTCTAAATGAGAACACAGTTAGATTGACAGAGATCCTTCTCGAGGGGATTGATATCCCGATCGTACTCGACGCTGACGGTATAAATGCAGTCTCGAAGAATATAAATATATTGGCTGAGAGGGCATCCAAAGGAAGCTGTACGATTCTTACACCGCATGACGTAGAGTTTGCCAGGTTAGGCGGAGATCTATCTGCCGGAAGAGTAGTGGCAGCCCGTTCACTTTCTGTGAAGCATGGGGCAATTGTTGTCCTTAAAGGCAACACGACTGTAACCGCACTGCCAAACGGGAAGACCATGATAAATACTTCCGGTAATCCAGGGATGGCGAAAGGTGGCAGTGGAGACATCCTCGCTGGTATGATCGGCTCACTTGTCGGCCAGGGACTAAATATTGAGTCCGCTGTCCCAGCAGCAGTATACTTCCACGGAGCGGCAGGGGATTCAGCAGCTAAACGTCTCGGAGAGTACGGCATGCTCCCGGTAGATTTATTGTCAGAAGTTCCCGTTGTGCTGAAAAAATTCGAAAGTACTTCTTCTGGATAATGATCCCTCAGCCAATAAATGGGCTAGCAATAGCCCCGGGGAGGACTGTCATTGCTATCCTTACTGTTTAGATCACAGCTCAAGGGTAAGAGACACAATTTTGGCGCATTTGAATTACTTCTATCCTCAATCTTTTTCATACTCATGGTTTTGACAGGTTGCTCGAGCAGTTCTGATAATGTCGCGCGAGTATCGGAATACTATTCCGGATTGACCACCATGAAAGTATTAACAGATGTGCGTGCTGATTTCGATGACTATTTCGTTGATTTTCAACTGGAGTTTGATTATAATGCGCTGGGTAGAAGCGTTATTGAGGTAAAGAAACCTTCGGAAATTGAGGGTGTGGAGGTAGTGTTTGGAGATGATGAGATCACCCTAAATTATGATGGAGTGTCGCTCGAAATGGGCCACTACAGTCATTCGGCTTTGAGCCCTGTCGGTGCAATTCCTGAGCTGCTTAGAGTGTGGCAGGACGGCATGGTAAGTGAACAGGGTATTGAGAAGATCGATGGGACGGAATGCATTTTTATATTGCATAAATCATCAGCGAACGGTGTAGAAGTGCAATACAGCACATGGTTTGATAATAATAGTCTCAAACCCATAAAAGCAGAAATCGCTGTTGACGGCATCAGGAAAATCCAGTGTGAATATTTGATTGCCGGGAAGTTTGAATAGTTCGGGGGAAGTTATTTTGAATTCGATGAGAGTATGGGCAGATATCTCGTTAGAGAATATAGTACACAATTTTAGAGAGATCAAGAGGACGGTAGGAGAAGACACCCGTGTAATGGCAGTAGTAAAGGCAGATGCCTATGGCCATGGTGCTACAGCTGTTTCGCGAGCACTTGAAGAAGCCGGGGCAGATTATTTTGCAGTAGCTTCACTTCAGGAGGCAATAAAGCTTAGAAGTGCGGGAATACAGACACCTATAATGGTTTTAGGATGTACATCACCATCTCAAACTGGAGAGTTACTGCACTATAGCATAACTCAAACAGTATTTTGTTCAGAAACAGCGCATGAGTTTTCACAGGCCGCTTTGAGATTGGGGGGGAAGCTAAAAGTCCATATAAAAGTGGATACAGGCATGTCCCGACTTGGTTTTGTTGCATCCAATCCAAAAGAGCTTGAACTGGCTGCCGAAGTTTGCGCACTCACTGGTCTAGAGGTTGAGGGTATTTTTACTCACTTTGCCACCTCGGAGATACCCGGAGACCCTTTTCAAATCGAGCAGCTAAAACTGTTTGATTGCTTTTGCAATAGTCTGTTGTCACGCGGAGTACATATTCCGATTAAGCACTCCGCCAATAGCGGAGCAATCATAAATATCCCCGAAAGCCATATGGATATGGTGAGACCTGGACTAGCTCTTTATGGGTTGTACCCCGGAAAAAACCTTGAAGATAAGATAAACCTAAAGGCTGCAATGCAATTGCACTCACAAGTGGCACAGGTCCACAACTTTAGCGGTCCTGTTACAGTGAGCTACGGAAGGAAATACAGCTCCGAAAGTGAAATCAAGACAGCAACCGTAACGATGGGATACGCTGACGGTCTTTTCCGTACTTTGTCTGGGAAGATGGAAATGCTTGTGCGAGGAAGGAGAGTGCCACAGATCGGCAGCATTTGCATGGATATGTCCGTAATCGACGTCAGTGCTGTACCTGACGTAAAAGAAGGTGACCCTGTTACACTTATTGGAAGGGATGGAGATGAGTCCATTTGTGCAGAAGAACTTGCTGATTATGCAGGTACAGTGTCATACGAAATAGTGTGCGCATTGTCCGGCAGAGTTGACAGGCGATATGTCAATTTCTAGAGCGGAAATTTCGTTTGTGGGAACATGGGAACATGGAGTCAGGACCATAAGCTTTTGCTTTTTGGTTGCATCCAGGGCAGAATATTGCTATAATCATTTTGAACTGCAGTGTCAAGCGGTTCTTTTGAAGAATTATTTGCTTGTTATGACTAAAAACACTCGAAATCGGGGAAGATTATGTTGCAGCGCTACATAATATCTCTACCACAAGCGCAAGGAACAAGATAATATGCAGCGTCTGCAATCTTGATTTCGGAGTGTGAAAAAAGTGGACAACGAAATAAAGCGAGGCGACATCTATTACGCCGATCTCAGCCCTGTTGTTGGAAGTGAGCAGGGCGGCATGCGTCCGGTATTGATCGTGCAAAATGATGTAGGTAACAAGCACAGTCCCACTGTTATTGCAGCGGCTATTACATCACAAATAAATAAGGCGCGTTTGCCTACTCATATTGAGCTTTCAGCTAATTCATACGGGCTGACCAAGGACTCGGTCATTTTGCTCGAGCAGATACGGACAATTGATAAGCGAAGGCTCAGAGAGAAGATGGGAAACATTGATACAAGCCTTATGAGCCGTATCGACACTGCAATTGCCGTAAGCTTTGGTATTGGAAGCTGACATAGATAGTTTTAATAAGTTTTCGAGAAAACTACTGTATTTACAAAATATTCAAAGGGGCGGATCAAATTGTTGCCAAAAAAATGGGTTGTTGGGGTAACCGCAACGTTATTAGTAATACTACTTCTTACTGGGTACCTGGCAGTCGCTTCAGAGTTTGGCTCCAAAAACGATCCTCTGGTAACGCTTAGTTACATAGAGGAGTTAGTACCGGAGTTAAAAAACACAATCGATAAAGCGATTCAGGATAAAAGCAGTGAGTTTGATGAAATACTCAACAAGAAAGTAGATCAGGCACTGGACAGCATAGATGGGAGAATTGCAGAGTTTGAGAACGACTATTCTGCCGATATAGTGGACAACTCCTTTATCAATGCCGTTGCAGACAAGGTATATGAGAAAATCCAAGCAAGCGGCAGTAGCGGTTCAGTTTCAGACGGCACTTCGGCAAGTCTGTTTTCGGTTGTACGTATCAAAAGCGGGCAGACAGTAATAGGCGAAGTCGGCACAGAAATACTGTGGCGATTCGGCACTGCGACCTGTACTGCACCGGGTACGCCCGGACTAATCGATGTATCGACCGGAAGTGACCTTCCAAATGGAAGCTCACTGCAGACCAACCATCTCTATGTCGTAACGGTTGAGAACCGCGGGTTTAAGACCACTTCCGACTGTGTAATTCTTATAAAGGGCCCCTATATAGTACAGTAAAGTACAGTACAGTAGCTCCCGTGTTGTTATTGGATTTCTATAGTGTAATAATCGGCATGTCTCAAAAAGATTTTCGAATCTAAAGAGACGTGCCTTTTTACTTTATTACAAAGAATCTTTTCTAGGGATCAGACTAATTTATACTAATTGCATACAGTTGAACGTATTTACAAGAGGAATCATACCCAAATCGCGTAAAATGATAAAAAGCGTTAATTACTGTAATTATTTGGGGCTTGTATAAATGGTGTGTTTCATATAGAATAAATACCGGTAATGATAATATCAGACAGCTTCCAATATAATTCGGGCGATATGGGTCCGAAGTTTCTACCGAACAACCGTTAATTGTTCAGCTATTGGATTAATAAGCAATGCGCCATGTTCTCATTTGGAGATGGCGTCATGTTGTTTTTTGTTAATTCCTCTAATAGCAGAAGTGACGGTGGTAGCTTTCCCGGTATACCCCGTCTTTTTTATGTTTGAGCTGTCACAACTAATTGTTAGGGGAGGAAATTCATTATCATGGAGAAGTTTTTCAAACTAAAGGAGAATGGTACAAAGGTATCGACTGAGATCATCGCTGGTCTTACAACCTTCTTCACAATGGCTTACATCATTGTTGTTAACCCATCGATCCTCAGCGAAGCCGGTATGGAGTGGGGAGCAGTATTCCTTGCTACCATCATAGCGTCAATTATTGGAACTCTTATCATGGGGCTTATCGCAAACGTTCCATATGCACAGGCACCAGGCATGGGTCTCAATGCATTCTTCGTATACACTGTCTGTTTTGCTCTTAACTTTACTTGGCAACAGGCACTTTCAATGGTTTTCATCTGTGGACTGGTTAATATCCTTATTACCATAACAAAAGTACGTAAGCATATCATTCGCGCTATCCCCAATAGTCTACAGAATGCCATTGGCGGCGGAATCGGAATATTCATTGCCTACATCGGTTTCCTAAACGTTGGATTTATTGATTTCGGCGCAGGGGTTCCATCTATTGTTACTCTTAATACACCGGCACTCTGGCTGTTCCTCATAGGCCTTCTCCTCACAATTGTGCTTCTGGTTCTTAAGGTTAAGGGTGCGATTCTGATAAGTATCATAGCCACTGCACTCATCGGAATTCCTATGGGTGTTACATCTACAACTGATACGATCAGCTTCACTGATGCAGCAGCATCGCTTCCAACAACATTCGGAGTTATATTCACTAAAGCAGGTATCCCTTCACTGTTTACCGATCTTTCGAAATTACCTCTTGTTCTGATTACTATTTTCGCATTCAGCCTTACTGATACATTCGATACCATTGGAACATTCATCGGTACCGGACGTCAAAGTGGTATCTTCAGCGAAGAGGATGAAGAGGCAATGTTCTCAAGCTCAGGATTCAAATCCAAGATGGACAAGGCTCTGTTTGCGGACTCGGCAGCAACATCCATCGGGGCAATTTTCGGAACATCCAATACAACTACCTATGTCGAAAGTGCTGCAGGTATAGGTGCAGGAGGCCGTACAGGACTCACAAGCATTGTTGTATCCATATGCTTCATTATCAGTGCATTTCTCGCTTCATTCGTCAGTGCCATTCCTAGTGCAGCAACTGCTCCCGCTCTCGTAGCCGTTGGAATTATGATGCTCGCTTCCTTCAAGGAAATTGAATGGACCGACATGGATGATGCTATCCCGGCATTCTTTGCAGGTGTCTTTATGGCACTGAGCTACAGCATTTCATACGGAATTGCGGCAGGATTCATCTTCTACTGTGTAGTTAGAATATTCAAGGGAGAAATAAAGAAGATACATCCAATTTTGTGGGTATCCTCACTGCTGTTCATTCTTAACTTTGTGTTGTTGGCACTCATCTAGAGGCCATTAATGGCATAAGAAAGTTGTTGAATAGATTAGTAGCTTATAGCTAAAGTTGATTAATATGAGACCTGTCACGCTCGACTTGATTAAGTACTTGAGGTGACAGGTCTCGTTTTTTGCAACGTAATAGGAAAGGGAAAAGGCATAGCCGGGTCTCATCGGCTATGCCTAAACTTTTTACTTGTTATTGAAGCTGTGAAGCATTCCAAAACTAAGCAAAGAGATTACATATCACCCAATAGCAGAGCATTTAGCTCCATTGGTTCAATGACCTTACCGTCCCTGTAAACTCGCATGTTGCCGGATGATATTTCATCGATCAACATTGTGTTACCTTCATTATCTGTACCGAATTCCAGTTTAATGTCGTAGAGCTCAAGTCCCTTGCCTGTGAGCACATCACTTATTATGGATGTTATCTTAATGGTATCGGCCTTGATTTTTTCGTATTGTGAGGCAGACATGATGTTCAGCGCCTCAAGGCCTTCGACGGTAATGAGCGGGTCTCCTCTTTCATCGTCTTTAAGCGTGGCCTCTACGTAGGAATTGAGTTTGTCACCCTCTTTGACATATGCACCGTAGCGGCGTAAAAAGCTTCCGACTGCCCGGTAACGGCAGATCACTTCAAGCCCTTTGCCGAAGGGCTTTGCCGGTTTTACATCCATTGTTATCTCTTTAGCGTCCGAGCCTAGATAGTGAGTCTCCACTCCAGCATCCTTCAAGACCTCGAAGAACATGGAGGACACCAATAGGTTACTCCTGCCAATTCCTTCGATTTTTAGTCCGACAGTGTTGGCGCCGGGATCAAAGACACCATCAGTGCCGGTCACATCATCCTTAAAAACAAGGCGGTAGTTTCCATTATCAAGGGCGTAGACATCCTTTGTTTTGCCAGCATACAATAATTTCATTCGTATTTCACTTCCATCAAAATCGTAATTTGCTCAGTCCTCAACATCAAAAGCTTCAAGCTTTGATGCAGGTGCTTTCGGTCTGCTATCACCGTGTTTAACGAAGATCATTGTAACAAATGATAGTCCCACAAATAATGCACCATACGGGAACAAGAACTTATAGCCTAAAAACTCAAGAACAGCTCCTGATAGAATTGGAGTAACAATCTGTGCAGCCATTGAGAAAGTATAGTAATACCCAGTGTACTTACCAACGTTTGAACCGCGGCTCATTTCAACAACCATTGGGTATGAGTTAACGTTAATTGATGCCCAGGAGATACCGGCTGTAACAAAGAACAGAAGAATGAATGCACTGAATGTTTGGAACAACGCAGCTAAGGAGAAAGATATAGTAAGCAGAACGATACCGAACAGTATCACTTTTTTACGTCCGATCTTCGTTGCAACCGCACCTACCGGTATGTATGACAAAATGGCGGCTATCTGAGCGACTATAAGTGCATAAGCAAAAAGTCCGCCTTCAAGGCCCCAATAGACGTTGGCATACTTCGAAAAAGCAGTAGTGATTGCATTATAGCCCATAAACCACAGAAAGATAGAGAATAGGATAAGAATCAGTGATTTGCGAACGGGCTTTGATAACTTATGTTCTGATGCATAACCGGTTTCAGATGAGGTGTCAGTGGCTTCGCTATCCAACCCATCATGGCCAGACTGTTCTTGCATTTCTTTCTTCAACTTGTTTTCTTTTATTGTAAAGAAGAGGACAGTAATACAAATTAGCATGATTGCAGAAACCACAATGTATAGCGGGATGTAGTTTGGATTACTACCCTTCGGTACCATAACAGCTATAAGACCTAAGGAAATAATGCCACCTACTGCCCCCATGAGATTGATTATGGCATTGGCTTTTGATCTCAAGGGCTTAGGAGTAACATCCGGCATTAAGGCAACTGCTGGAGAACGGTATGTGCTCATGCTAAGAAGGACTGCTCCGAGGGTCACTAAGAATAGCGTAAGATTGCGGGCTCTATCTGCAATAGGCAGGATAATCATCAGTACTGATGCCGCAATTGTGCCACCGATAATAAAGGGCATGCGACTTCCAATTCTTGTGTTTGTGCGGTCGGAAAGCATGCCGAACACAGGCAGTAAAAAAAGTGCAAGCACATTGTCAAGCGCCATAACAGCTCCCGCGGACGTGTCGCTTATGTTGAATGTGTTCTTTAGGATCAGCGGTACTATGCTGTCGTAAAGCTGCCAAAAAGAACATATTGAGAGAAAGGCGAGACCGACTAGGATGGTTCTTTTGTTATTGAGCTTCATTTGCTTCTACCTCCATCAACACCTGACGGGCGGCCTTTGGAACATCTGTTATAAGGGCATCGACTCCTGCCGCAATCAGATTCTTCATATGATTGATATCGTTAACTGTCCATGGATGAATTGCGACCCCAGCTTCTCTACACCCTTTCAGGACTCCTGGGACCATAAGTGTAGGGAAAAAAGGATGAATGGCATTTGCACCAACATGCTGAGCGTACAGATGAGGGTCGATTAGCGCCTCATTATATAGGAGACCAATTTTTGCACTTGGGGAGATCTCTCTCAGAATCATAAGACTGTAGTGGTTGAATGATGAGTAGATGATCCGGTCCGAGATGCTGAATTGCTCGGCCAGGTCAATAATTTTTTTCTCAATGCCCTCATATTGAACTATGCCCGACTTTATCTCCACATTTACAGTAAGGCCGGTTGGCTTTATAAAGTCATAGACTTCAGCAAGAGTGGGAATGCGGGCAGGGGAGTAGTTTGAAAAGGCCTTTGAGAAATCGAGTTGCTTGAGCTCGGATAGAGTTCTGTCTTTAATCAATCCTGTGCCGTTAGAAACCCGTTCAAGAGTTTCATCATGTGCCACTACGATTTCGCCGTCTGCTGTCATGTGCACATCAAGTTCTATACCGTCTGCTTCCTGCTCCAAAGCCAGAGAAAAGGCTTCAAGAGTGTTCTCGGGAGCGTCCGAACTCGCACCTCTGTGTGCCCAAACAAGAGTCTTCATGCTACCTCTTCCTTCCGATGTTTTTTTGACCGTTGTCCACCTGTTTCCAAGTAAAATTATAGCATATGAGACAAGGATATACCATTGATTTTTGCTCAAAAGGGTGAAAACAGTTTCTGTTTGTCATATTTAATATTTTTCGCACGTCCAGACAGCAATAACTTTTTTGGATGAATGTACTTGTACGACATCATTTTTGTACATGTACATGTATAATTTCACTTAACGAGAATCCTTCAATATCCGTTAGCAGATATACTCTCAGAAAATATCTCTAGTCGTTTTCAGCGGGGTGCGTATGCAGGTTGTGTACATAGACACGGTATTTTTTATAAACTTTTCTGTGAACTTTCTGATGTTGTTGGCTGCCGCAAAGTTCTCTGGTTTTCCGTACAGAAGATTACGTCTGCTTGCTTCAGCGATGTTCGGAGGCCTGTACGGTGTACTTGCCTGTGTGCCTGGACTAAAAATCTTATCATCGCTCGGAATCAAATTGGCGGTTGGAGCGACTATGGTATTTATCGGTTTTGGTTTCGTAAACCTAAAGCGCTACATCAAATATTTGATGCTTTTTATATTGGTATCTGTAGTATTCGGTGGAGGTGTGTTTGCGATATACATCACCGGAGGAGGAGATATTAAGGATTTCGGGAGTAATCTTCTATATTCACGTATCTCACCAAATGTGCTGATCATTTCGGTCCTTCTATGCTATGGATTCATAAGTATTTTTTTCTCGGGCGTGGGCAGACATGGGGGCTCTTGCGGTGATATAACTCAAATAGAAGCTTCTATGGGAGACAGAAAAATCACAATATCTGCATTAGTAGATACAGGGAATACGCTACAGGACCCAATCTCGCGGGCGGCTGTAATGGTCGCTGAGGTCGATGCAGTAAAGGACATTTTCCCTCCAGGCATACAGGGGCTTTTTGACAGGAGCCTTGTAAGTGACCCTCAAGCATTGATGATTATTTCGGAAGTGGATAGCGCTTTAGCCCGCAGGTTTAGACTGATACCGTTCAAATCTGTCGGACTGGAAGGAGGAATCCTGCTGGCATTCCGTCCAGATTCTGTACTAGTAAGCGGCAGAGTGCAGAAAGGTATGCTTATTGCGCTATCACCAAATGACCTTTCGGAGGGAGCCGGATATTCTGCTCTGGTTGGCTCGCTTGGATGACAACAAGACAATCAAATTTGAGTTGTAAACTGATAAAGGAGGAGAACAGTGAACTGGATACAGAGGTCGAAACTGGCTATAAAAATCAGATTCTATAGGGTCGTTGGGAGGCTCATAGCTTCGCGGCGATCAAAGGTGATGTATATTGGCGGTTCTGAGACATTGCCTCCGCCTCTTACGCCGGAGGAGGAAGCATACCTTATAAGCAGATTTAGAGATGGCGGCGAGAGTATCCGCAGGGCACTGATCGAGCACAATTTACGGCTAGTTGTCTACATTGCCAAACGCTTTGACAATACAGGGATAAACATTGAAGACCTTATATCCATTGGGACAATTGGTTTGATTAAGGCAATAAACACATTTAAGCCGGAGAAGAACATTAAGCTAGCGACATATGCCTCGCGCTGCATTGAGAATGAAATACTTATGCATCTGAGAAAGACTTCACCCCAAAGGGGAGAAATATCGATAGATGAGCCGCTCAATACCGACTGGGATGGAAACGAGCTGTTGCTGAGCGATGTGCTCGGAACAGATGCTGACATAATAATGCGCCCAATTGAAGATGAGGCGGACAGACAGTTGTTACGAAAAGCGCTAGAAAAATTGACTGAAAGAGAAAGAGATATAATAGTAATGCGCTTTGGACTGGATGGAAAGAAGGAGAGGACCCAAAAGGAAGTAGCAGATAAGATGGGTATCTCACAATCATATATATCAAGACTAGAAAAGAGAATAATATTGAGGCTCAGGCGAGAAATAAACAGAATTATGTAAAACTCTCTGGACAAAGGTATATTAAGAAGATAAAATATAGATGTATAGCAAAGGTACTGTTGGAGGACTGCCGTTGCGAATAATTACAAATAGATTAGAAATCATACCATATAACAGGCCGCAGTTGGAAAAGGCCATTAACGATCCCTCAGGTGCAGCGCAAGAAATCGATGCAATTTATGGTACAGTTCCATATGAGATAGAACGCTCAAAAAGAAAAGTGTATGCCATGAAGCTTGGGATTATTGATGAAAATCCGAAGGCATGGCTGTTTGCGACGGTTTGGATAATTATCTCCCGGCAAAGCAGACTGATTGTTGGTGAAATAGGATTTAAGGGACTCCGGGCGAATGGAGAAGTGGAGTTGGGATATGGCACCAGGCAGGACAGCCGCTGTCGGGGAATAATGACCGAAGCCATAGAGGCTCTTTGCCGCTTCGCCTTTGAGCAGCAGGATTTCCCAATACAAAAAATCACGGCAGTGACAAGAAAAAATAACCACGCTTCGGAAACCGTGCTACTAAAGAACGGGTTTACAAAGCGGGCAAGCCGATTCGGAATGAACTACTGGATAAAGATGAATGATGCTAACGCAGGTAGTAGAAAACGCAGCGTAGAAGACAAAGAAATGGAGAAGCAGACAAGATATGACTCTGAACAACAAAAACGAAAGTAATAATAATACAAACATAAAAATGCCCATGCTCGCCTTGAGGGGGCTAACCGTGTTTCCGGACATGGTACTACATTTTGATGTAGGAAGGGAGAAATCTGTGCGTGCATTGGATCAATGTATGCTCGAAGGTCAGACGATTTTTCTGGTAACGCAGAAAGATATCCGCATAGAAGATCCCGATATGGACGACTTATACCATGTAGGAACTGTATCAAAGGTCCGCCAGATATTCAGGCTCCCGGGCGACAACATCAGACTGATTGTTGAGGGGAGTTATCGTGCACGACTGGTGGACATTGTTCAGTCAGAAGAATTCCTTATTGCTGAGATTGAAAGGATCTTCGAGACCGAGAGTGAGCAATCACCAAAACGCAGAGAGGCGCTAATTCGAGAAGCTCAGAATGCTTTCGATGAGTATGCCCAGGCAGCGCCAAGAATGACTAACGAGGTTCTTGTCAGGGTGCTGTCAACTGAAGAAACAGGCTACTTGGCGGATTACATCACTCAGAATATCTCTATCCGCCAGGCGGAAAAGCAGGAGATTCTAGAAATCACTGACAAGACAAAGAGACTTGAAAAAGTCTGTGCCATATTATATAGGGAAGCTGAGCTGCTAGAGCTTGAGAGTGAAATCCACTCAAGGGTACGAGAACAGGTAGTAAGGCACCAACGTGAGTACTACCTGCGCGAACAGCTCCGTGCTATCCAAAGTGAGCTTGGACAGGCACCTGACGAGGAAGATGACGAGGGTGAATACACTGCGAGAATACGGGCACTAAAGCTTGAGCAGGAGTATGAAGAAAAGCTGCTTAAAGAGGCTGCACGGCTAGATCATATGCATCCCGGTTCCGCTGAGGCCGCAGTTGTCAGAACATATCTCGACACCTGCCTTGAGGTTCCATGGCATACGATGACCAAAGAAAAACTCAACATCTCTAACGTTTCAAAAAAGCTTGACGCCGACCACTACGGGCTTGAAAAAGTGAAGGAGAGAATACTCGAGTATCTCTCTGTAAGAAAACTGTCTCCCGAATTAAAGGGCCAGATCATATGTCTTGTTGGGCCTCCGGGTACTGGTAAGACGTCAATAGCAAACTCTATTGCTCAAGCAATAAATAGAAAGTTTGCCCGCATGTCTCTCGGCGGTGTAAGGGACGAGGCAGAGATTAGAGGACACAGAAAGACGTATGTTGGTGCTATGCCCGGACGCATTATCAATGCTGTTATCCAGGCCGGAAGCAAAAATCCTCTAATTCTAATGGACGAGATCGACAAGCTAGGGAATGATTTCAGAGGTGACCCGGCATCTGCCCTGTTAGAGGTGCTGGATTCTGAGCAGAATTCAACCTTTAGAGACCACTACCTCGAGATGCCGTTTGATTTGTCCGAGGTAATGTTTATAACTACCGCCAACACACTCGATACTATCCCCAGACCTCTAATTGACCGCATGGAGGTAATTGAGGTTACAAGCTATACGGATGAGGAAAAGGTACAGATTGCAAAACGCCACCTGATGCAGAAGCAGTTAAAAAACCACGGACTTAGCAGAAGTACTCTTAGAATAAATGACGATGCAATTAGGGAAATAATCGTTTGCTACACAAGGGAGTCCGGTGTCCGTCAGCTAGAGCGCGAAATTGCCGCAATATGCAGAAAGGCTGCAAAGCGTATAGCGCTTGGTGAGATAAAAACAGCGACCGTTTCGGCTGGAAGCGTTGAAAAGTATCTCGGTGTCCGGAAGTATAAGCCTGAGAGTATTAAGAGAACCGATGAGGTCGGCGTTGTACACGGACTTGCATGGACTCAGTCAGGAGGAGACATTCTTGAAGTAGAGGCAAGTATTGTGGACGGCTCAGGTAAGCTTGAACTCACCGGGAATCTGGGTGATGTGCTCAAGGAGTCGGGTAAAGCCGCATTGACATACATCAGGAGTAGAACCGATGCGCTGGACATTGACCCCAATTTTTACAAGGAGAAGGATATACATCTCCACTTCCCGGAGGGTGCAATTCCAAAAGACGGCCCCTCTGCAGGAATTGCAATAACAACTGCTATTGTTTCTGCTCTTACCAACGCACCTGTTCGTGGCGATGTTGCAATGACGGGCGAGGTGACGATTCGGGGCAGGGTGCTACCAATCGGAGGACTTAAAGAGAAGACAATGGCTGCATACAGAAACGGCATTAAAACAGTAATAATCCCGGCCGCAAACGAGGCGGACATCGAAGAGATCGATCCGACGGTAAAAAAGGCTCTGCAGTTCATCCTAGTGGAAAATGCCGACTCGGTAATCAAGTACGCGATCGACTTTTCTCGGAGAGCTAAGAAAGTGCAGAAAAAAGAAAAAGCTAACGAAAGTATTGGCAGCATCAACGATCTATCCCAGGTTTTTTCGAATGAATCTGAGAATGCACTCAACAATGAAAGACAGGTACTGCAATGAGCTTAAATTTGCATAATGTGGAATTCATAAAATCAGCTGCCGGTCCCTCGGCCTTTATAAGGGACGGGCTTGATGTGGTTGCTTTTGCCGGCAGATCAAATGCCGGCAAGTCTTCCACTATAAACGCACTTTTAAACAGGAAGAGCATTGCCAGAGTGAGTGAAACACCGGGCAAAACGAATCTTGTCAACTATTTCTTGATTGATAAGAAAATGTACTTGGCGGACCTACCTGGCTATGGGTTTGCAAAGGTTTCAAAAGCGACCAAAGCGGAATGGCAGGCACTTATGGAGTCTTTCTTTGCTGAACGCGAAAACCTCTCTCTCTGTGTACTGTTGGTAGATGCAAGGCACAAGCCAACCGCTGACGACATCATGATGTGTGACTATTTTCGATTGACTGGTATTCCTTTTGTTGTCGCCGCTAATAAATCGGATAAAGTAAAGAAGAAAGCCATTGAAGGACAGCTAGAAATGATAAGGGAAACGCTACATCTCGATGAGTCGGTTACTCTGATACACTATTCGGCAAGAACTAAAGAAGGGATAGACCGACTTAAGAAAATCGTTTTTGGTATTTAAGTTTGCCATGTCCTGAGAAAACTAGCATGTTATAGAACACTTGCAAGACTAAGGACCTCTTCGGACAAAAGGTTTTCTAGCTGAGTCTGCACTACTCTTGCGGATTTAATTGCTTCTTCCTGAACCCTGTTCTCAATACTGCACTGCAACTCAATTAGTGCAGTTTCAACACTATGGATATGCTCGTGAGTCACAACAGACATATAGTACCCTTTTTTAGCAAACCAACCATCAATTATGGACTTAGTTATTTCATCTGCAGATTCCCACTTTTCATTCTGAAGATCTACTAGAATAGTATCTAAATCATGTATCACTGTTCCAAGCGAAGCCTTCAGATAATTCTGGTTTGCATAGCATAGAAGAGTTACGGTTAAGAGCATCGCAAGTCCAATTATAAGCAGCTTCATCTTTTCCTCTCCTTTTCCGAAATATAGATATTGCCCTGATCGTCTATGGTCATCAGAAAGATTTCCTTAGGTTGGGGTAATTTTCTCTTTTTAAGATAACTATCTAACCACTGTCTGTCGATGTTTCTAATCCTCATGTTCTTCTTAATGAGCTTTCCATCATCAATAACAGCGATTGGGAGACCTTTGTCCTCATACTCTATTTTAAGATCGGAAACTGTTACCGGGCTGTGTTCGCTAAACAGTATTACATTAAACTCTCCGCTCGTCTCCAGTATAGCGTATTTTACTTGGCTAATATCACTTACATTCTTACCTCGTAACTGCTCAAAGAGTTCATTTACAGAAATCCTGCTCTTTGACATCTCGCTTTGATTTATCTTTCCGTTTTCTATGACGATGCTGGGTTTTCCGCAAACAAGTATACGGAAATTCAGACTTTTTAGGGTTCCGTATGTTATGAGAAGCTCAAGGCTCACCAATAAAGTAATGGGAAACAAGGCATAAAGCAGAGGCACTCCAATATTTTCAATTGGGACTGACGCCAGATCGGATATAACAAGTGCAATTACAAACTCAGCAGGCTCCATCTCTCCGAGCTGTCTCTTGCCTAGGATGCGCATCGAGATCATAATAACGACGAAAAGAATGGCTGCGCGACACAACACAATTATCATTGTATTACTCCTCTCTCAAGTTGAAGTTTGAAAGAAACATCGTAGAACTCTACATATTTTGTGTAGGCCTGCCTTATTTATGTAAACTTGGAACACTTCCACACGTTCACGCATATCATAATAGTATGGGATGTTGCGAACTTGTACAGAGCTACTTCTGCGGAGTGAACGGAGGGGTTGTGGTGCGGAGAAGGTGGTTATATCCGCCAAAGAGGCTACCAAAAAGGCGTGCACGTCGAAGGCGGACGAGTCCAACAGACAGAAAACGGATCCGAAGCAGAAGATTTGCAACTATTCTGATTGTCTTGGCACTCATGGTTATCTCTTTTCTAGTTCTTTTTGAGTTAAAGATCGGACCAATTGTTAAGCAGATAGCTCTCGCGCGAGTTACATATTTAGCAGGGAAGGTTATAAATGATGCAATAAACGAGCAGATTGAGCTGGATTACAACCAATTCGAGGATCTAATCACCTTTCATAAGACGTCGGACGGGTTGATAACTGCCTATACGCCGAATTACGGGAAAATAAACCTTTTAAAAGTCAACATAACAGACAATGTGTTAGATAGAATCAACCAGTTAGACACTACGGTACTCAACATCCCAATTGGGAACATAATAAACGGTGAGATTCTTTCTGGAGTCGGTCCCAGAATACCAGTCAAACTGCTGCCGATAGCTACTGCAGAGACAAAGTTTGCAACTGCATTTACATCGGCTGGCATTAATCAGACACGGCATCAGATATTGGTTGAGGTAACTGTATATATCAGTGTTGTACTCCCCGGTATGCGAGCAGCTTCTGAGGTGACATCACAGGTGAGTGTGGCAGAAACTATCATTGTAGGCAATGTGCCAAACACATACACATATCTGGAAGACACCGGAAGATCTCCGATGGAGATCTATGGGGATTTTGACTTGTATGATTAGTCCAATCAAGATGTATGATACGACATGACAGTACTGGTTATGGACAATTAAGGCTTACTGATGTAAAATATCTCGTACGTATATGAAAATGAAACAGGGAACGGTGATATAGATGGATGTCATATCCGCTGAGATAGCAGCGCTAAGAAAGGCAATCGAGGATCATAATTACCATTATTATGTTGAGGACGCTCCTGTTATTTCCGACTTTGAATATGACAAGTTAATGAGAAGACTCCGTGAACTCGAAGAGAAGTACCCAGAGCTCGACTCACCCGATTCTCCAACACATCGTGTGGGAGGGGAGCCTCTTGAGATGTTCGAAAAGGTAGAGCATGCGGTGCCTTTACAGAGCCTCAATGATGTATTTGATTATGACGAGGTCATCGGATTTGACAGGCGTGTTCGTTCCGTTCTCGGTGATAGCGTTGAATATGTAGTTGAGCCGAAGGTTGATGGCCTCTCGGTATCACTTGAGTATGAAAATGGAATATTTGTCCGCGGTGCAACAAGAGGGGACGGCTCAATCGGTGAAAATGTAACAGGTAATCTTCGAACAGTCAGATCGTTGCCTCTAAGTGTTAACAGTGAGTACCAAAGACTTATCGTTCGAGGAGAAATCTACATTTCAAAAGCGGTTTTTGAGGAGCTGAATGAAGAGCGAGAACTCCTTGATCAGCCGTTATTTGCCAACCCTCGAAATGCGGCAGCCGGTTCTCTTCGGCAGCTTGATCCTCAGATAGCTCATAGTAGAAGACTTGATCTTGTTGTATTCAACATACAGCTGGCAGAAGGCTCAGAATTCGAAAACCATTCGGACACTCTCGATTACCTGAAATCATTGAGATTTAGGCTGATTCCATTCAGGATCTGTAGAACTGCTGAGGAAGTTATTGATGAGATCAAGAGAATCGGCGCTTCCAGAGAAGAGTTTCCGTTTGAAATTGATGGCGCTGTTGTAAAGGTAAACACCCTGTCAGCCAGAGAGGCAATGGGAAGCACTTCGAAAGCACCGCGCTGGGCCGTGGCATATAAATACCCGCCGGATCAGAAACCTTCCATTGTTAAAAACATAGTAGTCTCTGTTGGTAGGACAGGAGTGCTGACGCCAAAGGCTGAGATTGAGGCGGTTAGGCTTGCTGGAACGACCGTCACAAACGTAACTCTTCACAATAGTGATTTCATCTCACAGAAGGATATTCGAATCGGCGACACTGTTATTGTGCAAAAGGCTGGTGACATCATTCCCGAAGTAATAGAGGTTGACATATCGAAACGACCTGATTGGTCAATACCATATGAGTTCCCAACAAGTTGTCCCGCCTGTGGATCGGATGCAGTTCGTGAGGAGGGCGAGGTCGCATATAGGTGCACGGGGGCTGAATGCCCTGCGCAACTTATTCGGAATATCACCCACTTTGCTTCGAGAGACGCCATGAATATCGAGGGGCTTGGGCCAAAGGTTGTTGAACAGCTGGTACAGGAAGGGATGTTGAGGTCGTCGGCAGACCTGTACTTTCTTAACAGAGATGAGCTGATCTCGCTTAAGCGTTTTGGAGAAAAATCTGCAGACAACCTCCTGAATAGTATTGAGAACTCAAAAAGAAATGATTTGTCTAGATTAGTGTACGCTTTCGGAATAAGACATATTGGACAGCAGGCAGCGAGGGCTCTTGCAGAGTCGTTCAAAACACTTTCGGCTTTGCGGGAGGCTGATGAGTCGGAGATATCTCTTGTTCCCGATATTGGACCTGTTATGGCACATAGCCTTGTTCAGTGGTTTTCAAGTAATCAGTCAGCCCACCTCATTTCCAGGTTGGAAGAGGCCGGAGTCAATATGGACTATATTAGTTCCAGTGTTGGTAGAAAGTTTGAAGGTATGACCTTTGTGCTGACCGGAGCTCTATCAGGGTTTACCAGATCACAGGCAAAGAAAGCCATTGAGGATAACGGCGGAAAGGTCAGCTCATCAGTTTCTCGGAATACAGACTATGTCATTGAAGGGGAGAATGCTGGATCCAAGCTGGACAAAGCACATGAGCTTGGGATTACTATTCTGAGCGAATCAGAATTCGTTGAGTTGCTCCAAAGCTAATAAACTGACTCTGAGGGACCCTGTAGTAACGGGGTCCTTTTTCATGTCCTCTTTTCCGTTCTTAAGTCATAATCGAAGGATGTCCCCAATATGATAGGGTAGAGGAACTCTCAAATACAGAGCTTGGCGGAGATCTAAAAGGTCAGGGTAGTTGATGTTTATCTCCGAGAGGAGGCATTAGGCAGATGGAGGAGGCTTTAGGCAGATGGATGTAGTTGATTTGTACAAGCAGAGGGAGCGTTACCACAGTGCTGCAAACCTTCTTCCTCAACGCCTACGGTCAGCAGCACTGGGTGTTGAAGACAGAATAAAGTATTCTGCAGAGGAGTTTCGCCTTCGAATAGGGAGAAGATTTTCAATAAACTGCTCCAAATTTGAACACGAACCATCACCACCGACTACCATAACTTCGGATGATCTAAACGCACTCCTAAAAATTGCGACAGACGGATCGGTCCATACTGCAGGCGAGAGTCTTAAGCGCGGATATGTAACAGCAAAAGGCGGAAACAGGATAGGTGTATGCGGCAGTGCCGTAGTTAAGAATGGCGAAGTGTCATCGATCATAAATTTATCATCCGCTTCACTTAGAATTGCCAGAGAGATTAAAGATATCGGAAAAGAGATCTATGAAGAACTTGCAGGGGAGCCCTTTTTCCCAAATCTACTCATAGTTTCACCTCCGGGTGTCGGCAAAACGACGCTTCTCAGAGATTTGGTTAGGTTGATTTCAGATGGTGGAAGGAGAGTGGCCGTTGCCGATGAGCGTAATGAGCTTTCAGGGATGGTAGGCGGAATACCAGGGTTTGATATTGGAAGATGCACAGATGTTCTTGAAGGGTGTAGTAAACCGGAGGCTGTGCTTATGCTTCTTAGGTCGATGTCACCACAAGTAATTGTGATGGACGAGATAACTTCGCCAGAGGACATGGAGGCAATGGAACGAGCTGCCAATTGTGGGGTATCATTACTCGCAACAGCTCACGCATACAGCATTGAGGATTTGTCACAGAGAGTTTATTACCGTTCTGTTTCAAGACTGTTTGATCGTGTAGTGCGCATATCTACAGTGAATGGAAGAAGAAGCTATGAGCTAAGCAAGTTAAGCGACTGGAAAAGTGCAAGCAGGTGCGGTGGGGATGATTAAGACATTTGGAGCAATATGCATTATTTTAGGGAGTTCGATGATTGGCATACTCGCAAATAAGAGACTCAAGAACCATGTGGCTCTGCTTCAGGATTTGATTGGCGTCTGCCAAACACTTGAGTCTGAAATTAGCAGCAAGCTGTCTCCGATTCGATCAGCACTGCTAAATGCCGCAAGTTCTTTGGGTAATGAAGAATCAATTTGTACAGTCTTTATCACCCATGTTTTATCTGAGATGAATGAAAAGGGTCCGCAGCATTTTTCGGAAATATGGCTCAGCTCTGTCGATAATAAACTGGACATCCTCAGCAGTAGGGAGAAAAATCTTGTAAAGGAACTTGCCATGGTACTGGGCGGGTATGGAGTCGAGGAACAGATTTCGGCAATCAAAACCGTTAGAGATGGACTTAACCGGTTTATGCATGCAGCAGAACAGGAAAAGATGAGGTCAGGAAGAGTATATATGACACTTGGGATGGCACTGGGTTTGGGAGTTGTTATCATACTCATCTAGATCTATACATATTAAAGGGGTCTCAGACCGTAGATAAAACGTTGAAAAGTGAGGGAATAACGAATGCAGGTAGACTTGATATTCAAAATAGCGGCAATCGGGATACTTGTAGCCGTTCTCAACCAGTTGCTGATCCGGTCGGGCCGGGAAGAACAGGCTATGATGACCAACCTTGCGGGCCTCATTGTTGTACTTATGATACTTCTTCAGGAGATTAAGAAGCTCTTTGACATGGTAAAATCACTGTTCGGTTTTTGAGAACCGCTATGGAACAGATATTAAGAGTTGTTGCGATCGGGATTTTGGCATGTGTGATGGGAGTCGCTGTTAAGAAGGAGTATCCAGCGGGCACACTGCTTATCTCTCTTGCCTGCGCGGCTGTAATCCTATTCTTCACATTGTCACTTCTGCGGCCAGTAAAAACATTTCTTGATGACCTCGCAAGAACTGCGGAGTTATCCCCCTCAGTAATGTCACCACTGTACAAGACACTGGGTATCGCAATCATAACAAGGGTGACATCCGAGGCATGTGAGGATGCTAAGGAAAAAGCCTTCGGTGTATATATCGAGGTGGCAGGCGCAGTAGCTGCGCTATATGTGTCATTGCCGTTGCTGTCTGCTGTTTTTAATCTGATCAGTTCATATTTGAGGATGTAAAACTCTATGGAAGTAATCCCTATATTGGGGAAACTCGGGAAAGGGTAAGAGAAGTAATTATATGCGTAGGGGGATATTTAGAAAACATTTTCATATACAGGTTGCATTTCTTATTATTGTAATTTTCATGGCTTCTCCTGTGGACTGTAAAGCTGTTGACATATACAGTACCCAGGCTGAGGTGCTAGAAACTGATGAACTTACACGCTCTCTTCCTCCAGACGCTAGGAGTATACTCAAGGAATATTCCATCCAGAAAGGTGTTTCCTTTGAGAGAGGCGTAAATTCTATACTTGACAAAGGAAGCAGGCAGGCGGGAGGAATCCTTAAGAGTGCAGCTCGTTCAGCTGTGTCAGTATTGCTTATTATACTCTGCTGTGGTATAGCCCAATCGTTATACGAGGCAGGCTCATCCGCTGTTCCAAACTATGTAACTATGGTCGGTGCATTGGCTCTCTCTCTAACTGTTTCCTCTGAACTGACAAGTTTTATCGGACTTGGAAAGAGCCTCATCGAAGGACTGGATACCTTCTCAAAAGCACTACTTGCCACATTAGCTGCAGCCTCTTCAGCTCTTGGCCAGCCTGCATCTGCAGCTGCAAAGTATATGGCAACAGCACTCTTCATGGATATATTGATAACAGTTGTTAACCGGTTAATAATGCCGGTACTATACACATATATTGCAACAGTAACAGCTAATGCAGCTCTTGGAGATAACATGCTCGGTAAGCTCTCCTCATTTCTGAAGTGGTCGTGCATCACGACTCTCGGCCTAATTGTGACAGCATTTTCTACATATCTGGCAGTTACAGGGATAATCGCAGGAACTACCGATGCTGCGACACTAAAGGCGACGAAGATGATCCTCTCAAACGCCATACCCGTCGTAGGAAAGATGCTCGCTGACGCATCGGATACCATTCTTGCTAGTACAAGGGTTTTGAGAAACTCTTTAGGAGTCTTCGGGATGATTGGAGTTTTTGCAATTTGTGTAACTCCCTTTCTAAGGTTGGGAATACACTATCTACTCTTTAAGCTGATAGCGATAGCATCGTCATCTTTCTGTGAAAAACGCCTTTCCGATCTTATTGACTCACTTGCAGGTGCGTTTGGCATTATCATGGGGATGTTGGGCGCATGCGTAATCATTAACATAATTTCTATCGTATCGGTCATATCAGTAGTTGGACAATAGATATGAGATGCTGAATTTCAGATGCCAAAAGGGATAGGGAAGTATAACGTAAGGGTGATCGTATAGATGATTAAGGATTGGATTATCGGCATAACAGCGGCTTCGATCTTAGTGTCGGCTGTTATCGCAATCACACCTAAAGGGGCGCCAAAAAGATCAGTTAGGCTGGTGGGGGGGCTTATTCTGTTCATCGTCATAATAGACCCTCTTAAGAAAATGGATCTGTCCGATTTAGCATTCTACAGCATGCAGTACCGTGCGGATTATGAGAAATATGAGGAAAAGCTTATTTTTCAGAACTCTTCAATGATCAAAACAATCATAGAAGACAAAACGCGGACATATATATTGCAAAAGGCAGAACTGCTAGGTGTTAAATGTGATGTTGAGGTGTCAGCAAAGAAACGTGAAGACGGATATCCCTACCCGGATAAGATAGTGTTCTATGTCATGGAAGAATGTGATTCAGAGTTGATTGAGCAGCTTTCATACATAGTTTCCTCAGAACTTGGAGTTCCCGAGGAAAAACAGGAATGGAGATCGGCAGAAAATGAAGATTGACTTTCTGAAGGATGTTATGAAGATCGTAGAGCGATATAAGTATTTAATTATCATTATTGCTGCCGGTATATTACTCCTTCTCATTCCCGGCATATCCGAACGTGAAAAGGAGGTGCAGGCGACGCCGGTCCAGGAGGTATTCTCTCTTTCTGATGAAGAGAAGCGTATTGCTAAAGCTCTCTCAGAGGCAGCAGGCGTTGGAAAAACGGAGGTGGTACTTACACTTAAGTCATCGATTGAAACTGTGTATCAAAGCGATGTCACAAGTCAGTCCTCTGTTTCTCAGGACAATACAGAAAGCAGCGTTTCATCCGAAACCGTTGTCATATCATCTGGATCGGGTAGTGAACAGGCAATCGTGCAAAAAAGATTTTACCCGGAGTACAGAGGTGCTCTTGTTATCTGTGAGCGGGCAGATAGTCCTACAGTTAAGCTGAAAGTGATAAATGCCATGAAGGCGCTGACCGGTCTCCCAAGCGATAAAATTACTGTATTGAGCAGAAAAAGCCCATAAGCTGAGGAAGGGACGTGTTATTTTGAAAGTGAAAGCTTGGAAAAGGAATGCTGTCTTAGCGACAGTTATCCTGTTCGTGTGTGTAGCGGTATATCTTAATTGGTCATATGGCAGAGGGGAAGCGGCAGTAGATGGCGATGATGATATTTATACTGGACTGGATAATATCGTAGTACAAAATGATGTCGATGAAAATGAATCGGAGGAAGATGATGAGGTAATAAGGGAGTCGCCTATAGATGGCAGTGATGCACTTTCGCAAGCCTCAGTGGAGTCCGACTATTTTGCGATGGCCAGACTAAACAGGCAGATGGCGAGGGACAGCTCATTGGAGATCCTACGTGAATCATCGGATAATGAAACTCTATCCCAGGAGAAAAGGGATGAGTCGGCGACTGCGCTCAGCGTACTAGCAAGCAACGCAATTACAGAGGCACAGATTGAAAACCTCGTAATTGCTAAGGGATTTCGCGATTGTGTTGCATTTATAGGGGATAACGAAAGCATTGACATTGTGGTTGCGACAGCTTCAGGAGGTGTACTTCAGGCTGAAGATGTGAGCAAGATAAAAGAGATTGTAGTAAGTGAAACTGGGTTTTCTACCGAGAAAATAAACATTATCGAAGTGGCGCAATAACTGTACAGCTATTGCCCCGACATCCCGATTGGGCAAGAAAGGATTTGTTTTTCTAGAATTTTGTGGTATACTGTTCCTGTATCTAAAACAGGAGGAGTGTTTGTTCCATGTCTGAGAACAGAGATTACTATACAAACCACGAGGACTCCGGAACCATCAACATATCGGAGGACGTAATTGCCTCTATTGCTTCCCTTGCAGCGTCAGAAGTTGAAGGAGTTGCAGGGCTGAACGCACCGACCGCCGTTGATCTGGCTGAGCTTCTAGGTAAAAAGAGTTTAAATAAGGGCGTCAAGGTTCAAAATATAGGCAAAAGTGTTATTGTTGACATCTACGTTAATGTCAAATATGGTTATAAGATCCCCGAGGTCGCCGGCAGGCTTCAGGATGCTATTGTCTCTGCAATAGAGTCAATGACTGGTCTGGACGTGGAGTCTGTTAATGTCCACGTGGGCGGTGTTTCTTTCGAAGTGGAATCGAAAGAAGACTGAGTCTGAACAGAGAAGCTGTTTGACAGATTGGCAGACGGCTTCTATTGTTGTGTCCAAAAGAGTAAACTATACGGGATGGAAACGTATGAACAGAAAGGTTGCCAGAGAAATAGCATTAAAACTCATATATGAGTTGGAATTCCATTCTGAGGCCGAAGATGAAGCCCTTGAATGGCGCGTATCAAGAGAAGCTTTTTCATTGATCTCAGATGAGGATGACGCCTTCGAATCATATCCTAATGATATACAGTTGGATTACATTCTTAGAGTTGTACGTGGAGTCCGCTCACATCTTACTGAACTTGATGGTCATATCGACAGATACTTGATCAGTTGGAAGAGAGAGAGAGTCTCCTGTATTGCCGTTTCGGTTTTACGGTTATGTGTTTTTGAACTCATATATTTACGAGATGAAATCCCCCCGGGTTCTTCAATAAACGAGGCGGTAGAGCTTACAAAAAAATATGATTCTGACGAGACGGCCTCCTTTGTAAACGGGGTATTAGGTGCCTTTTTCAGAGCGGAGGAGATTTAGTATGGGATTTTTTCTTGGCTTTGACACATCCAACTACACCACCTCTGCTGCAATTTACGACGATGTTAGGAATGTAGTATTCACACATCGCAGGCTGCTTGATGTAGAACATGGATCCATTGGGCTGCGTCAACGTGACGCAGTCTTTATTCATACTCAGCGAATTCCGGAAGTGGTTGAGGAACTTATAAGAAAAGCCGGACCGGTTTCTCTGACAGCTTGTGCCGCATCCGAGAGACCACGTGAGGTTGACGGATCCTACATGCCATGCTTTCTGGTAGGAGTATCGCACGCTAACGTTATGGCCACAGCATTGGGAATCCCTTACTTCGCCTTTTCTCACCAGCAGGGTCATTTAGCAGCAGGAGCCTGGTCAGCTGGACGACTGGACTTACTCGATGTACCATTCATAGCACTGCATGTTTCAGGTGGAACCACCGAAATCCTCCTTGTAAATCCCACCGAGAATGGCCTATTTAAAGCAAAGAGAATCGGAGGAACAACTGATCTGGCCGCCGGCCAGCTGATTGATCGATGCGGGCGAGAACTGGGTTTAGATTTCCCATCAGGTCCGGCTCTTGAGAAACTAGCCCTTGATCGGACTGTGGAGAAGTACTTTGTACCCAAGCAGAGAGGCCTCGATTTCTCAATTTCAGGGCTAGAAAACAAGGTTCATGAATTAATGGAAAACGGTGAGTCGCCTTCAAATATCGCATATTTTGTGATAAAATCTATATCAGCCGTACTTCATAACGCAATTAGGTCATCTCTTGACATCTATCGAAACATGCCTATTCTCTGTGTCGGGGGAGTAATGTCAAACTCCATCATTCGACAGGAAATGGAAGACAGTTTTGATGCGATTTTTGCAAAACCGGAGTATGCGACTGACAATGCGGCCGGTGTTGCGATTCTTGCCTGCCGGATTTATGGGAATGGAGTGGATAAGGTTGAATGAGAATAGAATATATACAGTAAGCGACGTTAACATGTACATAAAGCAGGTGCTGGACTCAGACAGAGCTTTATTTGACATATATATCAAGGGTGAAATCTCAAATTATAAGACCTATCCTTCCGGCCATCATTACTTTACACTAAAGGATGAGGGTGGCGTCCTGAAATCTGTGATGTTCCGAAGTGACGCTCAAAGACTTGTATTTAGACCGGAAAACGGAATGAAGGTTATTGTACGGGGAAGAATCACGGTCTATCCCAGAGACGGGCAGTACCAGCTCTATGCAAAGGAAATGATTGCAGACGGAGTCGGTGCCCTGTACATTGCATTTGAACAGCTTAAGAAGAAGCTGGAGGCCAAGGGCTACTTCAGCGAAGATAGGAAAAGACCGCTACCGCGCTATCCTCGTCGCATCTGTCTGATTACATCCTCAGCAGGAGCTGCAGTCCGCGACATGATTCGCATTCTGAAAAAACGATTCCCCATAAGTGAGGTCAATCTGCTTCCGGTACGTGTACAAGGAGAAGAGGCACCGGCTGAGATTTCAGATGCGCTGGACTACGCAAATCTCTACAAACTGGGCGATGTGATTATTACAGGTCGTGGAGGAGGTTCTATAGAGGATCTATGGGCGTTCAACGATGAACGTGTTGCCATGGCTATCTATCGCTCTGCTATCCCGGTAGTGTCCGCCGTCGGCCACGAACCCGACTTTACGATTGCTGATTTTGTTGCTGACCTTCGTGCCGCAACCCCTTCAAATGCAGCGGAGTTGGTCGTTCCGGATATTGACGAGCTTCTTGTGAGACTTAAGAATGTTGAAGCACGGATGGCAACACTTGTTGACAGAACACTGCGAGTCTCGAGACAGCGTCTCAATGCGTTGGCTGAGCGCAGAGTTTTACAGACCCCAATGCAGTATGTCCACGACAGACGCATGCAGCTAGATAAGGTTTCGGGCGAGCTTGCTTCGGCTTCACAGCGTTATCTTTCTCTGCGAAATGAGCGCTTCGGAAGGCTAGCATCAACACTGGATGCTATTAGCCCTCTAAAGGTGCTCGGGCGTGGTTATGCTATTGCAACAGATGATAGGGGAGCGGTTGTCAAAAGTGCAGATGATGTCTCTACAGGCACGTCACTAAACATTTTTCTTGGTAAGGGGTCGCTTTCTTGCACTGTAACCTCGGTCGATCCGACTTACAGTCTTGAAAATCGGATAGCTGACAGAATTACCGAAGATACTTCTGAACATAACTCATCTATTGACCAGATCAAAACTACAGAGGATGTCGATAGTGCTGCACCCAATCAGCTCAAACTAGACATTTAGGTGAAGAACTCTGAAGTATCGTTACTATTATTCTGGACATTTGGCATTAGTAGTGTAATATAGGTATGAAAAATACATACTGTGTCGAAATTAAAGACAGATAGAATTAATGACTAAAGAGATAAAAAAAGTCGGAACCAAATACAACATACAGTATCAACTGACGACATACGACAGAACGGAGTAATAATATGGCTGAAAAAGTATCCTTTGAAACATCCATCACAAGACTCGAAGAAATCGTTCGACTCCTTGAGAGGGGGGAAATCCCGGTGGAGGAGGCGCTCGGCTTGTTTGAGGAGGGTGCGTCCCTTATGAAGAAGTGTAACGCGATCCTCAACGAGGCGGAGCAGAAAGTGAATTTGATTATGAAAGGAGCAACCGGAGAGCCTGTCTCTGAGCCCTTTGAGATTGAATCGGAGTAATGGCATCGTAATCCATTTATGAGTTATAAAAAATATTATGACCGAAGTATAAGCAGAATTAACAGTGCGCTGGAAAGTCTTTTTTCAGACGGAGATTTCAAGCAAAAGACCCTGATTGATGCTATGAGGTATAGCTTGCTTTCGGGAGGAAAGAGAATTCGCCCTATTCTGTTTATTGAGTTTTGCAAGGCATCGGGAGGAGATCCGGATACAGCTCTGATTTTTGCTTTGGCCGTTGAAATGATTCATACCTACTCTCTGATACATGATGATTTGCCGTGTATGGACAATGATGACTTACGCAGAGGTCTACCTACAAACCATATAGTTTTCGGAGAAGCAACCGCAGTGTTGGCAGGTGATGCCCTTCTTAATGCTGCTTTTGAGTTGATGCTGTCCGATAAGAATGAATTATTCCCCGGGACAGCGTCCATGCTTCCCAAGAAACTGCCTTCAGCTGAGACACGTCTAGAAGTATCAAGGATCATTGCGCAGTCTTCGGGAGCTTTTGGTATGATAGGCGGTCAGATACTGGATATGGAAAATGAGAACCGAGAAGTTGATGTCTCCCTAATTGAGGATACTCAACGTCTAAAAACAGGTGCCCTCATATCCGCTGCATGTGTCGGCGGCTGTGTTCTGGCAGAGACATCACTGGACAAACGTCATGCTGCTGCCAAATACGCTGACGCAATAGGTCTTGCTTTCCAAATAAAGGATGACATGCTTAACGTTACCGGGGATGAAGATACATTGGGTAAACCCGTCGGCTCTGATACTGACAGAGGGAAAAAGACATTTGTCGATTTTTACGGGATTTCTGAGTGCGAGAGATTAGTTGAAAAGCTTACCCTTTCAGCTAAAGAGCAGCTCTCTTACTTCAAGAATAACGAATTTTTGATTTGGTTGACAGATTATCTTGCTTCTCGAAATAGCTGAGATATGTGCATTGATATAGAAATACTGAGAGGTAACTATGAGTTTTCTTAAGTATATAGACTCACCGGAAAACATAAAAAAACTAAATATACAGGAGCTCGAATCGCTTTGCGATGAAATCAGGCTCTTTCTTATAGAAAGTATATCGCGTACCGGCGGACACCTGGCTTCCAACCTCGGTGTAATTGAGCTTACGGTTGCACTTCATAAGGTGTTTGACACCTCGGTCGACAGAGTCATCTTTGATGTCGGACATCAGTGTTATGCTCACAAAATACTCACCGGAAGACGCGATCAGTTTGATAGTCTACGTTCAATTAACGGTATTTCCGGATTTCCAAAGCCGTGTGAGAGCAATCACGATGCATTTGCAACTGGCCACGCATCCACATCAATATCTGCTGCGTTGGGTATGGCTCGTGCAAGAACACTCTCAAACGAGGACTATAATGTGGTTGCAGTAATTGGTGACGGTGCCCTAACTGGCGGGCTTGCCTATGAGGCTCTTAATGATGCGGGACAGGCAAATGAGAAACTGATAGTCCTGCTTAACGATAATGGGATGTCGATACAGCGCAATGTCGGTGGTGTTGCTAGACAGCTAGGCCGTCTGCGTCTTAAACCTCAGTACTCAAAGATAAAGACTGGTGTTCGTGCAATTACAGGAAAAATCCCCGCTGGTAAGTACTTATACCGTATCGTTCACAACACCAAGATGTTTTTCAAGCATATGATAGTACGTGGAAGCATGTTTGAGGATTTGGGGTTTGCCTACCTTGGACCAGTTGACGGACATAATCTAGAGGAGCTTTGCAGCCTCCTTGAGATTGCAAAGGGGTACCCGGGACCTGTCCTAATCCATTTAACTACCGTGAAAGGCAGAGGATATCGCTATTCGGAGGAGAGCCCGTCAAAATATCACGGTATTTCTCAGTTCGATATAGGTTCCGGCCTGCAAATCAAGAACTCCACATCCTGCTTTTCAAGTGTCTTCGGCAACAAATTGGAGGAGCTAGCAAATTCGGACAAGCGCATCTGCGCCATAACAGCGGCAATGTTAAGTGGCACCGGACTCGAGCATTTTAATGAGAAAAACCCAAACCGCACGTTTGATGTTGGGATTGCTGAGGAGCATGCAGTTACTATGGCCGCAGGCATGGCAAAAAATGGGTTGCGACCGGTTTGTGCAATATACTCCACTTTCCTTCAGCGCTCTTACGATATGATAGTGCATGACGTAGCGCTTCAAAACCTTCCGGTTGTCTTTGCTATAGACAGAGCCGGGCTTACAGGAGAAGACGGGGAGACCCACCACGGCGTATTTGATGGATTGTTCCTTCCTCAAATACCAGGTTTACGCGTTTACTGCCCTTCAAGTTATGCCGAACTCGAAAAAACGCTGGAGGATGCCCTCGCCCAGAGCGATGGTCCTGTCGCAATTCGGTATCCGCGTGGATCAGAGGGCAACTATAGAGGCTTATCCACTGGTGATGCAGAGATAATAAGAGAAGGTACCGACATCACGGTCTGTACCCACGGTGTAATCATAAATCAGGTGCTTGATGCAGCTAGGCTTTGTGAATCGAAGGGTGTGTCAGTTGAAGTAGTAAAACTCAACGTTATTTCGCCTCTTCCAAAGGAGCCTGTAATCAGTTCCGTTAAGAAAACCGGACGCTTCTTAGCAGTAGAGGAGTTACTAGACGAGGGCAGTACTGGTAGGCGGATTTTAAGTGAACTCATTCTTTCAAATGTGAGTATCAAGTCCGCAAGACTAAAAAATTTAGGTGATGATTTCATACCACACGGCAATGTGAATGATTTGATTACCGAATACGGTCTTGATGCCGCTTCTATTGCCTCTGCCATATTGGAGGAATGTGTTGGTGAGAAAAAGAATAGATCAACTGCTGTTTGAGAGAGGATACTTCGAGAGCCGGGAGAAAGCAAAAGCATCTGTCATGAGTGGTATAGTCTTTGTTGATGATATGAGGATCATAAAACCCGGAACACAGGTTTCTGAGGATGTGAAGATCGATATCAGGGGCAACACAATCTCTTATGTAAGCCGGGGAGGTCTTAAGCTCGAGAAGGCAATACTAGATTTTAATCTCTCGCTAAACGGCGTAGTTGCGGCCGATATTGGAGCTTCTACAGGTGGATTTACCGATTGTATGCTTCAAAACGGTGCATCAAAGGTTTATGCTGTTGATGTCGGTTATGGCCAGCTGGCTTGGAAACTTCGTCAGGATGACAGGGTTGTTGTAATGGAAAGAACAAACATACGTCACGTAACACCAGATATGATTGGCGAGATGCTGGACTTCGTTTCGATAGATGTATCATTTATTTCATTGAAACTAGTACTGCCAGTGGTCAGAAATCTTGTAAAACCAACTTGTAAAGTCGTCGCCCTTGTCAAGCCCCAATTTGAGGCAGGCCGCGAAAAAGTGGGGAAGAAGGGCGTTGTAAGGGATCCCAATGTCCATCTTGAGGTACTGGAGGAATTCACTAAGAACGCAATAGACTCTGGGTTTTCTGTCAACCAGTTGACTTACTCACCAATCAAAGGACCCGAGGGTAACATAGAGTACCTGGCATGCTTGACCCTACAAACAGCGAAACAGGATAATATATCCAACTATGAATCAATTGATCTTTCAAAAGTGGTTGAGGAATCTCATAATGTATTATGAGTTAATTATTACCCGGGAAAGTGGCCAGCGTGAGCTTAAGTTCAAAAATGACGATTCTGTAAAGCGGTGTTGTAAATGTCAGATAACAGCAATATGACCACGATATTTGTATACCCGAATCCCAGCCGCGATAAAGGTCTGAAGATTACTGCCGAGGTTATTAAGATAATCAGCAGTTCAGGTCTGGAACCGATTTTGCCTGATTCGATAGAACTCTTTTCAGACTTAGTAAGGCAGACTCCTTTGGAAGAGGGGGTAAGGGAATCGGACATGGTAATTTCCATCGGTGGTGACGGGACGATCCTTCAGATTGCGAAGGTCGCTGCAAAAGAATCAAAGCCCGTCCTGGGAATTAACGCAGGAAAACTGGGTTTTCTCGCAGAGCTTGAAAAGGACGAACTTTCCAGGCTCGAGCCGATACTCAAAGGCAGCTACAGTATAGATAACAGGTCCATGCTCGACGCCTTGCTTATGAGAGACGGAGAAGTATTGTCATGTGGATCAGCACTCAATGACGCTGTTGTCACAAATGCAGAGGTTCCCCGTATTATTTCTCTCGATTTCTGGGTTGGTGACCATCTGATAGCCACCATCAGCGGTGACGGTATTATCGCTTCAACTCCGACCGGATCCTCGGCTTATTCGTTGTCGGCGGGGGGACCGCTTGTTGAGCCCTGTGCCGACTTAACTGTTGTAACTCCAATATGTGCGCATAGTTTATATGCAAAGTCCTTTATTCTATGTGGATCTAGTGAAATCAGGTTTGTGAATACGACTCCAGGCAAGACTGCGAAATTGACAATTGACGGAGTTTCCCAATATAATATGGAACAGGGCGATACAGTTGTCCTTACAAAATCAGAACTTAGCTGCAAGCTTGTCAGGGCAAAGAATCATAGTTTCTATGATATTGTAAGGAATAAGCTGCTCCCATAATATATTAACTGGTGCATACGGCTAAACAGCCTCTACATACATACTCCTAAAATAAACATACAGGAAAGGAACTCATCATATGAAACCTATGCGGCACAAGATGATTCTTCAAATCCTTCAGAAGGAAACCGTAGAGACCCAGGAGGAGCTTGCCGAAAGGCTTCGCGAACATGGAATTGATGCAACCCAAGCAACTATTTCCCGAGATATTAAAGAGCTCAAACTACAGAAGACCCTTACTGATAACGGCAGATACCGATACCAGGCACCTGCAAAAATCTTCGAACCCGAATTAGATACCCGTCTGAGAAACATTTTTAAAGAGAGCGTAGTATCGGCAGATCGCGCGAAGAATATAATCGTTTTGCGCACTCTACCCGGTCTGGCACCCGCAGCCTGTTCTGCAATAGATGCAATGCAGCTCGATGAAATTGTCGGTACACTGGCTGGAGACGACACAGCAATTGTAATACTACGTGAAGATAATCATGCAGTTGATTTTTCTGAGAAGATCAGCGACCTTTTGCGATGACAGCTGTGTGCTGGGAGGAATCTAAATGCTCACACTTCTTCATATTGAAAATATTGCTGTGGTTGAGCGTGCTGATATTGAGCCCGGTTCGGGACTTAACATCCTTACGGGTGAGACAGGCGCAGGTAAATCAATTATTATCGATGCTATCGGAGTAATTGCAGGTGAACGCGCCAACAGAGATTTGATACGTACTGGTGAGAGTACTGCTGTTGTCAGCGCCCTGTTCAGTGATCTTTCACCTTCTGTGCTCACTTGGCTCGGAGAGAACGGGTATTCTCCGGATGAAGACGGTAACATCCTGATTTATCGTCAAATATCATCCGAGGGACGTGGTCTCTGTAAAATAAACGGGATGCCAGTTACCGTAACTCAGCTAAGGGAGTTGGGCAGCCTACTTATTAATGTTCATGGTCAGCACGAAAATCAGAGTCTGCTCTATGAAAACACACATCTCCCGTATCTAGACAGCTTTGCGGGACATGATTCTCTGCTAAAAAGATACCGGGACCTCTATAATGAGTTACTTGAGATTGAAAGCAATATCAAGTCTATGAAGGTTGATGAGAAGGAGAAGGCTCGACTGATTGACCGCCTGCAATATCGTATTAAAGAAATCGAAGCAGCAGACCTAGAAATAGGCGAGGATGAGGTGCTGGAATCCCGACGAGATATCCTTCGGAACTCTGAACAGATGGTAGAGGCTTTAGAGCAGTGTTTCCGCGCTCTATACGGCGATGAGGATTCAGAAGGAGCATGCGGGCTTCTAAACTCTGCGGATTTCTTCTTTTCAACAATATCCTCAATAGACACTCGTCTAGGAGCAACACAGGAACGTCTAACAGATATTAGATTTGTGGCAGAGGATCTGGCAAATGAAATCAGAGACCTACGCGATACTTATGTTTACTCGCCGGAGGAGATGGAGCAGGTCGAAGCGAGACTTGATCTTATTTTCCGACTGAAACGAAAGTACGGCGATTCTATTGAGAGCATCCTTGAAACCCTTAAGCGAGACAAGGAGGAGCTAGACAGAATCGAGTTTTCTGAAGAGAAGCTTGCAAGGCTCACTGCTAAGCGTGAGGAGATATTCGCAAAGACTATGGAGGCTGGAAGAGCTCTTAGCCGCAGCCGTTCTGAGAGAGCAACAGAGCTATCACAATTAATTATGGAAAGTCTTTCAAAGCTCGATATGCCAAAGGTTCAGTTTGTGGTAGATATCGATCAGACCGAGGAACCGGGACCTGACGGTCTGGATGAGGTAAAGTTCCTGCTTTCGGCAAACCCGGGAGAGCAGCTCCGCTCAATTTCCCGTATTGCATCGGGCGGTGAGTTATCAAGAATAATGCTTGCAATGAAGAATGTGCTCCTCAAAAACGATGACATACAGACATTGATATTTGATGAGGTCGATTCGGGTGTCAGCGGCCGTGCAGCCCAGAAGGTTGCTGAAATGCTTGCAGGTGTGTCACGGGAGAAACAGGTTTTGTGTGTTACACATCTGTCGCAGATAGCCGCTATGGCAGATAATCATTTCCGGGTTGAAAAGAGTGAGCGCGGAGGCCGTGTCTACACCACTGTGAATCTGCTTGACGAAGCATCTGCAACCGAAGAGATTGCAAGAATAATTAGCGCAACGGCAATAACCGAGTTAACGCTGAAAAGTGCGGGCGAGATGATTGCTGATGCGAAAGCTTATAAGAAACGAGGATGAGTTATTATGACACTATATGAAGAGCTGGTTGCAAGGGGACTTGTGGCACAGGCAACTAACGAAGAGGAGATCAGTGAGCTGATCAATTCCGGAAAGGCAGTATTCTACATCGGCTTTGACCCTACAGCCGATAGCCTTCATATCGGTCACCTTATGCAGCTTATCATAATGAGACATCTCCAAAGAGCTGGAAACAAGCCGATAGCCCTGCTGGGTGGAGGCACAGCTATGATAGGCGATCCGTCGGGAAAGACCGATATGCGCAAAATGATGACGGTGGAAACTATACAACACAATGCAGACTGCTTCCGTAAGCAGATGTCAAAAATCGTGGATTTTTCGGAAGGCAACGCAATAATGGTCAATAACGCCGATTGGCTTCTTGACCTCAATTACGTAGAGTTTCTCAGAGAGGTCGGCGTACATTTCTCGGTAAACCGTATGCTCTCAGCTGAATGTTTTAAATCTCGTCTCGAGAGGGGACTATCATTCCTTGAGTTCAACTACATGTTGATGCAGGGTTACGACTACTATGTCCTGAATCAGGAATATGGTGTTAACCTCCAGTGTGGAGGAGATGACCAGTGGTCTAACATCCTAGGCGGTATCGATCTGATAAGAAGGAAGACAGGCAAGACTGTATATGGCATTACCTTTACACTGCTTCTCACATCGGATGGTAAGAAAATGGGGAAGACGGAGAAGGGTGCTGTTTGGCTGGACCCCGAAAAGACATCTCCCTACGATTTCTATCAGTATTGGAGGAATGTCGCTGACGCCGATGTCATCAACTGCCTTAAGCTTGTGACATTTCTACCCCTAGAGGAAATCAAGAAATATGAATCACTTGAAGGTGCAGAGCTAAACTCCGCAAAAGAGCTACTTGCATATGAAGTGACAAAAATCGTTCACGGTAAGGAAGCTGCAGACGACGCACTTTCAGCGGCAAAAGCAATTTTCTCGCAGGGAAGTACCGACTCAAATATGCCTGAGACAGTGCTCTCTACAGAAGAGCTTGTTGATGGCGAGATCGCAATTAGTGACCTGTTGATCAAGGCCGGTATTGTAGGCTCAAAAGGTGAGGCAAGACGCTTGGTGGACCAGGGTGGCATCTCGGTAAATGATGAGAAGGTCGCAACAGTTACAGTACGTTTTACCGACACACAGCTTTCAGGCGATGGTATTGTAGTCCGTAAAGGTAAGAAGGTTTACCACCGTATACGTCTAGGATAATTATACTGCGTAAGCTCATATACACTATTGTAGTAATAACTGAACAAATTAACGGCTTCCCTCAATGGATGAAACATCTTTGAGGGAAGCCGTTTAATTTGGGATAAGCATTTTTGAAGTAAGAACCCGCAAAACTATCACTTATTGATAACGCTCTCCACCAGGATTTTCATGTCGTACAACCCGGGCTTCTGATCAACAATGAACTCAGCAGCTCTAAGTGCTCCATTTGCAAATACTCCCCGTGACTGCGCTGAGTGCTTTATTTCAATAAGTTCATTATTTCCCGCAAACAAAACTTCGTGATCGCCAATAATTGTACCACCGCGTATTGAATGAATTCCTATCTCTTCAGCTCTGCGTCTATTGCTAGATGAGTGTCTTCCATACGAATAAACCGGGTCATAGGAAAGTGCTTCAGCTATAGACTCAGCAATTAAGAGTGCAGTTCCAGAAGGTGAGTCGAGTTTTCTGTTGTGATGTCTCTCGGTAATTTCGATATTGAAGCTCGAACCAAGCAGAGTAGCTACCTGGCTGGCAAGCTGTGATACAAGACATATGCCAATTGACATGTTTGCTGAACGAAAAATCGGAACTAATGAGGAAGATTCCTCAATGAGGGCTATCTGTTCGTCAGTATAGCCTGTTGTAGCAAGTATTGCTGGTAGTTTCCGATCAGTACAGTAATCAAGCAGACGGGACAGAGATGCGGGATTGGAAAAATCAATGAGTACATCAGCTTCGCCGTCGAACTTGAATGGATCGTCGTATATGGGAAAACCCGCGGATTCGGCATTGCCAGAAATATCGATTCCGGCAACAATCTCCATATTGTCATTGTCAGAGACAAGCTGTGTAATAACCTTGCCCATCTGACCATTACATCCGGAGAGAAGGATTCTTAACATCTTTACACTCCTATTCATTTTAATTTGGAAGGAGTCCGTACTCTGTCATTGCATTCATCGAACGTTTGAGATTTGGCTCGGAGATATCGATAAGTGGGAGCCTCAGAGTGCCGGAGTCCAATCCCATAAGCTTCAAAGCCGCCTTGACTGGTACAGGATTTACCTCGGCGAAGAGTGAGTTTATTAGCTCAGTGAGGCCTATTTGGATTTTTGTACTTTCGAGAACATTCCCTTCAAGGTACAGGCGGCACATGTCAGATGTCTGTCTCGGAGCAATATTTCCAACAACGGAAATAACACCCTTACCACCTAAGGAAAGAATAGGCACGACGAGATTATCTTCACCAGACCAGAAATAGAGATCATCGCCAACACGCTGTCTTACAGCAGAAATAACCGGAAGATTACCGGAGGCCTCCTTGACACCGTTGATTAACGGGTGCTTAGCCAGTTCACAATATGTATCCGCCGTAATATCCATCCCTGTTCTCGACGGCACATTGTAGACGATTATTGGGATGCCTGCTTTGTCGGCTATAAGTGTCATGTGGTTGATTAGTCCCTTTTGGGTTGTTTTGTTGTAATATGGAGTTACAACAAGCAGACCGTCTACCCCCAGCTTTCGTGCCTCAATCGACATCTCTATTCCGTAAAGGGTATCGTTTGAACCAGTACCTGCAATTACGGGGACTCTGCCGTTGACATGCTTTACACAATGCTCTATGGTTTGCAGATGTTCCTCGGTAGATTGGGTAGATGCTTCACCTGTTGTTCCACATACGATGATAGCATCTGTTCCGTTTTCGATTTGAAAATCGATTAGTTTTTCAAAACAGTTAAAGTCAATTGAGTAGTCCCCCTCTCTAAAAGGGGTTACGATCGCTACGCCCGATCCTACGAATAACGGTGTTTTCATAGTTTACCTCACTTTGCACACTACATATTCACTTACATGTTACTAACAACAAGAGATGAAATCGATCTAAATGTATCCCTCTTTGCAGAGTAGTTCTGCCAAAAGGACACCGCCACCGGCAGCACCACGAAGAGTATTATGTGATAAACACACAAACTTTATATCATATTGGCTGTCAGGGCGCAGTCGTCCGACCGAGATTGCCATTCCACCCTCAAGATCTCGATGAAGTCGGGTTTGAGGAAAATTCTCTTCATTAAAATAGTGTATGAACTGCTTAGGAGCTGAAGGGAGGGAGAGCTCCTGAGGCCTGCCGCGGAAATCTAACCAGAGTTGCTTTATCTCCTCAATTTCAGGCTTCTCTCTAAATGATGCAAAGACGCAGGCGAGATGGCCGTCAGTTACGGGAACTCGTATACACTGAGCGGTAATGGCTGGACCTGAAGAGTTGATAATAGCTCCATCCTTTATCTCTCCCCAAATCTTAAGCGGCTCAATCTCCGATTTTTCCTCCTCGCCTCCAATATACGGGATAACATTATCCACCATTTCGGGCCACGTTTCAAAAGTCTTGCCTGCACCAGAGATAGCTTGGTATGTGCAGGTAAGGACTTTTTCAAGACCAAACCTACGAAGTGGATGAAGCGGGGGGACATAGCTTTGCAGTGAACAGTTGGACTTAACCGCTATAAGACCCCGCGATAAATTACGGCTCTTACGAAAGTCGGTTATTATCTCCAAATGCTCAGGGTTTACTTCGGGGATCACCATAGGCACATCAGGAGTAAGCCTATGTGCGGAATTGTTTGAAATTACAGGGCACTCAAGCTCAGCATATGCCTCTTCGAATTTCCTTATCTCATCTTTTTTCATATCAACTGCAGAAAAAGCAAAGTCTACCGACGATGCTATGCTTTTCATGTCAGCTGTAGCATCTAACACAACTAAATTTGCGATATCTTCTGGTATTGCAGTGGGCATTGCCCAGCGGCCTGACACAGCTTCTTTGTATGTCATGCCTGCTGAGCGCGGGCTTGCTGCAAGCACAGTGACAGTGAACCAGGGGTGATCGGAAAGCAATGAGACAAAACGTTGTCCCACCATGCCCGTAGCTCCAAGAACTCCAACTTTATACTTTTTCACAAGACCTCATTCCTTCCAGTCTGTATTGACTGTGATAAAAATGCTTTACCCCAATTATATCCTATGCTGCCACAGACTAAAGTCTTACAGGCAGGTTGTGGTGTCTAAATATGAAAAAACCGGTTGAAAAACCGGCTGGACCTGTAGTATAATGACGCAAGGCATAGGCTTTGTCATTAACCACTTGCACAGCATAGCTCTCCATCCATTGGATGACAGTCGAGGGGCTATTAACCCATCGCCCAAGAAAACGGCCAACCCTATACCGCATCCTTCGGCAATTTCTCCTTTCACAGTGCTTCATCGATTTAGGGAATCTCTGCATTGTTACTATTAGAAACTGCACCTCTACACCACTCTATATATATTATATTTACATAATACTATCACACAGCATTTCGCTTGTCAATCGCGCCGCTAGTGTTTTTGGAGGATATTAATGAGAAAATTCGCGCTTTTCCTAATCTCTTTTTTATTTATATTAACCGCTATCCAACCAGCTGATATAACTGCCAAAGCCGATAATTCTTCGCTCTATGATCCATACATAAAAGTGGGACTGTACTATGATACAAACGCACTCCCTTCAGCAAATCTGGCTAACGAAGTTGGCTCAGGCTACAATTTTGGTTTCTTTGACAAAGAACTAAATTTCTGCATGGTCGGTAGTACTGTGCAGGAAAAGATTACTGTTAATAAAGACAAGAACATGTATATGCTGAAAGGTACATACTATGATGCACTTCCACCAGCAGGAGCGTTGACTATTGGCGCATACCACATCGATTCGGGTGTACAATACAGCTCCTACGATGAGGCTGTTAACAGCGCAGAGGTATTGACAGAGAACACAGGAATTGCTGCATTTCCGGCATATATTATGGGTGAGTATAGAGTACGGCTTGGTTCATACTCTTCACTAGACAAAGCAAATGCTGCTGCAACTGAGGTAGGATTACCGGGAGCAGGAGGGGTCGGCGGATCAGAGACCTGCTATACTGTCACCATAACCTCTACTGGAGAAATAATCTTTGAGTTCGATGCTGGTAACAGCGCATTTCTAGCAATTCAGCCTACGGGCTCAGATTACACTGAGACATGGTTTAAGGGCTACAGATATGCTGGATCTTTCGAGTATCGGAGAAATAACGGAAATGATATTACGGTAATAAACGTTCTGCCTCTATGTGAGTATACAAAGGGAGTGCTTCCCTACGAGATGAATCCAAGATGGCACCAGGAAGCTCTAAAAGCACAAGCTGTCTGCGCTGCTACATATGCACTTTCAAGTCTCAGAAGGCATGGTTCAATGGGATTTGATGTGTGCAACACTACCGACTGTCAGGTCTACAGAGGTCGTAATTCAGCAAATGCTAACTCGGACAGTGCAGCTGAAGCTGTAAGGGGCCTTGTATTAAGGTATGGTGGCAATTTGTGCACCACTGTTTATCACTCTTCAAATGGTGGATCGACTGAAAGCTCCAAAAATGTATGGGGATATGACTACCCTTATCTACAGGCAGTACCCGATTATTTTGAAGATTTGGAGAACGCCAACAACGGTATATGGAGTTTTGAGTATACAAGTGACGAAATAACGTGGATTCTACAGTCCAAGGGGCATAATATAGGTAAGGTTGTTGATGCGTACGTGAGCGAGTATACACCTGCCGGTAATGTTTATAGTGTAACATTTATCGATTCAAGCGGTAAACAACTTACATTTGATAAGAGCTCTGCTAGAACAATATTAAATAGCAGCACTCTTCAGAAATATACTCACAGTCAGAGATATACAATATCCGGTGGTGTGCGGTTCAACGTAAACAACGCATCAACTGTGATATCCGCAGCGGAAGGCTATGCAATTGGAAAGGGTGGTTCCGTTACCAGGCTGTCCGGCCGCGATGACATCCATCTTCTGTCAGCAAAAGGGACAAGTGTATTGGAACGCAACACCGATTCTTTTATTGTTTCCGGTAAGGGCTGGGGACATAATGTCGGCATGAGTCAGTATGGAGCAAAGGGTATGGCAGAACGCGGATATACTTTTGATCAGATTCTATCTTACTACTACACCGAAGCTGTTGTTCAGCCAAACTATGCGCCGTAAACCAAATCAAAACCGAAAGACAGAGAAAGGGAATATATGAAAAAAAGTGATTTCTTCTATGAGCTTCCTCAAGAGCTGATTGCGCAGACTCCCCTGAAAAGAAGGGACGAATCGAGGCTCATGACGCTGGATAGGATATCTGGAGAATATACAGATCTAAACTTCTTTGACCTTCCGGGGCTGCTTCGTCCCGGAGATTTACTTGTTATGAATAATTCGAGGGTAATACCGGCTAGACTTATCGGTAAGGGGAGTAGTGGCGGTTCGGTAGAGCTAGTCTTATTGCATGAGGAAGGGGAGCTCTGGGAGTGTATCGTTAAGCCCGGAAAACGCTGTAGACCCGGTGCTGTTCTGACCTTCGGAGACGGCAAGCTCACCGCTGAAGTTGAGAGCGTAAAACAAGACGGCAACAGACTCATCCGCTTCAACTACCAGGGGATTTTTCTTGAAGTTCTAGAGGAGCTTGGACGCATGCCCCTGCCGCCATATATAACTGAGACTCTTGATGAGCCAGAGCGTTATCAGACAGTTTACTCAAAGATTCCCGGCAGCTCTGCAGCACCCACAGCAGGCCTACATTTCACAGAAGAACTTATTGAAAGGGTTCAGGAAGCTGGAGCATCAATTGCTTACATTACACTTCATGTCGGTCTTGGTACTTTTCGACCGGTGAAGGAAGAAAAAATCGAGGACCACTTGATGCATGCCGAATACTGTATTATCCCTGAGGAAACAGCAGAGGCAGTTAGGGCGGCCAAGAAGTCGGGAAACAGAGTTATAGCTGTTGGCACCACATCCTGCCGTACATTGGAAGCTTTTTTTGATGAGCAGGCAAACCTGAAGTCTTCTTCTGGCTGGACTGACATATTCATCTACCCCGGTTACACTTTTAATATTGTTGACGGGTTAATAACGAACTTCCATCTGCCGGAGAGTACACTCATAATGCTGGTTTCTGCATTTGCCGGCCGTGAGAATGTGCTTAATGCCTATAAGGCGGCCATTGAGAAGAGGATGCGATTCTTCAGCTTTGGCGATGCAATGTTCATTAGTTAATGGGGGGAGCAAGAATGTTTAAGATTCTAAAAACTGAAGGTCGCGCAAGACGTGGAGTCTTTGATACCCCTCATGGCAAGGTACAGACACCAGTGTTTATGAATGTGGGTACACAAGCTGCAATAAAGGGTGGACTTGATGCCTTTGACTTGAAGAAGATCGGCTGCCAGGTTCAACTTTCAAATACTTATCATCTTCACTTGCGTCCAGGAGAAGAGACTGTTAAGAACATGGGCGGCCTGCATAGATTTATGCATTGGGATGGACCAATTCTAACCGACAGTGGCGGATTTCAAGTATTTTCATTGGCCAAATTGAGAAAAATTGATGAGGAGGGTGTCTCCTTTCAATCGCATATAGACGGACGTAGAATATTCATGTCGCCTGAAGACAGCATCAGAATTCAATCTGCACTTGGTTCGGATATAGCCATGGCATTTGATGAATGTGTGGAGAACCCCGCAACACGTGAATATGTAAAACAGTCAACAGACCGAACTTACCGATGGCTCCTCCGATGCAAAACTGAGCTTGAGGAGCTGAACAAGAGTCAAGGTACCGTTAACAATGAACAGATGCTGTTCGGGATCAATCAAGGTGGGACGTATAATGATCTTCGTATCGAGCATATGAAGCAGATTAGAGAGCTTGAGCTTCCCGGTTATGCTGTTGGCGGGCTAGCTGTGGGAGAACCAGCAGAGGTTATGTATGAGGTCCTAGACGAGGTAGTCCCATATGCTCCCGAGGAAAAACCCAGGTACCTTATGGGTGTGGGAACTCCAGCAAACATGCTCGAGGCGATCGCAAGGGGCATCGACTTCTTTGATTGCGTACTGCCCTCTAGAAATGCCCGCCACGGACACCTTTTTACCCACGACGGGGTAATAAATATTAACAACAAGAAGTATCAGGAGGATAGTAGGCCCATTGATGAGCAGTGTGACTGCCATACTTGCAGGAATTTTTCCAGGGCATATATTCGCCACCTGCTGAAGGCAGGAGAGGTTCTCGCGTACCGATTGACTGTTATCCATAACCTCACTTTTTACAACAGGCTGTTCGAAAAGATAAGGATAGCGCTCGATGAGGGCGGATTCGAAGTATTTCGCAGAGAGTGGACAGAGAGACTATCTCAGAGAATATAGTCGAATTGTCTTGCAAATCAACCAATGTTTATTTATAATGGGAAAATGATGTCATATAAGCCGGAGGAGGTGAAACAATGACACTCTTTTTACAAGCGACAGAGGGAATTGATATTTCTTCTATTGCCTCTTTAGTTCTTCCCCTAGCAATTACAGCTCTAATATTCTATTTCATGTTGATAAGACCAGAGTCAAAGCGTAAGAAATCAGTTCAGAAAATGCTGAGTGAACTGAAAGTAGGTGACGAAGTAACAACAAGAGGTGGTATTGTCGGGAAAATCGTCAAGATCAAGGATGATAAACTGACAATCGAGACAGGTGCCGATAAACATAAGATTCAGATCATGCGCTGGGCAGTTATGGGTACTGGTTCAGACGCATCAGCACCACAGCAGTAATCATTTAGTAATTTTCTTTGCTGCAACCGAATATCCTTTAGCAGAAAGCTAAAAAGGAGTGGTTGCGGTGCGCAGAGCGGACTCTACCGGACCCGGTTTCAAACGATACGTAATGAAAGTCCTAATAGGGAGCCTTATAGCTTTGCTTGTATGCCTGGTACTCCTGTTTCCTGCATCAGCACTTGTTCTAGCGGGAGTATTTGATGAGAGCTTATCCGGCGTTATTATTATTGTGGTTACTTTGATAGGATCCTTTATCGGCGGCATGTTCTCTGCCAAAAGGGTAGGAGGGCGGACGCTGTTCGTTGGCATTACAGAGGGAATCTTGCTCATTCTATGGTTCGGAGTAATTGGAATTTTGTTTTTTGAGAGCTTTATACCTTCTGAAAACGGTTTAGGGTTACTATTGGCTACAGTAGCGGGCGGAGTTCTTGGAGCAATGGCAGCATCTTCTGGACGATCATCACGCACAAAAAGAAGCAGAAAATAAGTTTTATCTTTAGCGTATCAGTTTACAAAAAGTAAGCGGTGATGCATTCGCAGGGATTTTGAGGCGACTGCATCATCGTTTTATGTCCTGTTGAGATTGTGCTTCATACAGAAGGATTTTTCGTAATTGGTTATCCGGATTATTTGCAGGCAATGAGACTGAGATTTGACAAACTGATTATCTTGTACCATAGGAATATAGCGTATACAACATATAGCCAAATCCACACAAAAACTGATAGAGCAGATAAGTTGCAGTTACGCACTTTACATAATACAGTTTACATAACATTCCGTTAGTTTTTACAAAGTTCCCTGAACCTGTTGATTTCACTTGCTTTTTTATGCGACTTGGTTTATATTTATTACTGTCAACATTATGTTAAGTGGAGCGGGTATGAATCTTGGTATTATCGGCGTCGGCAATATGGCTAGCGCCATTTTGCAGGGCATCTTTAAGAATGACATTTTTCCGACAAGTAGCATAAACCTTTATGACCCTTATTCTCAAATTGTGTTTGAGTTTGAAAAACAGGGCTGCAGAGTTTGCATGAATGTCGACGAGCTGATCAGTCAGTCTGATTTGATAATTGTTGCGGTTAAACCCAACAATATTGAGTCTGTACTTGATGAGATAAGCGTTGATACAGTGGGTAAATGTTTTATTTCGATAGCGGCCGGTATCTCTACAGAATACATAAAGAGTGTGCTCGGTGAAAGTGTACATGTTATTCGTGTCATGCCTAACACGCCAATAACCATTGGACTAGGTGCGACAGCAATAGCTGTATGTAATGATGTTCCTGAGATGTTTAGCGAGAAGGCTGTTTCAATCTTCTCGAGCTCCGGGGCTGTTGTATTTATCGATGAGGAGCTAATTAATGTTGCGACAGCTGTTAATGGCTCAGGACCCGCATACTTTTTTTCGATGGCAGACGAGATGATAAAGACAGCTGTCAGTTTTGGTATTGACCCCCAATCTGCGCTACTGCTTACGGCAAAGACTATGGAAGGCGCTTCACGAATGCTCCTTGAGAGCGGCAAATCATCGTCCGATCTAACTAAAGCTGTATCTTCGCCTGGTGGTACTACCGTGGCTGCACTTACAGAGATGAAAAAGTGTGGCTTCTATGACGCATTAGTTGCCGGCATGAACGCGTGTATAAAACGGGCTGAAGAAATCGGTAAGTAATCTTTTGGCCGTGACTTTGTCCGTCGAAAAGTAGTTTACATATCATTTGGACTTCCCTCATATGTTGTTACGAGGAGGGGAGAGCCATGAAGCGAATTCTTTTGAAAGTTTGGGACTTGCCGGGTAATACGGCGATGCTTCCAGTGCTAGTATTCATATGTATTTGTTTTATAATTGGAGCGATAACCGGTAGTGTTATTGCAGCAAACGGAGGCGATAGTACGCAGATTGCCTCTTTAATTACGGACTACACAGTTTCATCTGATGTGTCATTCTGGAGAGTACTGGCAAATGTTTTCCGTTTTCCAATCATAATTTTGCTCTGCGGCTTTTGTGTGTTCGGTGCAGTATTTATTCCAGCAGTTGTGGCCTTAAGAGGTTTTCTTCTGCTTTTTACGATTACCTCCTTTGTACGTATATTTGGATGGCACGGACTCCTATTCTCCGCCGCACTTTTCGGCATCCAGTGTCTACTACTTTTACCATGTATGTTAATGCTTGCTGCACAAGGTGTCGTATCAGCAAGTCTGCTTTTTTCTTTGGCATCATCTAAAGGAAAAAAGCTGTCGGGATCCATATTCTCTAGCTCATACTTTTCTAGGATTCTTGTTTGTGTGGGGGTGCTACTGATCTGCACTCTTGCCGAGATGTTCATTACGCCAAGTCTTGTTTCTGCAGCATTAGGTAATATTTTGACATAGAGATAATTAATATAGGGAAGTTGGAAAAAATGATTATGCAACAGCAAATTAAGATGTTCGAGCACTACTTGGAATATGAAAAGCGTTCATCACAAAACACCGTGGCATCATATGTCAGGGATGTCCGACAGTTTTTTGAATATTTGTCCAGCCGGGACATAAGGACATTCGCTCAGGTATCTGAGGATATCGCAACCGACTATTTGAAGCTGTTGCAGAACTCTGATAAAGCTCCGTCGACTATCACACGGGCAATAGCATCACTTAAGTGTTTCTACAATCTACTTTTGCAGAGAAATGAAGTAATAACAAATCCCTTGAAAAACATTGTTCCTCCAAAGGTTAAGCGCAATGCACCTGAGATACTCTCTAGTAAGGAAGTAAACTTACTACTTTCGCAGCCAAAAAGTGTTGACCCTAAGGGTTACCGCGACAGAGCAATGCTTGAGGTACTATATGCCACAGGTATGCGTGTATCCGAATTGGTTACACTCAATATTAACGATATAAATCTAAGCAGCTGCTTTATCAGATGCAGTGGATCCCACAAGGAGCGAATAATTCCGCTTTATCCAGCATGTGTCCGAGCTGTTGCTGACTATATAAATTACGCGCGTTCCCAACTTATCCAGAGTCCAAACGAGACTGCTCTGTTTGTCAATGTAAACGGCAAGCGCATGACTAGACAGGGTTTTTGGAAGATAGTAAAGCGGTACCAAGAGACTGCTGGTATCGAGAAAGATATTACCCCTCACACATTGAGACATTCATTTGCCATTCATCTATTGGAAAACGGTGCCGACATCCGCGCCATCCAGGAAATGCTCGGACATGTTGACATATCTTCAACACAGTTCTATTCCAATATTGTGAATCAGAGAATACGTGAGGTCTACAATAAATACCATCCCCGCGCCAATTAACTACTTATTGGATTGCAATAGATATTTCAGAATTATCGGAGGAATCTAGAATATGCCCCTCTTAGGTTATAACTATAATAAGCCCGGAAAAGGCGTTGACCCCAATGCACCGAAGAAGCATCCAATCCTAATGTTTTGGGAGCTACTAGGACGAAAGTTCTTTAACTATATGCTATTGAACATAATGTACTTTATTGTGCTGATGCCAATAATCATACTTATCTATGCATTGTTCTACGGATGGCTTGCAACCCTAAGCTCGTATGATAGCGAAACGTTTGTTTCGATACTGTTTGAGCTGTTTGCGACGCTCGTCAATTACGTGCCTTCATTTTTACATGCGCCGGCTATTGTTATTTCAATCCTAATATATGGCCCTCTTACATGTGGTTTAATATATATCTTTAGGAATTATGCCAGAGAAGAGCACGCTTTCATTTCTGATTTCTTTACGAAGGCGAAGGAAAACTGGAAGCAGGGTCTTTTCTTTGGAATTCTTGACATCCTGTTAATTACAGTACTTATTGTCAACATTAATTATTCGTCTATAGTGAGCGCAGACACTTTTGGAGTACAGCTGTTTAGTACGATTGTCAAATACCTTACGATCGTCCTGTTTGTCTTCTATACATTTATGAGAAACTATATCTACCAGATGATCGTTACAGCTGAGCTCAGTATACGCGCTATTCTAAAGAATGCATGGTTGTTTGCAATTCTCGGATTAGGCAGAAACATCATAGTGCTGATTGGAACCGTTGCTGCTCTGTTTGTGGCGATGTTCCTGCACCCTATGGTAGAGGTTATCTGTGTACCTCTAATAGCACTAAGCTTCATTAATTTCCTATCTGTCTATACGACATACCCCATTATCGAGAAATATATAATCAAACCCGCCAAAGCAGCCGAAGAGGAAAGGCGGCTAATGGAGGAAAGGGAAATCGAGCAAAAACTCGGAAACAGAGGGGGAGAGCTACCTCCCGAGCTAGGCGGAGCCGGTGCTGGAGCCATCGGAGCACTTGATAGGGACGACGACAACGAAACTGAGACCGAAACTGAGACTGAGACTGAGTCATGAACTGATGTTTTAGCAGTAGAAACTGATACTAAAGTTTCGTTCGGACAGTAATGCTCTATATTTCATACAAAAAATCGCCGGCTATCAGCCGGCGATTACCATTTTATAGTATTTGCTTCATCACTTGATTTGCCTGTGTGGCTTCAGACAAATATAATCGCGATAACTTAATCCGGTTTGATTTTTGATAGGGGATTCATTGCTGTAGCAGATCTTATGTCCTTGTTGTCGACATGGGTATAAATCTGTGTGGTGTTGAGATGGTCGTGACCCAATACCTCTTGTAACGTGCGCACATCAACGCCGTTTTTACGCATCAAAGTAGCTGCTGTGTGCCTCAGTTTGTGAGCGGAGTATTTTGACGGGTCCAAGCCGGCTTTTAGAAGTGAATTTTTTACGAGTAGATGCACAGCACTTCTCGAAATTCTTGTGTTCTGCCTAGTAACAAATAGGGCTTTTTTAGCGTCGCCACTAAGACCTTTTATCTGACTGCGAACATCAAGCCATCTGTCGATTGCTTCACGGCAGGCTGTATTCAAGTACAGAATGCGGACTTTGCCGCCTTTACCAAATTCCACTCTTAGTGAATCATCCCTGATGTCAGCTAAATCCAGGGAGATCAACTCCGAAATTCTCAATCCACAATTGAGAAATAGAGTTATAATGCAGTAGTCCCGTTCCTTATTATTACCGTCTATGGCTTTTAGCAGAGCAATACTTTCATCTTCAGTTAAATAACGCGGAAGGTTCTTCTTTAGCTTCGGTGAATCAAGATTCAAAACAGGATTTGTTTCAAGGACTCCGGCCTTGAGTGTCAAATACTTATAGAATGAACGGATCGTAGCTACCTTACGAGCACGTGAAGCTGCGCTCAATCCGACATCCGAATCGGGAGAATTATAATGAACTTCGCGCTCCCGGCTTAAGTAACTAAGAAAGTCATATACATCGGAGAGCGTAACAGATTTGACAAACTCCAGGTCTATGTCACCAATAGAAATTTCATTAAAAGAGATTCCATCAGGAACAAGATTTCGTTTAGTTTTCAAAAAACGAAAAAAAGTTCGTAGATCAAGATAGTACTCATCAACAGTCATCTTTGAATGACCTTTGATTGTCTCATGATATGTAAGAAAGCTTCTAATAATCTCAGGTGTGCCGTCGTAGTTATTCAAGCGAGTTTTCCTCCCTCGACCTGAACAAAATTTTAATTTTGTTCAGGTATTACTGTGGTTTATTATAGTTCAATTAGAGTCCTCTGTCAATCCCCCTACCTCGAGCAAAGGAATTATTGATCCAATATCAAAGCAGACCTTGTCTGTCAGCTCAATCTTGATAACACCATGTCTCTCCAAAAAGTCATCTATAGCAACTATTGATGGATGGCTTTTCAGGCTGCCTGTAAAACACAATGTATCACTAGAAATCTTGCCTGATGCTCCGCCAACAAAACCATACTCATATCCGTCCAGTTCTATGTAGCCCGGTTCAATCAAAAGCACGTTAATGTCCTTTTGAAACATTTCCTCTGCTAAGTTTGGATCTGAAGTTATCGCCGCATCTTCCTTAACCACGCATACTGAACACTTTGCGTAACCCTGATTCACATTGACTATCTCAATTCCGCTTTTTTCGCAATGCTCTAACAATCGAACATCTGTGTGTTTTGCATTACAGAAAAGATATTTTCCGATTCTCAAAGCGTTTAGTGCTATGTCTCCGGGATATTTGGGGTTTAGATTGGCACGCGATGGAATAACATTCCAATTGCTATAGCCTGTCAATGATGAAATCTTGTCGAGGCGTTTCTGAACCTTGGAATACTTCTCTGAAGATAAAATTATGTTGTTTCCCCCAGCGTGATGAAATGTTATATCGGCATGACTTCTGATTTCTGGAGCCACATTGCCGCTGCACGGGACAGGGATAACTGTAATGCCCAGCTTTTTGAAGGGAGCTTCCAACAACGGCATATATAACTCCCCTATCGCTACAACTTTTACTTTGCTTGTAGGGAGATTGGGGTGCAATATTGGATTGAGACTAACCGGGCACAACTTAACATCAACTCCAGGCTGATCATATACTATGAATTGCATCTATAGGATTTAGTGAAGCCGCACGTGAAGCCGGCGAAACACCGAAAATTATCCCGCACATCACTGCTACACTCTCAGCCAGGACCACATGGCTTATTTGGATCGAAAATGGAATGTTTGTAGCACTCCTGGCCATTGCGACCGGAATAATTGATAAAACGATCCCAAGAAGGCCACCAATTGCCGATAGTACTGCGGATTCGGTTAGGAAACTCAGCATAATATCTCTACTGGTGGCTCCAAGGGTTAAATATATACCTATCTCGTGTTTGCGCTCTATAGCCTGCGACATCATAGTGTTCATAATGCCGATGCCGGCCACAACTATTGCTATTCCCGCAATGGAGCTTATAAATAGGGTTAGAAGGTAGATTACGTTATCTACCTTGTCTCGAATTCCGTAAATGTTTTCATATCTAAAACTGTTTGGGGACGAATACTTTCTGTCTAGATAGGATACGGCTCTGTCAGCGACAACCTCGCTTTCTGACAAGATGATTACCTCATCAATGGCGTCCTCGTTTGCAAGGGCCATTAGCGAAGTATAGGGGACGTAGAAAAACTTTGGAAGCCCTCCAAGCATCTGAGCAAGGCTATTCTGTTGCGAGGATACTATGCCAACGATTTCAAAGCTTCTTGACCTTTCGCCAATAAAGAGTTTAAGCTCTTTTCCCACGATATTTTTTCGCTTATAAATCATCTCTGCCAGATCATCGCTTACAACCACAACATCCCTTCTGGCACTTGTATCTTGGGTGTTTAGTAGCCGGCCATATAGGAGCTCGACCTTCAGGACATCACGCATCGTCGGATCGACCCCATAGATCATGGCATTACCCTGCCAATTTTTCAACCTATATGAGCCATATCTTATCATAACGGGCATCGATTTGTCTATGCCCTCAACATTTGCTACAAGCTCATATGCATCCGAGCCTGCAAGTGAAACTCCCTGTGATATAGCTGCCTGCTTCGGATAAATCATAATTCCTTCGAGACCCATTCTATCGAGTTCATTACTAATGGCTGTTCTGCTACCATCGCCTAACGCAAGTACGAGTATCACTGAGGCAACACCTATTGATATTGAACAGATTGTAAGTAATGAGCGGAGTCTGCCACGAAGGAAATTAGCCGCTGAAAACCTCAAAATATCTATGAACTTCATTCCACTATCACTACCCTATCACCTTCCGATAAGCTATCGTCCGGAGATATCACTATAGAGCTTCCCTCCGTGAGGCCAGTAGTAACCTCAACAACGTTGACCATCTCGTAACCGGTCTGGATGTTCTTCTTTTTGATAACACCATTTTCAACGACGTATACAGTTTCCTTGTTCATGCTATCCTGAGTGATAGCCTCGTATGGCAGCGTAAGCACATTATGCTTCTTAAGCGTGAATATATTTGCACGGATGCTGCTGCCGGGAAGTAGTTTGCTATCTGCACCAAGTATCTCGATAATGACGTCAGCGTAGCGTTCCCCTTCCCCTTGTACTGTCAACTGTGATTTTATCAGCCTTGAGATCTCAAGCACTACTCCATTGTATATGCCACTAAAAGCCTGGCCTGTAATACTTGCCGGCATTCCTTTCTTAATTCTTGATATATCCACCTCTGATACTGCTACCTTCGCTTGCATTCGGCTAATATCTGAGACCACTGCACATTTGGTAATAGGTGTTATATCTGCATTCTCCCTTACAAGGATTTCGGAGATCACCCCGTCAATTGGGCTGACAATCTGCATGCCTTTTGAGTGGGTTACATAGCTATCATCCTCTTGAACAGCCTGTGCAAGTACATCAACTAAAAGCTCGCTCATATTCTGCCTGTCCGGAACCGAAACCTCGGACGGTTGAAGAGACATTATTACCTGACCCTTTTTCACGGTATCACCAACATTTAGGTATATCTTCTCGACTGTGCAGTACTTTGATGGATAGAGATTAGCTGCAAGAATCTGTTCGATAGTTCCGTTAGCGCTGACAGTATAAGTAATGTCAGTCAACTCGGGCGTTATGCATTTCACGTACTTAATCTGTTCTTTAGGTGAAAATGCCCACATAACGGTGCATACAACAACAGTAACTAAGGGTATGAATATTTTGCGTCTCATCACATGCACCTCTGATAATAAATTTCTGCAGGAGTGGTTAAGATAATTGTGCTTTGACTTTAATATAGACCCAAGCGATCAAAAAGGAGATGCTACTATGATAGGTTGTTCCCTTAACTGTGTCTATCAGACTGACGGTGTCTGCATGCAGGATCGCGCTTGTTCTATCGGGAAACCTGAGCCCGAAAAGGACTGTATCTATTATGTCCCCAGACAGGAAATCCCAAACGCTATGGGGGTGAAAAACAAAGAAAAGCACTAAAGACATGCCGGTTTTACGCAAAAGAGTACGGGGCTTTTACTACACCCGTACTCTTTTTATAAAAACTATCGTAAACAGTTTAACTATCTTCAGTGACGTTCTCACCAAGAAGGCTTGTAAGTTCAGCCATAAAGGAGTTTACATCCTTAAACTCCCTATAAACCGAGGCGAAGCGTACATAGGCAACCTCATCGAGTCTTTTCAGCTCATCCATAACGAGCTCGCCAATTTCGGTAGATTTAATCTCACGATGTAGTTCGTTTTGTAGCTTCAACTCAATCGAATTTACAACATTTGTTAAATCGCTCAATGAGATCGGTCTCTTCTCGGACGCTCGTAGGAGACCATTGAGAATCTTCTGCTTATCAAAAGCTTGCCTCGAACCATCTTTCTTGATTACAACGATAGGCAGCATCTCAATCTGCTCATAGGTTGTAAACCTTCTCTGACATGAAAGGCATTCTCGTCGTCTTCTGATCGACTCCCCTTCATCTGTCGGTCGGGAGTCGACCACCTTGCTATCCAGGTATTCACAATATGGACATTTCATAGTAAACAGACCGTTCCTTTCCCCGTTTAGCGAATCATTACAGTGGAAATGGTAATGAGAATATACTATAATTAGTTTGAGTTTCTTATTATACTAAACACAAAATGTAACTATTACATAAAGGAGTAAAAATGCATAAGGTTACACGGTATTTGTTACGTGGCTGTTATTATGTGACAGCCAGTCTTTTAGTTATTGCGATTTTTATGCTTGCTTCAATTAGAACCGACACGCTTAGTTTAGGGCATACCCTCATGCTGGTCAGAGAGATGTGTTCAACCGGAGCAGCTATTCTTCTCGTTTCTGTATTAGGTTCAGCCATCCTACATGAAAGACTCAGCAGCCTGAGCTAGTATGTTGGTTGAAAGTGGTATTACCCAAAGCTTATTATAGTATTTTTGCACTGTAAAGTCAAAGCTTTTCACTTAATAGGACAGGTAAACGCTACTTCATATTCGGAGAACGGCATCTTAGGCGTGTAAAGCTCTTCTACTTGCAAGCAGAAATTAAGGATCAACCGTGTGGTGCACACGATTGATCCTGTTAGCATTTCTGACCTATTAACCATTCTTAATGAAATATTCTAGCCGGTCAAGTCCGGTCTTAATGTTCTCAAGAGATGTCGCATATGACCATCTAACATGGTTTGGTGCACCGAATCCTGTACATGGTACTGTGGCTACAAGCCCCTTTTCTAGGAATAGAGATGAGAAATCATCTGAATCCTTGATGATGTGGTTGTACAGGCTCCCTCCTACAAGTTTTGAGATATCCATCATAATATAGAAAGCACCTTTTGGAAGTATATAGTCAACTTCAGATATGTTGTCAAGGCGTTCAATTAGGTAGTCCCTACGCGCCTCGAATTCTTCTCGCATCGACTCGATGAAATCTTGCTGCCCTGACAGTGCCTCTAATGCTGCCATCTGGGCAACGGAATTTGGTGCTGACGATGCGTGGCTCTGGTAGTTTCCGATAACTTTTGATATCTCTTCATTTGCGGCTGAATACCCTATACGCCAGCCAGTCATCGCATATGATTTCGAAACACCATTAATAAGGATGGTATTCTGTTTTACTCTGTCTCCCAAAGAGGCAAAGCTCTTAAACTCCGTATCATCGTAAACTAAACGGTAGTAAATTTCGTCAGACAAGACATAGAGGTCTGCGTCGATTGCCACATGTGCAATGGCTCTGAGCTCTTCCTCGTTGTATACAACCCCGGATGGATTTGAGGGACTGTTTAGAATAAGTGCTTTGGTGTTCTCGGTGATTGCACTCTCGAGCATTTCAGCTGTCATCTTCCAGCCAGTACTTTCGTCTGTCTTAACTACAACGGGAGTGCCCCCTACCATCTGTACTAACTCATAATAGCTGACCCAAAACGGTGCAGCTAAAATTATCTCATCACCGGGATTAGTGATTGCTTTAAGTGCATAGTAGATGCTCTGCTTAGCACCGCTTGACACAACAATTTGCGAAGGGCTGTACTCAACGTCGCAGTCAGCTTTCAGTCGCCCACATATGGCGTTACGCAATACTTCGATTCCGTTTGAAGGGGTATAGTGAGTAAAGTTATTCTCTATAGCCTTAATAGCTTCCAGTTTAATATTCTCGGGAGTATTGAAATCAGGCTCTCCTGCCCCAAAGCCAATAACATCGATGCCGTCGGCTTTCATTTTCTTATACATCGTATCTATCGCAATTGTAGTGGAGGCTTGCACCTTAGATGCAAGATTTGAAAGTGGTTTTGGCATAACAATAGTCTCTCCTAACAGCTTAGACAGCTTAATAAATCTCTAAATGGCTGGAATAAAGTGATAGAGAATCATTCGCGTATTTGCTATATAATGAATTTGCAAGAATGCCTTAATTCTCTTGCAGCTTTCACCTATTATAGAGTAGACTGGTCAATAATGCAATAGTGGAATTCCACATAATTTGAGGACACATGTGTTTGCAGTGTGGACATTCTATAATAATTTCCTTCATGCTTTATGATGATCAACTCAAAAACTGAGTACTTGACTTGCAGGAAGAAACTGATTATAATATTCAATGTTGTCGAGAGTTCTCGTAAGTGTAATAGAAAGCAATTGAATATGGAGAGGTGTCCGAGTGGTCGAAGGTGGCAGTCTCGAAAACTGCTGCACCGCAAGGTGCCGGGAGTTCGAATCTCCCCCTCTCCGCCATGAACCCGCATAACTACATAGTTTATGCGGGTTTTTGAACATAGTAACAATTCAAAGAGGTAATGAAAATGCAGATATTATTCAATAATCAAAACAACAAAGAGTATCAGGCCATGCTCAATAGTCTACTAAAGGATGTTTTCTTTGACTTTCAATTCTGGTATGACCTAGACCTATGGGATGAAAACTATGAGAGTTACTCTATGTTTGAAAACGGAGAGATAGTTTCAAACATATGTGTTTTCAAAACTCAAATACTCTGCGATGGAAAGCAGTACCCTGCCCTATCGGTTGGAGCTGTTGCTACAAAAGAAGAGTATAGAGGTAGAGGACTCGCCCGTTCATTAATGGAGCATATTATAGAAAAGTATGAAGGCACTCCAATGTATCTATTCGCAAATGAGGATGTTGTAAACTTTTATCCAAAGTTTGGATTCAAACGAGTCAGTGAAAAACTGCCTGTGTGTCATTGTGAGATTAATAATGATAACAAACCAAAAAAAATTCAATATAATGACCCTAAAGTGTGGGATTATGTATGCAAACGGGTAAATTATTCGCAAAAGCTTGATTGTCTGAATAGCGCTAGCATTAATATTTTTCACATATACTCCGGATACCTTAAGGACCTAATCTACGAAATACCCGAACTTGATACATTAGTGATTGCAGAGCAAAAAAACGCATCATTGAAACTTATCGGTGTTTTCTCACTAAGGGAGATTGATTTTTCCGACCTAGCCAAATACCTGCCATTTAGAAATGTTGAGAAGGTCGAATTTGGATTTATGCCATACTGGTCAGATTTAGAGTATGAGATGCAGATATATGAGACAGACCCGATATTTATACGAGGAATAACCTGCGAATTGGGAGATGTCAAGTTCCCTGAGTTATCTATTACATAATTGATTATTTGATTTTACTCCGGTTTTGTAGTATGATTCACTAATGTACGAAAGTAAACTGCGGAGTAGATATCAAATGATCAAGTTTTCTTTTAAGACTACCATTCCTGTTATGCTGGGTTATCTATTCTTGGGAAGCGCCTTTGGCATACTACTACAGCAGGCGGGATATAGTTGGCCTTGGGCACTATT
>JAAYOS010000031.1 GCA_012520195.1 Clostridiales bacterium | reverse complement strand
GTTGATGTGGTCAGCCGCGAGCTTGGTTTGACCGAGGCACATGGAAATATGCTGCCGGAGGATAAGTCGGCATATATCAAGAGGCTTATTGAGGAAGAGGACCAGATAGTAGCTTTTGTCGGAGATGGCGTAAATGATAGCCCGTCCCTGGCATTGGCACATATCGGGATCGCCATGGGTGGCGGAACAGACGTTGCCATTGAGACCTCCGATGTCGTCCTGATGAACTCAGATTTCAGCCGGTTGCCCCACGCCCTTGGACTGACAAAGGCTATATCGAGAAATATGAGGCAGAATATATTCATCGCTATAGGGGTTGTTCTATTCCTTCTTGCAAGTGTCTTCTTCAGCGAATGGATGAATATGTCCATAGGCATGCTGGTACACGAGGGAAGCATCCTGGTTGTAATATTAAACGGCATGAGACTTCTACGATATAGATTGAGGAGACAAATAGTCAGGTAGATGCAAACAAGCGATAAGCAACAACAAACAACAAACAACAAGCAAATTTCGACAGAAAAGGAGCATTAACATGAAAAATGCAACGATTCAACTAGACACATTGGCGTGCCCATCCTGCGCTCAGAAGATTGAAAACGCAACAAAGGCACTTGACGGAGTTGACAAAGACAGCGTAAAGATATTATTCAATTCCAGCAGAGTAAAGCTTGATTTCGATGACCAAAAGATATCGATCGAAGATGTTGAGAATGCCATCACCGCTCTCGGCTACGAAGTCAAGAAATCGAAAGTGAAGTAGCAGAGTAATTGGCAAGCGACAAAGTAAATTACAAAGCGGAAGAGCCATAGATAAGTAGTAGGCGCTAAACAATTGGGCGCATGGTATGTGGTTGGAAAAATACAATAAAAACCCCCGGGCCAGGTTTGAACCTAGCTCGGGGGTTTCTTGCGTAAGGCCTCTGTCTGCCACCTTAGTTGATGGGACTTCAGCACGAATTAATATCTCTGCGCTTCTGAATTTTTCCGGCTTAATCTCATAGACTATTAAGACTATCGGCTAGGGGTGGTGGATTTTGGACTGGATCGTAATATGTTGGACCAGCATATTTTCTTATATATCACTCTTCATATTAACAAAACTGATGGGGCATAAGCAGGTCTCCCAGCTCGACTTTTTCGATTACATCACCGGCATTACTATTGGATCGATCGCCGCGGAATTTGCGACAGAGCTCGAGGCGCCTTGGAAGCCCCTGTTAGCTATGGTTATATATGCATTCGCGACGCTTCTGCTCGGCGTTATTGCGAGGAAGCTCCCGAGAACCCGGAAATATCTCAACGGGACGTCCAGAATCTTGATGGACAACGGGGAGCTGTACCGGGAAAATCTGAAAAAAGCGAAGCTCGATATCAACGAGTTCCTCGTGATGTGCCGCGAGCAGGGATATTTTGATCTCGCTAGCATTCAGACCGCCATATTTGAATACAACGGTAAGTTGACTATTTTGCCCACTAGTACGCGTCGGCCAGCGACACCGCAGGACTTTCAGTTGAGCCCGAAGCAGGAGCTCCTGTTTGCAGAGATAATTATGGACGGAGAGATAATTGAGAAGAACCTGAAGAGCATCGGTTTTGATATTAATTGGCTCTCGAAACAGCTGGCTCAACAGGGGATCAGCTCTCCTAAAGACGTGTCCTTGGGTGTGTGCGATAGAAACCAGAACGTTTCATTTTATATGAAAGATGATATGAAGGATTAGGGATTTAGAAGTTTGGAGTCGAGAAGTTTCTAGAAGTTCATAGTTTAGAATCATTGAGATATATAAATGAATATAGATGGTGAAATTCAAGACCTGCAGAATCAATCATCACTGCCGAAATATGAGAACCAGTCAAAGCATGCGGAGTTTTCGCTTTCGGTTTCGTTAGAGCTAGCGAACATGCCTAACAAGGTTCCGACCATTCCATTAATGGTCTCAGGATTTATTAATCCGCCATCGGCATTTTTGTAGAGGCATGTCAAATTGTCTTGATCGGGGCCAAAATAGAAGCTGTGGTCCTGCTTATCGGCAACGATTTTGATTACAACAGTGTCGCTATCATATTCCTTTACCGCCATTACTGTTTCTGTTGTTTCGGCTACGTCAGGCATATGAGGGGACCCGACAATCTCTGTAGTAACCATAACAAAACGGATCACATTCTTGCCTTCCGATATAGTGCGCTCAACTCTAAACATATGATTGCATGCCTGCATGACAATCAGACCTGCAGTCTCATGTTCGGTCACAGGCCTAAAGTTCATTTTTGCCATTATTGTAAAGCTGGTATGCCGCTGACGCCTGCCAATAAGGCTTACGTTATCGTCATAAACTTTTTCAGGTGGCCTTCCAATCCTCACCCTCTTCAGTGGGCGTACGAGTGGTCTGGGTAAAAGCTTCAGTTCTAGCACACTATCATGTAACGACCAAAAATCCTGATAGGGCGTTCCCCAGAAGCTCCATGGCATTTCGAGCGTATCTTTGTCAAAATCGTCAAATCCGATTTCCGCCGGATACATGGTCCAAGGTAATGATTGTGGAGCAGGATAAGTCCAGTCAACCTTCCCACTCTCCGGGCTGAAGAGGGGCCAACCACGCTCCCAGGTAACAGGGACAATATAGGTTTCCCGACCAAGGTTTTTATGCTGACCGTTGATAATTCTGGATGCGAGCGCTACCGCATACCAACTACCATCTTCAAGCTCTACTAGATCAGCATGACCAACATTGTCGATTGGGTGATAATATCCAAACTGCCTATGTGTCAGCACTGGGTTTGCCGGATTGCCTTCATACCAACCAAAGATATCGCGGCTTCTAGCGATCGTTATCGCATGATAGTGCTCGGTGCCGCCTTCACTGATCAACAGGTAGTACCACCCATCTTTTTTATAGATATGAGGTGCTTCGGGTGAAGCTGCATTTCTCAATGCACTATTCCATATCGCCTTTGGTTCACCAATTGTTTTCATTTTCTCAATATCGAATTCGCAGAGATAGATCCCACGTTCTTTCTTGCCGCTTTCAGGGGAATCTATCATACTTGTTCCAACGATATAAGCCTTATCATCATCATCGAAGTAGAGAGATGCATCAATACCCGGAACGTCAGGGAGATAATGAGGTTTTGACCATGGTCCTCTTGGATTGGTTGCGGTTACGATGAAGTTTCCATTGTCTGCGAAATTCGCATTTATAGCATAGAATATCCCTTTGTGGTAACGTATCGTTGGGGCCATTACGCCGCCTCTATAGTTGGTAGCACCAACGTGGAAGCCATTGTCTTTGGTCATAACATATCCAATTTGCTCCCAATTAGCTAAGTCCTTGCTGTGAAAAATTGGGATGCCCGGATACAGCTCAAAGCTGGAGGTGATCAAATAAAAGTCTTCACCGACCCGGCAAATTGATGGATCCGGATAAAAACCGCTAATTATGGGATTTCTGATTATGTGTTGGTTCATTTGTTGGTTCATTTGCATCCTCCCCATTTTTTATTATTTCATCGTTCCATATTTGGACTTCGATGTAGTGATATTTTTCTTCAATATCTCGCATAAAATCATCAAGGGTTCCGCTGTAACTCTCGATTGACGATATTAACTTTTCTTTCGTAAATATCTCGACTGTTCCTTTCCTTTTATAGGTGGAAACACTGTCGCCATATGTGAAGCTGACGAACTCGGAAGGAAGGTCTTTGAGCGGAATTTTTGTTGTGATTCCATTATCGAACCAGCTGTTCAGGTAGTCGCTACCCTGTAGTACGAAAGATAAAGGATGTCGCTCCTTCGGTTTTCCGCCTAGGGATACAAAAGATTCATATAGCTTCCTATCGGTTTCGAGCCTTTGCGGGTAATAATTTTGGAAATCTGCAAAGCGATAAAACGCAGTTGTATCGGGGTTCTGCGCCGCCATCGTATACGCGAGTGCAAAGGCCTCTTTTTTCGGAAGCCGCATGATATTGTGAAGGGGTGTGCAGTTGGGATGACAATAATTATATATAAACAGCTCATTGATATCTATCATCCTTGCACCTCCTACTATCTAGCGCGACGCTCAATCTAGGGGGTTAACGCTCTATCTAGGGTAACGTCTTCCGATTATTATCTAGCCACGCAACAGTCCGATTTGATGCTATCTTTGCTACCGTTGCTATCTTTAATTATCGATCACTAATTATCTGCCACTACTTATCGAGCACTACTCTGTAAGGCTTATATCCTCAAGCCCTGATTCATCTAGGATGACAATTTTACGCTGTCCTTCTAGTTGAATCAAGCCATCTTCCTGTAACGAAGCAAGTTTGCGGCTTAGTGTTTCCTGGGACATGCCTAGTTGGGAGGCCAAATCTCCTTTTGTCATGGGTAGATTGAACTCCTTATTTCCTTCGGACAGTTCCAGCAGAGCGCTCGAAACCCGCTTGGTTACAGAGCTTAAGCTTATATCTTCAATGCGGTTTTCCGCTTTTTCCAACCTTCGGGATAGCACGTCCATCACCTTGAAAGCGATGGAAGGATACTTCCCCATCAGCTCTTTGAGCCGTTCGCCTTGCACGATGCACATTGTGGTTTCCTCCAGCGCCTGGGCATAGTCGGTGAGAGGTACGGATGAGAATAGTGAAAGCTCACCGAAAAACTCTCCCGGCTCAACCAGTCGGAGGACCTGCTCCTTCCCGCTTATATTTAAGCGAAACAGCTTGGCCC
>JAAYOS010000187.1 GCA_012520195.1 Clostridiales bacterium | reverse complement strand
TTTTTGGACGGGTTCAGGTTCTATTTGTAGAATTTGAATTTTGCTTATAGGTAGTTTTTCGGGAATGGGTTCATTTAAAAGTTGTGTATAGAAATCTTCAACGATGAATTCATCATACACCCAATCTTTGAAAGCTTCTTGAACTTCTAAATACAGCTGCATTAGAGCGAGCTTGAGATACTGTATTATATAGGTGTCTGCTTTGTGTTGTGGGTCTATTTGATAGGATGTATTTTTAGTGTCGATGTATGCGAGTTCGTAATCTTTTTGCTTTATGAGATTTCCAATGTCTCTTAAATGAGTTTTTAACCGCTTGTTGAGAATGTTATTTAGGTGGTAGAGTATGAGATTTTCATTACGATCCTCATCAATGGTTCTGTAGATTCTATCGAACTCGGATTTAACGGCATTCAAGATAAGTCGTGAATAGTATTTTGTTTTGTTATCGAATGGCCGTGCAATGTCAATTTTAAACTGTAAAGAATGTTCGGAGGTGTATTCCCTCAAACCACGAAACTTTGAAGCAAAGACCTCATCATTTTGATTATGCTCTAGCCAAGGTCTCAAGTCCTGGTGCAGTATATCGTTTAAAATATCTATTTCCCCTGTCATAATCCTATGTTAATTTTATTTGCAGCTTCTACTTTCTTTTCATTTATCACCTTGGCATAGATTTCAGTTGTTTGTAAATTTCTATGTCCAAGCAATTTTGAAACTGTATATATATCTGTTCCTAATGTAAGTTGTAGGGTAGCATAAGTATGTCGGGCACAATGAAAGGTTATCTTCTTTTTTATCCCTGCTTCCCATAACCAGTCCTTTAACAATGTTTTATTCCAGTTTCCATATTTGAAATTTGGAAAAACTCTTTCATCCTCTTTTCCACGTTCCCCGAGTAACTTTCTTGCTTCTTCTGAAATAGGCTGTGTTTCCACTCCATTTGTTTTTGCTTGTCTAAATCTAAGAAAATTCCCCAATTTTTCAGAATATTCAACCTCACTCCATTGCAGCTTTGAAATATCTGACCATCTTAAACCGGTGAGACAAGAGAATAAAAACATACGTCTTAAGCTATCATTCTTACAATGCGCTTGTGAAAGTGTTTTTAACTCTTCAAGGGTTAAGAACTCTCGTTTAGGTTCATCTTGGGGAAATGGTTCAACTTGATCCATCGGATTAAATGTTATAATACCATCTTTAATTGCTTGTTTAAAAGCCGCCCGAAGCTTATTGAAGTATGAATATTTTGTATTTAGAGAAAGCTTCTGCCCAGTTTTCGTTACAGCTTCTTGGTCTAAATAATCTCTAAATCCTTGAACCCATTCTTTGTTAATCTTTTCAAAAGTTATCCCCTTAGGCCAATAAGCTATTAAATGCCCATAAGTACTCTTCCAATTACCGTAGTTTCCTAAACTCGCTAATTTCTTTTCACATAAGGCTTCAAAATAATCCATAAAATCTGCACGAAGCTTTTCTTTGTCTCTAAATCCATATATATTGTTTTGGACTTCTAACAAGCGTTTTGCTCGTATTTTTTCCGCTAATTCTAAGATTTTTTTATTCTCTTCTTTTTGAAATTTTGTAAGTGTTCCTATCTTGGGTTTAGGTACCAAATACAAGCCGAGATACTCATACTCTCTTTTTCCTTTTTCATAATAATCTAAATAAAGAGATATTGTATTTCCTTTTTTGCGCTGCCTTAATGTTACTTTCATAATTTGTTAGTTTAGAGGTTATTTATTGGCTTACTACTCTTATGAGTCGTTTAATTCTTTGGCAACAAATGCAAGCCAAGGGCAACAACTGGGCAACAAAAATAAGCAATAAAGTGCAATTAGGCAACAAATATGAGAAGAAAGTAAACTTATAAACCTAACAATAGTAGATAGTTAGCAAATAAAAGAAGGATAACTACTTTCCATAATGAAACTTCCTGCAGGGATCTTTACCAACTCCAAAGTCATTCCATTTCCTAAATCTACTGTTTTTTGATAATTCCCTAAGTCTAATTGTTTCTGATAAGCCGCTTCCCAACTTCCAT
>JAAYOS010000030.1 GCA_012520195.1 Clostridiales bacterium | reverse complement strand
TCTCTGCACGGGCAATTGCAACTCACGCTCTTTCAATATTCGGTGATCACCAGGATGTCATGGCGTGCAGGCAGACAGGTGCAATGATGCTCGCCGCCTCAAATGTCCAAGAGGTATTGGATCTTGCAGCTGTTGCCCACCTCTCCGCAATTAAAGCGAGACTTCCAATTATCCATTTCTTTGATGGCTTTAGGACATCGCATGAATATCAAAAGGTCAATACTATAGAGCCTGAGGAGTTAGAAAAGTTAATTGACTGGAATGCAATAGAGAGCTTCCGCAGCAGATCTCTCAGCCCTGAGCATCCGGTTGTTAGAGGTACAGCCCAAAACCCGGATATATATTTCCAGGGGCGCGAAGTGCAAAACAAGTACTTTGATGCAGCTCCACAGATAGTGCAATCATATATGGATAGTATTAAGAACATCACGGGTCGTGAATACCATTTATTCGACTACTACGGTGCACCTGATGCAGAGAGCATCATAATTGGTATGGGCTCAGTTTGCGATACCTGTGAGGAAACAGTTGACTATCTAAATAGCAGTGGCAAGAAGACAGGACTAGTCAAGGTGAGGCTATACAGACCTTTTTCTATTGAGCATTTTTTGCGGGTAATACCGAACACGGTGAAACGGATAGCTGTACTCGACCGCACAAAGGAGCCCGGTTCGTTAGGCGAGCCCCTCTACCTCGACGTAGTTAAGGCATTTGCGGCAAGCCCAATGAGGCCACTCATAGTTGGTGGTCGCTTCGGTTTGGGCTCAAAGGACACAAGGCCTTCACATATAATAAGTGTGTTTGATAACCTAGAAAAACAGAATCCAAAGGACAGGTTTACTATCGGAATTGATGATGACGTAACAGGTACTTCGCTTCCCGAATCAGATAAAAGGGTTGTTGTACCAGAAGGCACTTACAGTTGTAAGTTCTGGGGCCTAGGCTCCGATGGGACGGTTGGCGCTAACAAAGCCGCTATTCAAATCATCGGTAACAATACTGACATGTATGTGCAGGGTTACTTCTCATACGACAGCAAGAAGTCGGGCGGCAGCACTGTGTCACACTTGAGATTCGGTAATAACCCGATACGCTCGCCATATCTCGTGTATGAAGCGGACTATATCGCCTGCCATAATAAATCATTTGTGTACAACATAAATGTCCTAGAGGGCATAAAGGATGGCGGCGTATTTGTACTGAACTGCGACTGGTCGGAGGCGGAGCTCGAAGAAGAGCTACCGGCTATCCTCAAGAGAACAGTTGCAGAAAAGAATGTCCGCTTCTACACCATTGACGCTATCTCAATAGCACAGAGTATCGGGCTCGGTAACCGAATCAACATGGTAATGCAGTCCGCCTTCTTCAAGCTTATCGGCGTACTTCCTAAGGAGGAGGCAACAAGACTTCTGAAGGAATCGATTGAAAGCATGTACGGTAGAAAGGGTAAAGAAGTCGTTGAGAAAAACTTTAAAGCTGTCGATATGGGGATGAGCTCATTAAGAGAGATAAAGGTTCCATCCTCTTGGCTGGATGCAGCAAAAACTAAGGAGTCGGAAACAGAGATGGGGGATACCTCTAATGAGTTAAACTCCTTTGTAAACCGTATTCAGCGTAAAATTGCCAGACATGAGGGCGATGAGATTCCCGTCAGCGCCTTTGAAGGTATGGAAGACGGCACCTACCCCAGCGGTACAACTGCTTATGAAAAACGCGGAATTGCTGTTATGATTCCCCAGTGGGTAAAGGAAAACTGTATCGAGTGCGGACAGTGTTCGTTTGTCTGCCCCCACGCCACGATCCGCCTGTTCTTTCTCGATGAGGAAGAGAAAAATAGTGCCCCGGAGGGATTTGAAACACTTGACGCCAAAGGGAAAGGATTTGAGAGCTACAGTCTACGCGTACAGGTAAGCCCGTTTGACTGTACTGGATGCGGTAACTGTGCCGATATCTGCCCCCCTAAGGATAAAGCTCTTGTAATGAAGCCAGCCGAAGTTGAAATGGATAGAGAGGCAGAAAACTGGGAATTTGCGATGACTGTCACACCAAAGGAGCACCTGATGCCCAAAAATACAATCAAGGGCAGTCAGCTGTTCAGACCTTTGCTGGAGTTCAACGGAGCATGCCCCGGCTGTGGCGAGACCCCTTATATAAGGCTGCTAACACAGCTCTTTGGCGAAAGGATGATGATAGCAAACGCCACCGGTTGCTCGTCCATTTGGGGCGCAAGTGCCCCCTCGATTGCATATACTACAAACCATGAGGGCAAGGGGCCTGCATGGGCAAACTCCCTTTTTGAGGATAACGCCGAATACGGTTACGGTATGTACCTCGGTGTTACTCAGATGCGCGATAAGATTGAGGAGCTTATGCGGAGTGCACTAGAAGCTGACATTTCGGAAGATACAAGAGAGGCGTTTGAAGAGTGGATAGCAAACAGAGAGGATCCCGACGGTTCAAAAAAGGCCTCTGAGAAAATCCGGACTCTCTTAAAAATATACGAAATGGAAAACACATCGTCTGCTTCGAGAAGTCCTTTAGCATCTTCCGGTCAGGCAATACCCGAAACATCGGGAGGCAGGCAAAGCGCCATGTCAAAAAGTGAGCTGTTTTCAGGCATTATGAGACTCAAGGATTACCTCGTGAAGCGCTCAATATGGCTCATAGGCGGTGACGGCTGGGCTTACGATATCGGCTATGGCGGTTTGGACCATGTGCTTGCGATGGGTGACGATGTGAATATATTCGTCATGGACACAGAAATCTACTCAAATACTGGTGGCCAGTCCTCTAAATCGACTCCGGCCTCTGCTGTCGCTAAGTTTGCCGCTAAAGGAAAGAGAACACGCAAAAAAGATCTCGGGCGTATGGCAATGAGCTATGGAAATGTCTATGTTGCCCAGATTGCAATGGGAGCCAACATGAATCAAACAATAAGGGCCATTACAGAAGCCGAGAGCTACCCAGGCCCGTCTCTAATAATCGCATACTCTCCCTGTATCAGCCACGGTATCCGGACAGGGATGGGAACTAGTATCAAACAAGAAAAAAAAGCGGTCGAATCGGGCTACTGGCATCTTTACCGATACAATCCGCTTCTCTCCAACGAGGGGAAGAACCCCTTCATTCTCGATTCAAAAGAGCCGGCACAACCATACTCAGATTTTCTTAATAGCGAGATTCGATTCACTTCACTTGCTAATACCTTCCCTGAGGAGGCTAAAAAGTTGTTTGCTCGCTCGCAGAAGCACGCCGAAGAGCGTCTCGCAGCGCTAAAGCAGCTGACAGAGTAGAAGAATATTGATCGGGGGCAGTATCTGGCACACTTTACTATCTCTTTGATGCCGATACTGCCCCTCTTTTTTATTTTCTATTCTCGTCAACGTACTCCTTTGCGTTGATTACTTCGTCCTCCGATGGAATTGTCACATGGGAGTTCTTCTTTTCCTTACTAATATTTGCCCATGCGGCGGTCTTGTGATTTTCTATAGGCTTCCTTTTGCTACTCATACATCATTTCGACATGATCCGCATAGTAATGCAGCGGGTTGTCACCCTCTCTTTCTTCTCACTATTAGATCCTGCGCTTTGCACAAATCCCGCTACTATTATTACACATTCCGCATATTAATATGTTCATTGATATCTCACAACGCTCGTCGGTTCCTATCTCTCTTACATATAGTACTTCGAGATGTCATATTTCCCAAGATTGCGGGCATATGCACCTGTTAATTCCAGTCTCAATCCCCCATGGTTCACCCCGAAAAAGAATCCCCCGTCATGCATCGTGCTTTTATTGAAAACTACAAGGCCCTGACTTCCATTACATCTCTCCTCTATCCACTGGAACAGATAGACATCTTGGCGAAGCTTAATGTAGAAACAGGGACTACTCCATGTTGCCCCACCGCTATTGTCAGGTTGGAATATCGTCCAGCTATAGCTATAAGGAGAGCTGTATACATGGATAGAACTCATTGTGTCGCTGTATGCCCAAGCATAGCTCGAACCAACCAGGTCTGTTGTAAAGTGGTGTCTGCGGGTGAAGTTCTTAACTATATCGCCGTATTCAAGGACACCAAACTTAGCATATGCTCCAATCTCCCACTCACTCTGCCAGTTTCCTATTTCCGCATGGACAGTCGTGACAAGACCGTTTGAGAAGTCTATTACCTGAGATATATTAGCGAAATTTGGGTCTCCAGTAATCATGTGTGAAAACAAGATCAAATCCTTCGCAGGCTCAAATGCTACATATTGCTCCTCCTGCCACTGACCATCAGGAAATCTCCACTTAAGGGTGTCCTTGCTGATAACGTCGTATTCATAGACTGGCTCACCTGTCCCAGCCCAGGGAGCTGCAATATGTTTCTCTCCATCCAGTCTTAAGTTAAACCTCTTACCGACAAGATAATCAGAGATGGGCAGAGCGTTAGAACTAGCCATGATGTTCTCATCACCGAAAACAAATAAGCGCTGTTTCTCCGCGGCGCACTTTCGTACCTCTTCCTTTGTCATTGGGATATCAATATCCCTTGGACGGTAGGCATACCGGGCCCCTTTACCTCTCCCTCTTAGCATTGCCATAGGCGGCGCTTTGTCTCCATAATCATTGATTTTTTCCAGATGTGCCACATCACCCGTAATGTCGAGCTCAGCAGTATGTATTTGGTAGACTAGCTCATCGTCCTCACCAAAACCGAATTCAACCCCCACTGCCTTCATGTCAAAGAAGTTTATGACTTCTATCCACATCTTTCCGCTAAACTCAACCTCCCAGCGTGCGTAAATATAGAACTCATTGTCAATTTTTATGTAGTCGGAGGGATTTGTAATAGTAATTCCTCCACTAGGATCGCTGAGCTCAACAAGCGTTGAGCAGATAACACTGGGGAAGAAGGTCAAGAGCTCGTAACCGTCACTGAACTTCCAGTGCATGCCGCGCCCCTCAACGCGATTAGTGGTGGTATGAAGCTTTTCGGGTTTCTCGTTATCTCCACAGTCTGCCCATCCAAAATAGTACTGACGCTGGATCTCCCGTGGAATCTTGCGGGTACCAATTGGCTTTACATTACCACGTAGGTCTCCCCCTACAGGAACCTCGATACCAAACCATGTCTCAAAAGCAGTAAGTGCATAGGTCTCTGAGTCAATTACGAGATGCCAACCGCGCGATGTGCCTGGGATAAGGTGAGTGATCAGAACGATACGCCCAATTGCTATGGCTGAATACGGTGCATCAAAGCTTGTACCATTTTCAATTACGGTGAGTTCTTCTGCATTCTTAATAGTATACTCCAGCTGAGATGGAGCAAACTCACCCTCGAGTCGAACCTTGAACGACCAGCCTACGATGCAGTCACAGGCCGATCCATCAGCTTTAGGCTTACTTGCAACCTTTCTGTTGATCTCCTCTTCAACCATTGGATTGTAGTCTGTAAAGAACATTTGTGCACTCCTCCTCTTACATAAGTTAATGTGGCCAGGGTTATTCGTTTAGCGATTACCTAAAAGTTTTAACGCTCGCATTGAATTAAATATTGCTAAAATCGTAACGCCTACATCGGCGAAAACTCCAACCCACATACTGGCGACACCAGCCGCCGCCAGAATAAGTATAAGACCCTTTATACCAATCGAGAACACAATGTTCTGTCGAACGATCCTATTTGTCCTTTTTGAAATACGGATCGCATCCACAACCTTTTTAGGTTCGTCGGTCATGATTACTATGTCAGAGGCCTCAATAGCGGCATCCGAGCCGAGCCCCCCCATCGCAATGCCGATATCAGCCCGTGCAAGAACAGGTGCGTCATTGATTCCATCGCCGACAAATGCGACCTTGCCCGACTTCGAAGCCATACTAAGTAATGATTCAAATATCTCTACCTTGTCTACCGGAAGCAGGTCGGAATAAACTTCGTCAAGACCCAACTTCTCAGCAACCGCAGTGCCAGCCTCATGGACGTCACCCGTAAGCATAACGGTCCTCTTAACACCGCTCTTTTTTAGTGTTCTGATGGTTTCTGCAGCATCTTCCTTCAAGCTGTCTGCTATCAATACAGCGCCGGAATAGTTTCCATCAATTGCAACATGTATTACTACACCGGTACGTGCAACATTAACGGGGTACATATCCTGTCGCGTAATGCCAAACCGGTCCATAAGCTTCGCATTTCCCACAAGTACCGTCTTACCATCAACAACGGAGCGTACGCCGTGACCGGGAAGCTCTTCCGCTTCGCTGATTCTCTCTTTGTCTGTCTCTTCTCCATAGGCCGTCAACAGGGACTGCGAAACGGGATGATCCGAAAAGCTTTCGGCATGTGCGGCTATCTCCAACAGCGTTTCGCGAGACATCTCTACAGTCTTAATATCAGAAACACTGAATACACCCTTCGTCAATGTGCCTGTCTTATCAAAAACTACTATCTCAGTTAGTGCAAGGTCTTCTAGGCTATTGCCCCCCTTAACGAGAATGCCCTGGCGTGATGCACCGCCTATGCCGCCAAAGAACCCTAGGGGCACCGAAATCACAAGTGCACACGGGCAGGATATTACAAGAAATACAAGCGCTCTATAGATCCAGTCACTAAACTCCTGGCCGGAAACGAGAAGTGGCGGGACAACAGAAATCAAAGCAGCAAGTGCCACAACAACTGGTGTATAGAACCTGGCAAACCGCGTTATAAACCGCTCTGACTGTGCCTTCCGAGAAAGCGAGTTCTCGACCATTTCAAGAATTTTGCTTACTGTGGATTCCTCAAACCTACTCGTAACCTCTGCGATTAGTATTCCATTTAGATTTATACTTCCGCTGAGCAGTGTATCCCCAGGCTCGATTTCCTTCGGTATAGACTCTCCTGTCAAAGCTGATGTATCAATCATTGAGTTTCCTTCAACTACCCTTGCGTCTAACGGAACCCTCTCACCGGGCTTTACTGCGATAAGCTGCCCGACCTCAACATCTTCAGGGTCTGTTGTGCGCATCTCTCCATCGAACATAACATTTGCATGGTCCGGCCTAAGCTCCATCAGGGAGGAGATAGATCTCCTCGACTTGTTTACTGCATAGGTCTCGAAAACCTCGCCTATACGGTAAAACAGCATTACGGCGACACCCTCGGCGTACTCCCCGATCAAGAAAGCGCCTATAGCCGCTATTGACATAAGAAAGTTTTCATTAAAAATTTGGCCGTTCTTAATACTCAACAACGCCTTGAATATTACCCTGTGACCCGCTATCAGGCCTGCTGTGAGAAAGAGTGCAATAAGTACATATTCGTTCGAAATATTGGCTATAAGAGCGGTGATAAACAGGGCAGTAGAAATAATTAACGGGGTCAACATTCTATTTAGGTTCATATATCCTCCGAAGTTTGAATCTACTCTACGTTCTAGTGAACTTCTTACTACTTTATCTCGCAATAAGGCTCAAGCTTCTTTACTATCTTGCGCGATTTTTCAACGATTCTGTCCATTTCGGATTCGTCGGCCTCAATGACAAGCTTTGTTGTGAGAAAATTCACAGTAGCACTTCTGACCCCGTCAAGCTTACTAATATCTCGTTCCATCTTTGCCGCACAACTTGCGCAGCCCAACCCTTCAAGTCTAAATGTCTTTTTCATATATATACTCCATTCATCTATGTATTATCAATTTTTTCGTATTTGCATTAGTCTAATGTGGTTGCTATATCTATAGCGAATTGTCTTGCTCAAGGATATGCTCCATACCCTTCTCGAAAACATCGCGCACATGGTCATCTGCTAGTGAGTAGTAGACGTTTCTACCTTCTCTTCGCGTTCTCACCAGATCGGCTCTCCTTAACTCTGCGAGCTGATGGGAAATCGCCGATTTTGTCATGTTCAGAAGTACTGCAAGGTCGCACACGCACATCTCGCTTGTGTCAAGTGCCCACATGATCCTTACCCGGGTGCTGTCGCCTAGTACCTTAAAGAAATCTGCAAGGTCATAAAGCGTAGTCTCCTCAGGCATTTTCTCCTTTACCTCGTCAACTATATTCTGATGAATAACACTGCAGTCGCATACTTCAACTCTGTTCTTCTGCATATTGTACTCCTTTGTTCTTTGTTCGATTTTCAGCACACCTAATAATTCAGCATATAGCTCAACAGTTGAACAGCCACTCAATTGTTTTGCCTGCAATATATTATAGTTGAACAGCCACTCAACTGTCAAGAGTTTCTCAAATTTTATAGTATTGTGAGAGCATAAAAAATCCCGGAGAGATTCTCAGGGATTTAAGGTTCAAGTTTCTTTACTATCTTGCGCGATTTTTCAACGATAATGCTCAGTTATATCATCGGAGTTGCTGTAATGTGATATAATTGTAGTATAATTAACTAATCTCTATTGCGACCAGTT
>JAAYOS010000175.1 GCA_012520195.1 Clostridiales bacterium | reverse complement strand
AAGATGTCAGTAAATTCTCAAAATAATTTATACGTTGCACTTGGTATAAATTCACGCTGAACACTATGTGTTTCCACCAAACTCTTGTCAAGCTTATCCTTTTCAGGATTTAACCACACCTTCGCTGGAAGTGTCCAGTCACGAGTGTCTCGCCCATTCCAACGATCTGGGTGACGTTTCTTTGCCTCTTCATAGATTGGCTAGTGCTCGCTCCGGAACGGATTCCTGCGTTGTGCAGGTGTTAAGAACTTCAATCCGCTGTGGTGATGCTCATTGTTATACCGCTTTACAAAATGGCTACACCAATCACGCGCATCCCCGAACAGAAGAATCAATTGCTTAGTACTAGCAGGAATCAGCAAAGGCAAGATTTTCATGTAAAGGTTTTTGTTTTTCCATCTTGCTATGTGGCTTTTCCTTTATATCAAAAATGGTCCTAATGCAAATCTGTGCAAGCTACTGGTTAACAGAATTAACTGCTGCATATTTTGTTAGAAGGTTAGTATTACATATTCATGGATTGAGAAGTCAGTGGGGTGTAGTGATGCCGCTGGTGATAGCAGGGCTATGCATTCTGCTTTCATTTTTTAGTGTACCAATCTTTTGGAAAACAGTTCTAATCAGCTCTGGCATACTATTTGCGTGCGTAGCGGTACTCTTTGGAATACGAAGATATAACATTTTCGAGTACGAAAGACTGATTTTCATATTTAGAGGGCTAAGGTTCTATCGGGTGGATAGGATGCGCATAGAAGAGGTAAGGCATACAGGGTACGAATGGATGCTTGTTGTCGCTGGCCCCGTGATGATAAAGTTGAAAAAGAAGAATTACCCGAGCCTTGGCGAGCACATCGAGAGTTTCCGCTTGGAATAGAGATGGTGAGACTCAGTAGAAGGGGATACATCAAAATGTCATTGGTTTAGGAGGATGATGAAGTGTACAAAATTTTCAGGGTAGAGGTATATAAGATGCTTCGCAGTAAAGCGTTTGCACTAATGTTGTTGCTAGTGACCATAGCATCTATTGCCCTGACAGGTGTCGGTATGGAGTGGAAAGAAGTTCGAGATGTTATTGTTTTTGATTCTCTAGCTAACGAAAAATATACAGAGGCAATGCAAGTGGTTTTGAATGAGTATAATATGCATGCTATGTACCTGACAAAACACCAGATGTATAGTTTTTCAATTGAAATACTCCCCCTTCTGGAGGAGGGTGGTGAGTTGCATGAGCGTTTAGGTTGGCTTTTAGAGCAAGATTATGAAAGAAAACAAATAATTGGTGACGATTTATATCCCCCTGATATAGAACATGTAAAAGAAACATGGAGGTTTAGAAAGAGCACTGAAAACAGCTTTGGAATCTTCTCTTTTGTCGGAATCGTTCTAATAGGGTTTTTATTTGGACGTGAGTTTATGAACCGCACTCTTTCTTTTCCGATTGCAATAGGGACGAGTCGTACAGGGATAGTCATGGGTAAGTTATCCGCATATCTGATTCTTACGATGGCTTTATCTGTAATTCAGCAAATTGCGATAATGGCTGTATATAACCCTACAGTCTTGGCTCTTGGTTTTGGATATATGGTGCGATGTATGGCGACCTGTTCTTTTATTCATATTGGCCTATGTTTTATGCCTCTCATTTTTGTGTTTATGTTCCGTGATATTGCCAAATCCATGAGCATATACTTTT
>JAAYOS010000174.1 GCA_012520195.1 Clostridiales bacterium | reverse complement strand
TAACACCACGAGACTACCGGATGATTACCCTTAAAAAAGTTGTCTAGATTACTGTTGACAATCCACGTTCTTTGCTTCCGTCCATTCGGTATTGATAAACGTGTAGCGGAAGTCCTGCTATAGCCTCGGATAGTATCCTCACGCAGGCATACACTGCAGCTGATTGCATTGCCGTCCGTTCGTTGACTGTCTTTCCACTGGTAGTGCTGCCAAACAGAAACGAAAATGCACTGCCAATACGATTTTTAGGCTTATCACGTGATCGAAATAGTCCTTTTATAAAACTCATGCATTTTTCCTCACTTTTTTATTTTTGATATTGACACTATACTTACTCCGTGTTATAGTGTGAGTATAATACATACACAAGTATGTCCGATAATAAATGAAAGGAATTGAAACTATGGATACTTCTCAAATCATCAAAATTATCAAGGAAGAACTCTCAGAAGCCGAGACACGCATTATACAAAGATTGAGTGCCGAAGAATCTTCACAATCGGAAGATACTGCTCCCTTAAAACCACTGCCAGAAAATGAAAACTACGCAAAAGCCCTAAAATCTTATCTTGCAGGGGGTACGCATTCCGGTACAGCAAAAGAACTTGGCGTAAGCATGGCGCAGGTCAAAAAATACTATACTTGGCTTGTTAAAAACGGCTATCTCCCAATTGAAAATGCTGAATTGTCGGAGGCCGAGCAGCGTGTCGTAGACTGCATTTACGGAAGGAAGATGTCCCTAAGGGAGACTGCTCAAGAACTTGGGTGTTCTGTAAGCAACGTAACATACCGCCGAGATAGCGCTCTTCGCAAAGGCTATGTGCCAAAGAATGCAAAGTAATCACAGAATTATTAACCCCCTCTCGTTATACACAGACTCGCCGCTACTTCCATGTCCACAACGAATGGCGCGGTCAAGTGCCATAATGGTTGCTACCACGCCATCTATTCTTTCTGTACTCTTCTCCTTATCTGGCTTTATGTTTCCTGCCGGATCGGTCTTGATGTAGATGTTATCCATCATCCAACGGAGTACAGGGTGACCACCGTGGGCGATTTTCTGTTCAAGTGTCAGTTTCATAAGTTCCTTGGTGGGTGGAGACATATCTTTAAAGCCCTGTCCGAAGGGAACAACAGTAAACCCGAGGCCTTCGAGGTTCTGTGTCATTTGAACAGCTCCCCATCGGTCAAAGGCAACTTCCCGGATGTTATACTTCATTCCTAGTTGTTCAATGAAGCTTTCAATAAAGCCATAATGCACAACATTTCCTTCTGTCGTCATAAGGTGTCCCTGTTTTACCCAGAGGTCGTATTGGACATGGTCACGACGTACCCGGAGATCAATGTTGTCCTCCGGCATCCAGAAAAACGGGAGTATCTCATACTTGTCCTCCTCGTTCTGTGGCGGGAATACCAACACGAATGCTGTAATGTCCGTTGTAGAGGAAAGATCAAGCCCGCCATAACATACTCGCCCTTCTAGGCTGTCGGCATCAACCGGGAATGCGCAGGCATCCCACTTTGCCATTGGCATCCAACGTACGGCTTGTTTAACCCACTGATTAAGTCGAAGCTGTCTGAAGCTATTTTCTTCAGCTGGATTTTGCTTTGCACTCTCACAAGCAGCCCGAACCTTATCAATTCCAACCGTTATTCCAAGGGAAGGATTCGCTTTCCTCCAAATCTTCGGATCAGTCCAATCATCATCTTCCTTGGCACCATAGATCACGGGATAGAAAGTAGGATCATGTTTTCTGCCTTCTAAAATGTCCAGTGCCTTTTGGTGTGTTTCGTAGCAAATGCTCTGTGTATCTGATCCTGCTGTGGTGATGAGGAAATATAACGGCTGCATTCTTGCATCACCAGAACCCTTTGTCATAACGTCAAACAATTTCCTGTTAGGCTGGGTATGCAGTTCGTCAAACACCACACCGTGGATGTTGAAGCCGTG
>JAAYOS010000029.1 GCA_012520195.1 Clostridiales bacterium | reverse complement strand
GAAACTTTAGATTCAGCCTTTGCATGGACAGCTAGAATCCTGTCATACTTTACACAGAGATCTGCGACCTTCTTAATTTCCGAAAGTGGGGCATAGATGCCCGGCTCATACATGAGGCCAAGTGAAATACCTGCTGCACCAGACTTTAGATTATCTTCGAGTATTGAAAGCATTCTTTTTTCTTCACTTTCCGTAAGAGGTCTGTTGGAAAACCCAGCAACAGTTGCTCTTGCAGAGCAGTGACCGACAAGGACGGCAGTATTGCATGGGCTGTTGCCATCAATGGCATCAAGCAGTTCTCCGGCTGTAGAGTAAACGCCGGTCGTATCACCCCTGTAGCCGAAAAGCCCCCCGCCGATTTTATCAAGAAAAGGTGTATCCTTCTCAAACCCAATTGAGGACAACCCACAGTTGCCTGTTACAAAAGTGGTTATGCCCTGGCGTATGAACGGGTCGAAATACGGTAGAGGAGCTTTTTTTATTGCAAACCAGTCGTTGTGGGAGTGGCAGTCAATAAATCCCGAAGATACTGATTTCCCCGAAATATCTGTCACTGAGTCTGCAAGTGCTTCATCTATAGAAGGTGCGACTTGCAATACTCTGTCATCTTCAAAGAGAATGTCTCCTATGTAGGCATCACTACCTGTGCCGTCATAAACTTTTCCGCCTTTTAATAGATGTTTCATGGCATATTTCCCCTTTTAGCTCTTAATTTATTATGTTCTAGAGGGTACTGCAGTGGCTACTCCCAAAAACAATTATAGCACGCCTTACTCATTTTACAACGACAACGAATTTATAATTTGTTTCTGCCTAATATGGTTTCAATTCATCTTTTATTTTTCGATGTCTCCAAAATCTATGGTAATATGAAACTGAGTCAAATTAACTCCTCCTGCATTGTCGTCGTTGAAACATTGTCATGTAGGAATTAATTCGACTCTTTATATTTACAATATTATGCGGGCGTAATTTTACGGACGTGGCTGTACAGACTTCGAAGTGACTATAAAGCCCTCGAATTGGCTGTACAGGCTTCAACGTGGCTGTACAGGCTTCAACGTGGCTGTACAGACTTCATGGTGATGCACATTGCGATGTGTCGATATGCAAATATATCCTCCACCACATCAAATATATCTTCCACCACATAATGTGTGAAGAGAATAGTTGTGTGTAACGTAATTTGACGAAAAATGCGCAAAAATCGAAGTAATGTGTGAAAGCCGAGAAGAAAATCGGCACTTTTTTGCGGTATATGCTATAGAATATAACGTGTGCCACATATCAGACTTTGAGATTTCACACATAACTCAAGATTCTGCGCAGAATCTGTGGTTTTTGGTGCAGCAGGCGCAAAACATTACCTACTCCATATTTTGCACTTCTTTATAGCCTCATTGCAGCTTCTTTGTAGCTTCTTTATAGCCTCATTGCAGCTTCTTTGTAGTTTCTTTGCAGCTTCTTTGTAGCTCCTATACTCCTTTTTCTACAGCTCCTTTACAGCTTTTTTGCAGCTTTTTTAACAGCTCTCAGGTTTGTAATGTTCTCAAGTTTTGCAGCTTCCCTTATGGCGGTAGTCTCCCATAAAATAGTGCCGTCTTTATCAACCTTATTTATACTGTTGAGGGCATGAAAATGCAAATGTTCGCCGCTTGATATTATGAGTAATAAGTAGTCGCAATCCTCTTTTTCTAACAACCTCGCCTTATCCGCCTTAGAACTTACTCCTATGTATTCCATAACTGTAATTATGGTATCTCCATTAACAACAGAGCTGTTGGCTTTCAACCCATCAGATTCCTCCCCTTTATACAAGTCTATTACTTGATAAAAGGTCTCAACATAGTATGCCCTGTTCATTCCAGCTCCCTTAGCAACTGTCTCGCCCTCTCCGACATATTTTGCTCGGACGATTATTTCACTACTCTTAAGGAGATCATGTACCGAAAAGAAGTAGTTATATGAGACAAGTTCTAAAGAGAAATCAGGATATTTATCCTGTATGTACTCATCGTCAACGTCTGCATATTTGTCCCGAATGTCTAGAAGTTCTTCCCTTGTCAATTGTCTGATAGGTTTACTGTATAGGGACAAAGCTAGTATCAAAACAACAATTAAAGCAGATACCGGGAGCACTACGATTAAAATGCTTTTCAACCTCTTATTCACTTTGTTAATTCTACTCACCCTTCACTCCAATCAGTATCCGACCATAAAGTCCACCTTGTATTCCAGTTCTTCACCAGCAATGTATCTTCTCAGCTGCTCAACAAAGCAGTTGAATCTGCGCTCTGCGGCATTGAATGAGAATCCGGAGCTATGGGGCGTAATTATCACATTTGGCATATCCCATAGAGGACTATCGGCATTTAGCGGCTCTGGATCTGTAACATCTAGCCCGGCAGAATAAATCTTCTCACTTTGCAGTGCCTCAACCAGAGCCTCTGTGTCCACTGTCTTTCCACGACCCACATTCACAAGTATTGCGCGCTTTTTCATTACTGCAAACTCTTCGAAACCTAGGTATCCAACAGTCTCCTCCACAAGTGGTAGGGTGTTTACAATATAGTCGGCCTGCTCCAGAGCCTCAAGCAGCTGCTCCTGAGAATATATCTTGTCGTATCCTTCAGCTGGCTTAGTTACATCTCTTCGCACCCCATGTATTTTGCATCCAAATGGACGGAGGCGCTTTACAGTTTCGGCAGCCAGGTTTCCTGTACCCAACATCAGCACTGTTGAACCACATAGTTCAAAAACATCCACATTACAGTTCCATTCATGTTCCGACTGCTGTCTTACATACATGGGAATCTGCCTAGTAAGTGCAAGCATCATACCAATAGTATGTTCCGCGATTGGTACAGAGAACACATCAGCTGTACGGGTCAGAATAATATCAGGGTTTGCATATATGTTTTTGTCTGAGTATCCGTCCACACCAGCGGACTGCAGATGAACCCATTTGATGTTTGGAGCCTCTCTTAACATTTTGCGCGATGGATGGCCGGTGACTACATCAGCCCAAAGCAAATCCTCAAGAGTCTCCTGGCCTCTTTTATAGAACCTAAATTCCACCTGGGGAAACATCTCCTCGAGTCTTCTGCATGCATCATTACCGGGTGAAAAAAGATCTGTGTCTCTGTTATACCCAAGTACTAATACCTTCATATAGCCCTCCAATAGCCATCCAACAGCAATATTTATATTGTCCAACACAATCCAACACTATTTATACACAATCTCCCACGGTTCATCGTCGTTCCAAGAACCAAAGGCTTCACCATATCTGTCATCCAAAAACATCGGCAGATACTCAGGAGTTTGATTGTCTGACGGGGTGCTTCGCAATTCATCGATGGTAATCCACATATTGCGGCCCTCATCACACTCAGCTATCAACTCGCCCGAATATTCGGTCGTCTTATACAAGAACACAAGATACCTATCAAATGTCTTGTTGTTCAGCCAGTGGATTACCCCACAGAATTTGAGATTTCGAACATCAAGTCCGGTTTCCTCCTTGACCTCGCGGACAGCGCAGTCATAAAAGCTCTCATCACCCTCTATGTGTCCGCCCGGGAAGGACAATCCCTTCCAGCTTTTCACTCTGTCCTGTACCAGGACTTTTTTTGTGACCGGATCCTGAATCATGATCATAGTGGTAAACTCATTTTTCGACTCTGATTTAGACATCATGCTTCTCCCCGTCTTGTTGACAATCTTCATTCCGTCCTTACGAAGAAATTCACTTATGCGCTCATTATTGAACTTACTTATAGTATCTGTTAGTATCCGCTAATATGAGCTAGTATCCGCCTTTATCTAGCTTATGACTAGAGTATAGTACACAACAGTTGTTACCGGTGATCCGGTGAAGGCCTCATCTACCTCGATAACCAGCCTGTAGCTTCCCTTTTCAACAACCGTGCCACAAAGTACACCGGTGTAATCCGGGTTTGTAACCAACTCTACACCATTGGGAGCATCCGAGAGCAAGGTGTATTTAAATTGGTTTGTAAATCCACCGGATGCAGAAAGTTTGAATTCAAAACTCTTGCCCGCCTCTGCATGGAGTTCGGTTGACGTGGCAGGATTTACTTCCAGAAGGCCTCCAACGTAGAGTGGGATCATTGCCTCAGCAACATTATTTGCTTGATCTGATACAGTGACATATAGCATATACAGATCAGAATCTGTTGCCTGTGGTGCGCATGAAACGGCGCCGGAGTCCGATACAACAAGCCCTGCAGGAAGCTTTGAGCTGCTCTTGGAGCGGTCAAGCCTAAACGTCTTCTTCCCTTGCCCTCCGGACACCTTGATTTGGGCGGAGTATAGGTTTGTAACCTTTGCTGCAGGGAGCATGTTGTCATCAATGGTAAGCGGCTTACTGCTGCTATCCAGTACGGTTATTGTATACGGTACATCAACAAAAATCAATGGAACAGTGTCCTCTATTTCAGCGCGAAGCTTAAACTCATATGTTCCGGGTTTAGCAGGTGTGCCGTTCAATGAGTAACCTGTCCACTTCATTCCTCCAATGTACATGCCGTCTGGAAGGTGTCCTTCTGAAATTGAGAAGTTATAAACGGCTGCATGAATACCCCGGGAGGCTTCAAAGGGAATCTTTACGGGGGACCCTGCTTCGACAGTTGCACTTCCTGTCGGATCAAAAGAAACATCTATGTAGTTTTCCACACGAAGACTGTAGTTCTGCTTTTTATGGACTCTCTCGCCCTTAGCTACAACGGCAAATTCATAGCTCCTCCAAAGGCCCGATTCCTCTGGCAGACCCGATATCATGCCTGTTTCAGTATCAAAGCTGAGCTCATCTGGGAGCTCGCCCTCTAAAGTGAGTTGTACTGTGGGATCTCCGCACACGGCAGTAATTTTGTGCTCATATGGGACTCCAAGCCTCAGCTCCTCCAGCTGTTCTGGCAGGATAGCAATATCCGTGATATTGAGTTCCAGTGTCTTATCTGCGTACCCAAAGTCACTTGTTACACGGAAAGTAATACTGTGTATGCCGGTGGATCCGGATACTGCCTGTCCGGTTATTGAACCGTTTCCGTGCAGTGTTAATCCCAGCCTAGCTAATTGTTCGGCAGAAGTTTCACTGTCGGGTGCAATTGAAAAAGTATAGGAGGTCGTGCCTTCATCACCACCGGCAAACAAAGGTGTGACTTTCAGCTCTTCATATGGCACACCTATTATAGCAGGGGGCAGGACACCTGTCCTGATTGTAAGATCGTTTTTTACATGATATGGTACGTTGCTTTCCCCAATCATATTTGTGTTATACTTCCCATCTCGGAAAATGTTCCTGCTGTGCAGAATTGTACGAATAACGTTCTCTGCATTTCGGAGCAAGATATCTCTTCCCAAATCGCCCTGATTGATACCGTCCCATACTTGCTCAATAATTGAGTAACGGGTATGTATGCCGGACATGATCATGTCGTTACCGGCCAGCATCTCTTCTGCGGCGTGAGCAATTTCATCATAGTCACCCCAGTCAGTAACAACAAAGCCTTCGAAGCCCCATTCTCCACGTAGTATATCGGTCAAAAGCTCGGGGCAAGACGCACAGTACCAGCCGTTTACCTTGTTGAAGGCACTCATCACACTATGAACCTTGCCGGTACGGATCGCCATTTCAAAGGGTTTGAGGCTGATCTCGCGAAGGGCGCGTTCCGATGTGATTGAATTAATGGCATCCAGAGAATTGCCTTCAGCTTCGGAACGACGGGTATGACGCCCGCGCCTAAACTGCTCCTGATCATTGCACACAAAGTGTTTACAACACACAGTCAATCCTGCTTCCCCTACACTCTTGGACACCTCTCTTGCAGCTACGCCCGAAAGCACTGGATCTTCAGAAAAGTACTCGGCATTTCTGCCATTTAGGGGGTTGCGGTGTAAATTGATGCTGGGGGCGAGCCACACGTCAACATTGGCCGCTACCAGTTCCTCTGCCACAGTTTTGCCCCACAGGGAAAAAACTTCAGGATCCCATATGCAGGCTATACCCGGGGCCCTTGGATAACCGGGATTGGGGTCAGTGCATAGGTTCTCCGCCAAACCAATGTTGATAGGAATCCCACAGGACCCGTCACTGTAGGAGAGGCTTGGAAGGCCTATGCGGCTGTTAGAACGGGATGCACCCGCACCTGTCATATAGGCATTGGGAGTGCTGGGTTTACTTTTTTCAACGGTAAGTGGAACAGAAGGATCATCCGGACATGTATACACATTGCCCACTCCTGCCCCACCGCTTAAAAAGTAAGCAAGTTCTGCAGTAGTCATTTGAGCAACATAGTCCGAAAGACTAACCTCGCCAGAGGCTACAGACTGCAGGGTGGAGACATATTCAAGTGGTGCTTTTCCGGGTGTATAGGTAAGTTTCGCCTTTATTTCTTCATCTGTATAAGTTTGGATAACCACGTCTTCCTGATATAAGTCTACAATTACCCCTACAGCAAGCTCTCTGGCATCCTTTTCTCTGTCGCCAAACATGTCACACTCAATTTGACTGTTCAAGCGAAGCCTATCGAACTCCGCTTGGTTTTCATTACCACCGTCAGGGTTCTTACTGTCAAGTGTAAGGCGGTTGGACAGCTGATGCACAATAATCGGGCCGTCCTTTATGTTTATGGCACCGGCCACAACCGTATTGCGACTACTGTCACCAACACGGATCAGATGAAGGCCTTCCTCCAGTATGTACGCTGCTCTTGATTCAGAGTAGGAGGATAGGTCATAAGCAGAGAAGGATGCACTGATGCGCTGGCTTTCACCGGCCTTCAGAAGCTTTGTCTTACTAAAAGACATCAACCTCTGATATGGCTGATCAAGCTCCTTGTCGTTAGGGCTACTGGCGTAAACTTGCAGCACAGCCTTACCTGCCACAGCTGAGGTGTTGGTTATTGTTGCGCTGACTACAAATAATTCTCCGTTGCGTTTAACGTCATAGTCTGAGAAATTAAACTTGGAGTAACTAAGTCCAAATCCAAATGGAAACAGAACATCATCAGAACTTCCCCTAAATGTATCAAAGTAACGGTAACCTGTATATACATACTCCTGGTAGATACTTACAGGATCTGCAGGTCCGTTTAATGTCCCATACCTGCGCCCACCATCTCCAAAACCGTTGGCAGTACCGTTTTTCTCATAAGACTGCTGCCCTCCGAAATTCCGTGTAGTATGGTGAGCTTCTATGGTATAAGTCAATGTATCACACAACTTAGCTGAAAAGTTTTCTTTACCATATAGCAGTTCAACCAGTGCTTCACCGTAATAGGAGCCTGCACCATATGAAAAAACAATTGAGCGGATTTTACCTTTTGGGTCCAGTCTCTCCATCCAGCTGAAGTCAATAGCACCGGATGAGTTAATAACAAGCACAACATTTTCAAACTGTCCTGTTACCTGAGTGATCAGAGCCTCCTCCGAGGGGTTGAGATACCAGTCCGACGGCTTAGGGATCCCGCGATCCATCTCCTCAGTTCCAACTGTACGGCTCAAAAACAGTACGGCTGTATTGGTTTTTTCACCTGCCAGTACCACCAGTTCATCATCTAATTTCAGTTCGGGCACAGCAATAGGTGCTGCATTGTTCCACCCGGTCATGGAGTATTCTTGCGCTCCCCACAATGTTTCATCACTGTCATCCCAGCCATGAACGTCATCAAAAACTCCCTGTCCCTCCTGAGCCTTTGCACGGTAATAGCTGCTGACCTCTGTGACGTAAGGGAGTCCCATGTCATCCATCGCTGTTAAAAAACCAATGCGGAAAGACCCTCCACTTCCACCTGAGCCGCCTCCTCCGACGTTGGTAACCACACTGCCATTTCCGAATACAGCAATTGGTTCCATGGCACTCAGAGGTAAGGACTTCCCCTGCCCATACGGTTCATTCTTAAGAAGCAAAATACTTTCAAGCTCCATACGCTTTGCAACCCTAAACTTTGTCATATCTTTAGGTTGCTTTGCTAATTTTTCAGGTGGTGACCCACCGGGAAAGCGGCGCGCGTATAATTTCTTTACCTTCATAGACTCTCCTGTTTTCTCTGATGAGCAAGCCATTCAAATAGGCTGACGGGCTTTCCGTCAACAAGCACAGGCTTGCCATCATAGTCCTCTCTACATTCATTTCTCAAACCTGGCAACCAGCAAAAATGGTTAACTGATCTGCGAGGTGGTTTATCATTGATGTATGTGAAGTGCACATTCTTTGCTCCTGCCTTCATTAGGCGCTCATATGTGGGCACACTTGTCTCTTTGGGATCAACCACACTATCAGTCATTGCATGTACAAACCAAATGTTTTCATTCTTAAGAGTTGCAATATTTTCTTCAGTAATGACCTCGTCAAACAGTGCCTGACACATGGGATATGCACCCGCAAAGAAACCTGGGTAGTCACAGAGCATGCGCATTGTCATGAATCCGCCATTTGAACAGCCGCCTATGTATATACGGTCTGTATCAATCGGGTGTGATGCAATAAATGTGTCGATCAACGTTTTCAGGTCATCACGGTACATGCTCTTTCCGCTTCTTCCGTACTGATGGCTACCGTCATCGAGCCACATAGTTGGAACTTGTGGAGCCAGCACATATGCGCCACCAAAAAAGGCTTGGATCTCAGGTGATGAAAGATTTACCACATTGTTACCCATATAGGCAATGCGAGGATCTTCTCCGCCTTCACCGGCACCGTGCAGCCATATAATCAGGGGTCTTTTACCGGACTCTTTAGGTGTAAAATAGCCATATTTAAGTGTTGATTCATCGTTTTTCCACCCATTGGTCTTGGTGCACATATTACCGGCAAATTCGTCGAACACCAATCCGGACATTCCCCCGAATTCCTTCACTTGGGTAATCCGATATTCACAGTCTACAAAGATGTTAAACCTGCCAACGGTACTAATCGCCTTACCCAGGTTGTCGCCTTCCATGTTCATTTCAAGAGTAATATACTCACCAATAGCAACAGGATTACCTGATTCATCCGAGGTATAAGCAGTTTTGACTGAGCGGTACCCCTGCGACGGGAACTTCTCCTTTTCATAATACACTTTTGGAAGCATAAGCACTTCGCCCGTATTTGGATCTTTCCTTGCCACAAATACGCTGAAGCACTCCTTGTCTACATCGGAAATAGATGCTTTGGCCGGAAGTTTGAGAATCAATTTATCGATCTCTGCCCCAAAATCTCCAACATTGGTGTGTGTGTAGTATTGGTACATAACTGCATCCTTTCTGATACATCAAACGTATCCCTGATATCTATAGTACTAGCCACATTAATGATAGATGAAATATTAGAGTTCAAAAAGCTATTATTTGTGAATTTTTATGTTCTTTTTTACCTTGAAAATGCTACATCACTCTTTTGTAACAAAAATTAGATGTTGATATTTATCCCGTTCAGCAAGCACACCTAAATCAGAAAGGAGGCGGTTAGCAACCGCCTCCCACCACACCACCATACTTACTGGTATATGACAGCTCAAACGCTTTACAGTTCAAACCCGAATAATGAGGAATAAAAAATATGTCGCACAAGATTATCATTTGTAACATGCTGCGGAACATGTTATACTACGAGAAATGCGGAAAGGCAAGCGATTCAAGCGATTGTTAAGAGGTGATAGTATGCGCGTCATGGCCATTGACTACGGCGACACTAGAACAGGTGTCGCGTTATCCGATTTATCAGGCACTTTGGTGGGTGAAACCTTCGTTATAAAAAGCTATAGCCAGGAGCGCACTGTCGAGCTTGTTTGCGAGGCAATCCTAGATAAATGTCCCGAAATAATCGTGGTTGGCTATCCCAAAAACATGAATGGAACCATTGGTCCGCGAGCCGAAAAAAGTGCAATGTTTGCTGAAGCTTTGAGAGAAAAAACCGATGTGCCGGTAGTCTTGCGTGACGAGCGATTGACCACAGTAGACGCCCATAGAATACTTTCCGATGTTGGAAAGCGCGGGAAAAAGCGGAAAGAAACAGTTGATGCTGTAGCGGCATCCCTTATTTTGGAAAACTATCTCGCAGAGATGAAAAACACTAATGCATAAAAAACACTATGCAAAAACAAGAAACACTAATGGGTGAAGAGACTCCTAAGATACCTAACCGCAGTCGCAATGTCTTCACTTGGGTTCTTCCCTATTTCGCGCTCTATCGTTAGGAAACCACGATACCCTATATCCTCCAGAGCCTTAAGATAGTTCTCAAAATCCACATCGCCCTCACCCAGGGGAAGCTCCTCAAAAGCTTTCCCTGTTTTTATTTCTTCTTCTATTATCCGATAAATCAGTTCCGGATCCTTATCCATTAGCTTCCTGCCGTCCTTTGCATGGGTATGCACAATATAATCCTTAAGGGTATAGACAGCCTGTACGGGATCGTCACCGGTAACCATAACGAAGTTTGCAGGATCCATATTTACCGCTACTCCTCTGGAACCCAGACTGTCTAAAAACTCCTTCAGTACAGTTGCTACTTCGGGTCCCGTTTCGACAGCAAAGTGTGCGTCGATAGAGTCCGCATAGCTTGCCAGTTCGTAGCAGGCTTCCTGCATTACTTTGTAGCGGTCGTGAGATTTATCCTTAGGAACAACCCCAATATGTGTCGTCACAATGTCTGTACCCAGCTCTAACGCAAGATCCAGTATTCGTTTTGACTTTTCTATGAGCATTGGGTTCTTCTCTCTATCTCCAAATCCATGTCCAAGGTCTCCACAGAGGGCTGAAATAGTCAGTCCATGGGACCTAACCATGTCCAAAAACTCTCTCCGTTTGGACAATGTCATATTCTCAGGAGACAGTTCCCCTCTTGTTGCGTAAGCCTGTATGCCCTGTACCCCTAGCTGAGCTGCAGCTGAGATGGCTTCCCTTATAGGCAACCTAAAGGACTCGAGTATCACACCAATCGGAAAAGCAAACATAAATACTCCTACTCCCCTTCTCCCAATATAATTCCAATCCGAGTTCTATAACCAATCTATTTCCTAAACATGATATTTTTTAACCACTCTACCCTTGAACTATCCTGTCAATTTACCAAAATATCTATCTCCCAACACCGTCTCACTTCTTCTTTTTCCGTGACAACAGCAAAATTCCAAGGCTATAGAATAAAACCGCACTCGAGACTAGTACAAGTATGCTGAAAGCGAAATCGGTTGTATATGCCCCAATCTCATAATGCAGTCCCATCTCGGTCTTAAAACTGTCTAAATAATTGGATGGAACACCAGCAAAAAATGTTTGCATCGGCACCTCCATCATAAGGTTCCTGTACAATGCTACGGAATGAGCGGGCGGGAAAAATTTAATTACCCACTGTACTTCTGTGGGAAGAGAACCGATTGGAATATAGATTCCACATAGGAAGCCGATAATCGTGCCGATTATAGTACTTGCAACACCAAAAGAGCTTGAGGTCCTAAGCATTGACGCTATCAGCAAAATAAAAGAGCTGCTCGATAGTACTGATATCAGCATTAATCCCAGCAACTTAAGGACCGTAGTGAGTGGCAGTAGCTCTCCGCCCCCAAGCACTATATAAATCTCAGCAAAGACAAATGCCAGCACCGACATTATAAGGCCAATCACAAAAGAACTGAGAATATAACCCCCGGCAATTGTCCGCCGTTTGAGCGGCGCTGAGTAGAAATCCTTTGTCTTTAGCTGTGCCTCGTCGACGATCATATTACCGTAAGCACCGAGGGTCGTTGTCACAGAGGTGACGCCGAGGATTCCAGCCATAATCCAGCTATCCATCAAGAAACGGATGTCCGCAGTGGTGGATATGCTTCGAGCATACATATCACCAAGGAAGAATATGTACATCCCAAAGGTAATAATGACAGATAGCATTGAGAAGAAGACCGTACTCTTATCTCGGAAATAGATAAGCAAATTGCGCCTTACAAGATTTATCATTCCCGTATCTCCTTCCCGGTGATGTTTATAAATACATCGTCCATTGTTCCGGACACTACCTCAAAGCTTTTTATAGAATCCCGGTATTTTTCAAGGATGGGAATTGCATCTAGGGAGCGGCCAAGCTCAATAGTTATCGTGCCACCCGAGGTTTTGAAAATAGTTTGCGACTCCTGTAGCTGTGTAGTAAAGCACTCATAATCTATAGGTTCGATCTTTATAGTGTCTCTTGAATACGTCTCTTTCAGCTCAAACGGTGTGCCCTTTGCCGCAATCTTTCCCTCATCGATTATTACTACATAATCGGCCCCTGCAGCCTCTTCCATATAGTGAGTGGTCAGAAATACAGTAACTCCCCGCTCCTTTTGCAGACGCTGTATCGTTTCCCAAACGCTCTTTCTCGTCTGAGGGTCCAAGCCTGTTGTGGGCTCATCAAGAAACATAATAGCGGGAGTGTGAACCAGAGCCCGGGCTATGTCCGCGCGGCGGCGCTGACCTCCCGAAAGCTTGCCGTATCTGCGGTTGATGAAGCTTGTTACTCCCGTAGCTTCTGCTGCAGCTTCAACTGAGTTTTTCAAATCACTCTTCGACTTTTTGTAAAACTTTGCGCGTATGTATAGGTTTTCAAGTACGGTCAACTCATCGTCCAGAATAGATCTTTGAAACACTGTCCCGATGGAAGAGCGGATCCTGTCGTCCTCCTTCCCCAGAACATGTCCAGTGATGGTGACCTCCCCTTCATCCGGTTGAAGCAGTGTAGAGAGAATATCAATGGTTGTCGACTTCCCTGCTCCGTTCGGTCCCAAAAAGGCAAATAGTTTGCCCCGTTCAACATAGAAATCAATTCCCCTTACCGCCTCTACCTCGCCGTAGGATTTCTTAAGACCGTGTACTTCAATAACTTTGTCCAACCGTCTCACCCCTCTTCTCGGAGTTGCCTATAATTTCCATAGTGACTCTATATATTATAGCATAAACAAAAACGGGCATAAAGATATTTGTCCCTCAAAGTCAAAAACTCCTCTCTGGGGACATATCATTCAGCCCGACTGACTAACGCCGGCTTAACTCTCCTCGTCAGAGCATCAGGCAGTTTATCCGGATCCGTGACCAAATTTCAATTCTTTGGACATGGACGTGAGATGTCATTCTCCTCTGCTGGTCCATCAATGCGCTTACCGTCATATGTGAAACGTGAACCGTGGCATGGGCAGTCCCAGGACAGCTCGTCCGGATTCCACGAAAGCTGACACCCCAGATGTGGGCACTTTACCGAAACAGCATATAGTTTTCCACCCTCGTCCTTATACAGGCCACGCTTTTCACCGTTGATTGTGACGATCGCCGCACATCCCTTTGGTATCGCCTCGGGGTTATCCTCCTCGGAAGGTGCTGCGCGCAGAGCAAATCCCGCGGCAATCTGCCTTACATCCTTAGACAGTCCCGTTCCTGACGCCTTCGCATTAAACCTTGCGGGGTTAAACAGGTCTGCATATTCCGGCACCTTACCTTTACCTGAAATCAGTGACGATATAATTATCGCCGCCACCATCGACCCAGTCATTCCCCACTTACGAAAACCAGTCGCTACATACATGTTCGGTGAAAACATTGAGTACTCGCCAATGAAAGGGATTTTATCCTGTGTTACACAGTCCTGTGCCGACCACCTGGCAATCTCTCTAGAAGACGGATAATATTTTTGCGCTGCCTTAACAAGCCGTTCATAGCGGCCGCTCAGCTTATTTCTACCTGTGCGGTGACCCTCTCCTCCAAAAAGCAGGATGTCCCCATAACCACGAAACGTGTTTCCACCTTCATCCTCATCAATATACATCCCGTCAATGGTCGCTGCATTCTCCAACGCAAGCATATATGTCCGACTCTGATGCATTCGTAGAAAATAATAGCCCGGGAAATTTATAAACGGATAATGTGTTGCCACTACAATGTGCTTTGCCTTGATTTTACCGCCAGCAGCATCGATAACACCGTCCTTTACTTCCGATGCCTGTGTTTGCTCATAGACAGTAAGGTCCCTAGATATCTCCTGCAGAAACTTCAGTGGATGAAAGGTCGCCTGACCTTCAAACTTCAACGCACCCTCTACCGGAAAGGGGAGCTCTGTTTTAGTTGTAACTTCAGCTTGGATACCAACCATCTCTGCCGTATCACGCTCACGCTCCAATATGTCCGTATCGCGCAGAGTGTACACATATGCAGGGCACTGTCTAAAATCGCAGTCAATACCTTTAGCGAGCTTAATGAACCTTCCAAGTGCATCTTTGTTTGCATCGGCATACTTTTGTGCTGCCACAAGCCCCATTGTTTTTGCAATATCCGCATAGGTAAGACCATGCTGAACAGTTATCTTGGCTGTAGTACCTGCGGTATTTCCACCTCCAACCTTATCCGCTTCCACTACGATCGGTTCCATTCCACTATCCTTTAGTAACTTTGCGATTAAAATACCTGCCATTCCACCGCCAATAACCGCCACATCTGTTTCAATATTCTTATCGAGAGCGGGCCTCGCTTCAATTTTGTAGTCCTTAGTCCATATAGACATAAAAAACCTCCTACAGTTTTACATCGAGAATTAAGAGTTTCCATTTGTGTCCCTTGATTTCAAGTGGTGACATGGTGACACTCTTTTGCCATTATTACTGTAGATAGGTTTTTACTTTCTTTATAAAGATATTCATAGAGGCACTATTTGTGTTACAGCTCACATACGGAATCTATAGCCGGCTCCCCACACCGTCTCAATATACTGTGGATTCTGTGTGTCCTTCTCGATTTTTTCACGGACACGCTGAATATGAACAGTTACAGTTGCAACCTCACCCAAAGCTTCTAAACCCCAAATGCGGTCGAAAAGCACCTCTCTGCTGAACACCCTGTTTGGGTTTTCCGCCAAGAAAAGTAACAGGTCATATTCCTTTGCAGTTAGTTGCTTTTCAACCCCAGATACAAAGACTTTGTGTGCATCCCTGTCTATCTCAAGCTCTCCGATCTTCAAAACAGAGCTTTTCTCCTTACGGCCTGTCAGACGGTCATAGCGTTCAATACGCATTTTTACACGAGCCACAAGCTCGCTGGGGCTAAAAGGCTTTGTGATGTAGTCGTCCGCCCCCAACCCGAAACCGCGTATCTTGTCGATCTCCTCTCTTTTGGCAGAGATCAAAAGGACGGGGATATCCTTCTCTTCCCTGATTCTTGACAGCACAGCAAAGCCGTCCAACCCCGGAAGCATAATATCAAGAATTACCAGATCATACTCATTGTTCAGAGCTAGCTTGAGGCCTTCAACTCCATCTGTCGCAATATCGCATTCGAATCCGTTTATCGCCAGATAATCGCGCTCCAGCTCTGCTATGCTGAGATCGTCTTCAACAATTAGAATCCTCATCTCTCGCCTCCGTTCTCCGATAGCGGCAGGTCTATATGGACCTCAGTACCGACATCCTCTTCGCTTTTAAGCCAAATCCTGCCCCCGTGATTCTTGATAATCTCTCTGGATATCGATAGACCCAGACCGTGACCCTTAACACTAGCACTTCTTGCAGGATCTCCGCGATAAAAGCCTTCAAAGATTCGGTTCATCTCATCGGGTGATATGCCGCAACCATTGTCAGTTACAACAATATGGAAGCTCTTATCTGATACATCGGCAGTCACATCCACCCTAAGTGGTCTCTCCGTCCTATACTTAAGCGAATTGCCGAGAATGTTAGAGAAAACTCTCTTGAGCTTCTCTCTGTCGGCCCTAGCAAACACATCCACATCCGGAATATCTGCAGTAAACTCAGCGCCGGCAGATTCCATATCCACACGGTACTCGTCAATTACTCCGCGCAGAAAAGAGGACAGCTCAACGTCCTCAAAGTAAAACCTCATTCTGCCTAGCTGAAGTTCGGAATAGTCGGAGATCTGCTCGACAAGGCGTTCAACAGCACCCGCCTTCAGATAAATAGTCTGGAGATACCTCTCCCTCATTTCGGGCGTGTCGGCAACACCGTCAAGGATCCCCTCTACATACCCTTTAATAGATGTAATTGGTGTTCGAAGGTCATGTGAGATATTGGCAAGAAGTCGGTTTCTCCCCTTCTCATATTCGATTTCCTCCGAGACGCTCTTTTTCAGCCTCATCCGAAGCTCATCTACGGCATGGCAGAGATCATCTATCTCGTAGTACTCACTTCGCAACACATCAAAGTCCAGGTTTCCTTCACATATATTCTCTGTAGCCCTTTTCAACTCCTTCAGCGGTGAAAGTATTGAACGTGAGAGTGATAGAACTATAACAGCGCAAGTTACAGCAACTACTACTGTCGAAACAATAACTAGGACAATGATGGGTGTAGACAGGTGTTTCCAGGACTGCTCCGCAACCTCAGCCACGGTGCTGTCAATCTCTGTCAGCATATTGATAAAGGCAGTCTGTCTGAAAAAAGAAACCCCAAAAATAATAGCTGACAGAAGCACTATCAGAACTACGGGAACGACAAACATCAGAATGCTTGATATCAAAAACTTGCGGCTGAGACTCAATACAGTCACCTCCATCAAAAAGCAGGTTCAATCATATATCAAAACTCACGGCGCTCAAAAAGATAGTATCCGCCACTCATAAAGATTGTAGCATAGCCCGCAAGAAGCCCGATTTTCGCTAGCATTGGCTTAAAGGGTATTGTTTCACCGATCCACAGGTTGTGCCACTGTGAATACCCAGTAAACAGAAGCCCACTCAATTGAGGGACGAATATACCGACTATGGTCAACAGGGCATATATTAGGATGAGAAGGAACATCGCAAGTGAGGAGCTCTTGGTAAGCTGGTTGACAAAAACAGCCATAAGAAGCAACACAAATAGCGGTACAGCATCAAGTAGATACGCACCGAAACTAAGCCAGAAATTCCGTATTCCCCCTCCTGAAAAGCCTTCCAGAGCAACCGTCGTAATCAACAGCATTGCCAAAAACACAAGCCCCATAAGCATTATGGCGGTTATCTTACTGAGATAGGCCTTCAGACGTGTTACTGGGCGTATCAGCACAGCCCTTGCCGTCAGATCACTAAACTCGGATGAGAACACGTCGCAGGAGGCCATAAATATTATAAGTGGGATATACACCCTAATGAAAAAAGTGAGCATCATAAGCGAGAGGTCTGCACCGCCAAAGGTCAAAACCCCTCCGCTTACTCGGGATAGCAACTTATCCAGTAGGATCACAATTACGCATATTGCTATTTCAATTGCAAAAAAAACAAAGTACTTCTTCTTTGAAAGTAGTTTATCCAATTCGTTTCTAGTACCAGCCCAATAGCGTTGCATATTGCCTCCTCCTTACAGCTCAACAGGTCCGCGTTTTTCACGGACCTTTTCAAGGTAATAGTCTTCGAGGGTAGGATTACGTTTCAGTGCATCCTCCATACTGTCCAAGGAGAGCATCTCCCCTTCGTGCAGAACAACTACCTTGTTGCAGGTTTTTTCAATTTCAACAGCGATGTGGCTTGATATTAGGAACGTTATCCCCTTCTCCTCGGCCAGCCGCAGAATGATTTCCCGAATTTCAACGATCCCTTCTATATCGAGACCGTTTGCCGGCTCATCGAGAATTAAAAGCTCGGGCTCGGAGAGTAGTGCCAGTGCAAGTCCGAGACGCTGCTTCATTCCAAGAGAGAAGCGCCCGACCTTGTCCTTCTTGTACTTGTCAAGGCGGACGATTCTAAGAACGTCTGTAATTCTCTTCTCATCGATATTCGGGTAGTAGCGTGCTGCAAGCTTCAGATTTTTTGCAGCAGTCATATTCTCATAGATAGCAGGTGCTTCAATAAGACATCCCGCCCGCTCCATTGCACACTCAAAGTCGGTGCTTATATCGCAGCCAAAGATTCTTACGCTCCCCGCATTTGCGTGGACCAATCCGACGATTGCCTTCATTATTGTGGTCTTTCCCGACCCGTTGGGCCCGAGAAGACCAACAACGTCGCCCTTCTCAAGCTCCAGGTTGATGTCGGAGGCGCCGCGGCCGTTTTTATAGAGCTTTATAAGCCCCTTTACTTCCAGTATTTTTTCCAACTTTACACCTCTAAGCGTTTTCTATATGTTCTCCTAAATTCGCCCCTACAATGAGCTCCCTTTGCAGAGTGTTTCAAGCTCTATACTCCAAAAGGATGGGCATGTAAAGTATTGACTAGCGAAGGACGCGGCACTTGACCGCAAACCCCAAGTTCGCTCCACACTTTACATGTCCCATCCCACAATACTCTATTCGTCTACTGAGTCAGGCTCAGAAATCTCTTCGCTACTTTCAACACGATATGTGTAGACTTCTTTGTCCAACGCCGGTTTCGAGTAATCAAAAACTGTGGTCCCTTCAGGGATTTCAGGATACTCTATACTTGTCGTGCCATAGTCCGTAAAATCTGCTGTTATGCGCAATCCGAGCGTATGTTCTTCACCGTTCTTGTCATAGGCTGACACTATACCTTCGATTACGTTGTTTACCAATCTGCCTTCATCGTCGAGAGTGATGAAGCATTTTGCACTCTTAGGTACCGGCTCGGTTTCGATCATGTTAAGGATATCCTCAACATCGGTCATATCTGGCTTATAAAACTCCGATTCGAAGTACTGGGCTCTGGTCTCAAAGTAGTGAAGTGATCCGTCCACTGCGATATGCACAACGCCTACATGGTTCTTATCTGCAATCAGTCTCCATGCTTTGTCACGCAGTTCACCGTTCTCATCATTAGAATAATCAAACTCGTTATCATAGTAGACGTATGATCCGTTATTGCTTTCCTTCGATGCGCTGAACAGCATGGATAATCCAGCTGAAACATACTCCGGTAGCTGGTTTCCGCTTAGGACAACCTGGTAGGAAACTAATCCGTCAGCGTTTGAGGTCTGCACAAAGTTGTTCTTAATGTCTCCGATAAAGGTGTCGGCCAAAAGTTCTACAAAACGAATAGTTTTTGACGTCAACTCATCCTCGGCGGGATTATTCCATGGCTCTCCGTAAGAAGGATAGATACTCCAGTTGTCCCTATTCCTTGATATTGATAGATACTTCGGCTCCCCCTCTTTGGATGCGGTATTCCTTACAGTCCAGCTCTCATAATAGTGGTCAAATTCGGAATTTCTCGTACTTTCGTTAGTATCATACTTTACGACTTCACCCTTAGCATCCAGCATATAGGTTTGCTGCGAACTGATGGTTGTTTCTCCGTTGTACAGCAGCTCCAACTTAAGGGATGCGGTGTAATTATCCTCATATAGGATTCTCTTTATTGCAGATTTGTACATCGGGTATCCGTTTGCATTGCCATAATTCGCTGCAGCAGCGGTTGTGAGCAGGATTACCCCGGCAATCAAACAGACAACGGTGTAAAAGTGCTTCTTTTTTCTCATAAACCGTCCTCTTTCTCCAAATAGAATTGACTTAATCTCTTCGCCCGCGGTGCGAGTCTCGGTTTCTGATTTAATGATAAACCGCGCTGATAAAAGAATAATATAGAAGATATAAACATTCTATAAACTTTGAAAGCTATGATAGCTACAAAGAACTCAAGGCGAAGTCATAGGGAGTGTCAAATACTCATACTGCAGCTTCATGGCTTCGTGACTGCATGCTTATTGCTCCAGTCTCATAACCATCAAATAATCGTCCATAACAAATCCGCCGCCTATATCCGTAATAAGCTCACCCTCAATCTCAAACCCCATTCTTTTATATATACTGATAGAGTTTAGATTGTTTTTATTTACAGTAAGGGTTATTTTGTCTTTACCCGCTTCAGCTGCCCTGTCTTGAAGAAGAAGGATAAACTGACCCGCTATGCGCCGGCCTCGGAAGTCCTTCTCAATATATAGCTTGGAGAGGACCATACTTTCCGAATCCTCATGTATTGCCATATAACCGATAAGCCGATCATAGAGATAGGCCATGTAGTACTCACTGCCAGACTCCATTGCCTCAGCTATCTTTTCAGCACTCTGTATGTTTTCCAACATGTATTCCACTTGCGAGGAGCCAATAATGGGCGTATAGTGCTCTGTCCATATTGTCCTTGCCAGACCGGCAATACTTGCAGCATCCTCTCTTGTCTTTGCTCTTTTGATTTCGAGGTAACTCATAAAACTTCCTCCCACAAAACTTTTCACAAATAAAAGATAATTTTCCGTATTCATTTTCTCCAAATATTGTAGTCATTCTAACACAGACTTATTAACTGCGCAATGAGCAAGTGTCAAGTATACAACCGCCCAAGTAAATTCATACGCACAACCTAAACAGAAAACCGCAATCGACAGGAGCTAGGCTCTGTGACTGCGGTTATCCTCTTTTTGTGTCGAGCATTACTTCGCGCTTAATGCCGCCTTTGCCTGGTCTGCCAATGACTCGAATGCTGCCATATCGCTTATTGCGAGTTCAGATAGCATCTTACGGTTTACATCGACTCCCGAGAGTTTCAGACCGTGCATGAATGTTGAATAGTTCATGCCGCACATCTTTGTAGCGGCAGAGATTCTGGTAATCCACAGACGACGAAAATCTCTCTTTCTATGTCTACGACCTATATACGCGTATTTCAGCGACTTCATAACGGCCTGATTAGCCATCTTAAAAGACTTTGATTTTGCGCCCCAGTAGCCCTTGGCGAGCTTAAGTGTCCTTTTTCTTCTTCTGCGCGTAGTAACTGCGCGTTTAACTCTTGCCATATCCGTTAATTCCTTTCATGAATGTTTTCTAGTTGTACGGAAGCATACGCTTTATTGCAGCAGCGTTGGTATTGTCTACGTATTTTTCCTTGCGCAGGCCCCTCTTGCGCTTTGTGGTCTTCTTCGTCAGAATATGGCTTTTAAAAGCGCTTCCTCGCTTTATCTTTCCGGTCTTTGTAAACTTAAAGCGTTTTGCGGCACCTCTGTGCGTCTTCATCTTAGGCATCGCTTGAATTCTCCTTTGTAATAATTATTTTGCGTCCTTAATGTTTTTGGGAGCAAGATAAACCGACATATTCCTGCCCTCAAGCTTGGGTGCCTTTTCCACATCGGCAACGTCGTTAAGTCCCTCAGAGAAACGCAACAGTAGCTGCTCGCCAATAGATGGGTGTGTAATGGCACGTCCTCTGAACCGTACCGATACCTTAACCTTGTTTCCGTCGCTTAAGAATCTTGCGGCGTGGCGTTGCTTTACCTCGAAATCATGCGTGTCTATGCCCGGAGTCATACGGACCTCTTTGACTTCCACAACATGCTGCTTCCGACGCGCTTCCTTCTCCCTCTTAGCCTGTTCGAACCTAAATTTTCCGTAATCCATTGTCTTGCAGACAGGGGGCTTTGCCTTCGGAGCAATCATAACAAGGTCGAGACCTCGCTCCTGTGCGGCCGCGAGTGCCTCTTCGATTGGGACGATGCCCATCTGCGCGCCTTCTTCTGAGATGAGTCGAACCTCTCTTTCGCGGATCTCCTCATTGATCTTATGGCTTACTTTGCTAATGCGAAAACACCTCCAAAAAATAAAAAACAGACGCAATGCCGCCTGCCATAAAATAGACAAAATGAAATATGTCATCCTGTTATCAACCCGTTCGCTCAAGTGCTGCGGGTGAGGCTGTGCGGCAACCTACTTTATTGTTCATCTGTGATTATAACAATTAACAGTACTTTTGTCAAGCATTAAAAAGCATCTTTATACCTATTGCTACGAGTACTGCTCCACCTAAGATTCCGGCTCCTCTTTTTAATCTGCATCCGAACAGACGGCCAAGGTAAGCACCGACCACACACAAGCAGGTAGTAACAATACCAATCATACAAATCGCTGAGAATATTGAAATCGAATGAGGAGTCTGTGGTGCAAATGCAAGGCTGACTCCGGCAGCCAGCGCATCTATGCTTGTCGCAATTGCCATTAGCAAAATTGTACGGATACCCGGCTCGGGTCTGCAGCACTCATCATCTGAGCAGTCCTTTATTGTATCGATTATCATCTTGATACCCACAAATGCAAGCAGGCCGAAAGCGATAATATGGCTCAACTTGTGAATGTGAGAAGCAAGCCGGTAACCAAGCACATAGCCGATAAGAGGCATTACTGCCTGTGCTACCCCAAAGCATACCGCCATCTTAAGCGCGAACCGGAAGCGAAGTCGCTCAACAACAAGACCGTTTGTAACCGAAACGGCAAATGCGTCCATCGAAAGACCCACCGCCAGTAATAGTGTCGACGTAAAATCCAAAGTTCCTTAGTTCCTCCTCAGTCTTCAAACCTTCGCTCCCGCGGATCCAGTTGAGACGCCTTCTTTTTTATCTCCTTGCTAAACCTTCTGTCTCGAATAATATTTCTAAGTACAATTGCTCCGATAATCGACCCGTAGAAAATTCCTCCTCCAAAAAAAGCTAAAGGCCCTAATGAGAGGGGATTTCCCACAGATGTTTGATTTATATAGTATACAACGAGCGCAGCCCCACCGAATAATGCGGATAAAAACGCGCTTGTCATACGGACAGGCCTGTACTTACCGATAAGTATCATCATTGTGAAAACAAACTGCAGTACACCCAGAACCGAGCCCTCAAGCTCATACGGACCGGGTTTTTCCAATATTGCTCCACCGGCTGTAAGAACAGGGACTATAAGGTAACTCCATTTCACTCAAAACACCCTCTATTCTGTTGTCAACTTTATCCGTTCTGGTATTAGTCTATATTGGCAAATCCGGAATTGGCAAATCCGGAGAGTCAATCAACACTCCGGATTCTTGGATCACAACAATTCTATCTCTATGTTACCACATGAAGCCGGTGCTTTCAATAAAGGAGAACGAAATTATTTAGTAGTCCCTTCTCCTTCGTCTGAAAGCTTCGTGATCTCAACCCATTCAACACGTCTGCCGCGTATCTCAGTCACCTTTAAGTTTAGACCGTTGAACTGTAGGTCAGGTATATCCTCATCCTCTTCGGGTAACTCCCCGAGGAGACCGAGTACAAGTCCGCCCACAGTTTCATAGTCCTCATCGAGCTCACCGAACGGGATCATCTCGAGATCATCAAACTGAGTAATTCCGCGCACACGCCATTTGCTATCGTCAAGGACGATTACATCCAGTGTATCGTCGTCATCTTCGCCGATATCCCCTACGATCTCACCCAATATGTCGCTCATTGTAATTATCCCGCTGACACCCCCGTAGTCATCAACTACAACAGCAAAGTGATTCTTTGTTCTCTGCATGTTCCTGAAGAGAAGGTCGATCTTTACCGTCTCGGGTACAAAATACGCGGGCTTAATGAGTGTACAGAGCTCCTCCACATCAGTGATTCCCTTGCGTACTGCCGTATAGAAATCCTTGAGGTACATAATACCTATAATGTCATCAACGTCGTTGTCACATACCGGCAGTCTTGAGTGGTTCGAATTCTGAAAAGTCCTCTCCCACTCCTCTAAAGTATCGGTCCTCCAGAGGAGATTGAGGTCGGTGCGGTGCACCATGATGTCTCCAGCTATCGTATTGTCAAACGCGAAAACGTTCTCAATCATCGCCTTTTCCTGCACATCGATTGTTCCGCTCTCGGTACCTGCACCGACCATGAGCAGGATTTCTTCCTCAGTCACCCTCTCCTCGTTGTCATCAGGATCGATACCGAACATCCTTACAAAGAAGTTTGTTGTGCCCGAGAGAAGGGAGACGAGAGGTTTTGCAATAACTGAAACAAAGTACAGAAACCCCGAAAGCGCCATAGCTAGTGACTCGGCTTTCTTCATTGCGACTCGCTTAGGTACGAGTTCGCCGAAAACAAGTGTCAAAAAGGACAGTAGCAGTGTAATGAGAATAACAGCTATTGTGTTGAGCACATTGATTGGCAGATCAATACCAAGGTTTATCGCTATTTCTACAACATATTTTGCGAAATTATCCGCTGCGAATGCGCTGGCGAGAAAGCCGGCGAGTGTAACTCCAATCTGAATTGTAGCCAGAAACTTCGAGGGCTGCTCCGTCAGTTTTACAAGCCTTAAAGCCTTTTTATTACCCAAGCCCGCGGACTGCTTAAGTGCAACGCTGTTAAGCGATATAACTGCTATCTCCGCACTTGCAAAAACCGCATTTAATAGAATAAGTACTGCCTGGAGTAACAACTGACCAGGCAAGCCATCTGTTGACAAGAAACCATCACCTTTCGATTTACATAATAATATATTCTATATTATAGCATCCTCATATTCAATCTACAATATCCAATTTTAATGCATAATAACCTGTTTTTTTCTGAACCACTTATTTTCGCGGTAGACGTCCGAAATACTCACGATACACTTTGTAGAACTGTGTTATATTCGTAAATCCACACTGTTCCGCGGCATCCCTCACCGAAATGTCCGACGAACTAAGGAGCTTTTCAGCCCGTTCCATGCGAAACTCATTGCGGATATCCACAAAACTCTTCCCATAGTGCTCGACAAGCAGACTGCTGATATAGTTTCTATTGTACCCCACATGAAGAGCGACAGAATCACGAGTACAATCAAAACAGTTCTCCCTAATGTAGCTGAGTATCTCCGCCACCTTAGTATTCGGCTTCTTTGCATATATAGCTTTCTCAGGATAGAGAGTACTCTCTCGCCACAAAAGTGCAAACACGGTTCTCAGATAACTCTCTGTTAGCACCTCAGCGGCCACAACGTTTGGATCGAAATACTCGCACATGAGCCTCGCCATTGCATTCTGAATAGACTCAGTTCCCCTCATTTTCAAGAAAACGTGATTAGGCCTTGTCGTATCACTGTAAAGCGCTTCGATCAGGAAGGATGATAGTACGTTTGCTCCAATAAGCGTTTTATCTAGAATTACACTGGCGGCGTGGGGCATCAGAATAATATTTATCAGGATATCATCTTCACCCGTCCAAAGAATACTGTGCACGCTTCCAGGCTTCATGAAGATAAAATCACCGGCCTGCATCTCTATATCTCGCCCATCAACCTTATTGATACAGCTGCCAGAGTACATATAATTTATCTCCACATATGTATGCATATGCCTGTAATGCGGGGTAAATCGAACATGCCTTTGAATGCAAAGCCACCTGTTTACGCCTTTCATCATAGCATCAAAGGATGGCGGTGTCCTTCTCTGCAAAACCTCTTTTTTCACATGAGGTGGGCAGTTGTTGATCTGAACACTCAGATTATCATCCACAGTATAGTAATAAACATATGGTTTATCCACATTGCGCATTACGGAGAAGAGCTCCCCTTCACCTCTATTTTCGGTATAGTACTTCTGATTTATTTCCTTAAGTTCTACTTCGTTCGGCATAAGCTCCTTCAAAAAGGCATCGAGCTCAGATATCTTCATATTACCCCCTTCTCTCTAGCGCCGGGATGCCAATAGGATGTCACAAAAGAAGTCATTCGGATGCCAACGGGTTGCTAAAATCAGCTATTTTACTTACTGATTATATCATTATTAGCTGTTGTTTGTTGTCTTATTTTGCAGAATTATAGGTTTTTTATGCTCAATTCTCTCTACTTCTTCATCTTGAGATTTGCACTAACTTGGCCAAAAAGTCCTCTATTAGAGGACTTTTCAGAATTTCAGCATATAACCTTTATACGATAAGCTCTACCTTCTCCTCATCTTCCTTTATCATCGTTGATAGCATATCGTTTGCAAAAGTTCTCGCTGGCAGCATACACAGCAGATGGACTTCGTCTGAATCAATGGGGTACTGGCTACCGTGAATTACCAGAGCATTGAGCTTGACAAGCGTCCCTTTCGGTACTATG
>JAAYOS010000173.1 GCA_012520195.1 Clostridiales bacterium | reverse complement strand
CCCCCGACATGTTTGTGGCCAACTTTTCTGAGCAACAGTACCTTACCCTTATGCTCGACGAAACTCTTCCGAAGGAAGTAAAGAGGTATTTATCGGGAAGAGTTACCGAACTAACAGCAGAGTACAATGAAATCACCGGCAACCATATTTTCACCAACGACGCCACAGGAATGATGACGACTCTGGCTACCAACAGCAGTGTTAGCGCACGTGTTGCAGACACCATTATGCAACCCTATTACCGTTTTAGTAGATGGCTTTTGGACATTCGTGACCTTGTTTCGTCTAAAAAGCTCATAGATAGTGTTCAAAACCTTGACGAAGTTTCAACGCGGACAGGTGTGCAGGTTGAGGATATCGACTGGGATGCCGAACTCACAGCAGCTGTTACTGAGGCTGAAAGGCTTACCGATAATAACGACTTCGGTATGCTGAACGACTACTATACAACATACATCGGTCGTAAACTGGAGCAACAAAAGGACAAGGACAGCAATCTAAGCTACAGCGTGTCTAAAGAATACGGGGACCTGAAAGTCCTTCTCGATATATGCAAACTAAAGGGCATTGAACCACTGTTCGTCCATGTGCCTCTTCATGGTGATTGGAGTGACCATACCGGTTTTGATAAGGAGAGGCGCGAAGAGTACTACCAGAATGTCCGAGATATAGTGAGCCAGTATGATAATGTAACTATGGTCGACTTGACCGGATACGAGTATGAGGAGTATTTCCTTTGTGATATAATGCACCTGGGTTGGAAGGGGTGGCTTGAGGTTGATAAGGCAATTGAGCAGTACTATAGAGAGGATTAAGGATGCTGTGTTCCAAAGTACAGAGCTTCGAATTGTATGCTATCTGCTTATTGCTGCGGCGCTTTTGCTTATTTTCCTCTTTACTGAGAGTAGTGAAATAGCATTTGTATACAATGAGTTTTAGGATTACTGTTGGTGGGGTATATTAAGTAAATACTGGAATAAGATGTAGCTTTTATTAGGAGGTTTTAGCATGGAATCAGGCTGCTCTCAGACAAAATATAGTCATATATCGAAACTCCTCAGTATTTGGTTTGCCTCTTTGTGCCTGCTCCTGATAGTTGCTAATGTGCGGTCTGCCGCGCATTGGATATCGGATTCGCTTTCGCTGCAAGGAATTCTGTTTGCAGCCGCAGTGGTCTGTGCTTTTGCACTACTTGTATGGTTCCTATTGAAACTGAATACTAAGTCTGACGAGATAGCGGATGAAAATCATCCAAAATCTCGTTTTTCTGTTTTATTTGCAGCTGCACTGTTTCTACTCTCCTTTTTCCTAAAGGCGATATTCGTCTTCATAATTAAGACACCGCAGTACTCTGACTTCCAGCTATTCTATTGGGTGACTGTTGAGATTGCTGAAGGCATACCCAATTATCTATCTCAGAGGTATTTTGAGATTTGGGCCTATCAGACGGGGTTTCCGGCTGCAATGGCCCTGTTCGTTAAGATACTGGGTAGGAATATCAATGCTCTCGTACTTGTTAATTGCGCCTTTGCATCGCTTACTAACGTTCTTGTCTATATGATCGCCAGACTCAAGTGCAACGAGAGGCAAGCGCGTATAGCGTCAATTGCATATATGATGTTCCCATTTGTGTTCGGCCTTTCTTCAGTCTACACCAACCAGCATTTAGCAACCTTTCTATCGTATCTTGGCATATATATTTTCCTAAAGTACCCGAAATCCAGAATACTTGCTCCTTTGATCTGCGGGCTACTAATTGCCTTGGGTAACGGAATCCGACCTGAAGGAGTATTATTTGTCGCCGCGTTCTTAGTATTACTGCTTTACAGATTATTGGCAGACAAGGGTTACAGATCAGAAAGGAGGGTAAACTTCCTTTCAACGACAGCTCTTCCAATTGGATTTGCTATTGCTTCTTACATGATATGCTTTTTCCTGCTCTCTAATCTGTTTGTAGTGACTGGACTGAATCCGAAAGGCCTATCTAACGATTTTCCTCTTTACAAGTTTGTAGTCGGTCTAAATCACGACACAAAGGGGGCATATAGCCAGACCGACAGCAAAAACCTGTTTGAGTCTGATATTGTGACAAGAAGAGAGGAGCGAGATGCTGAAGCGCTCCGCCTCATTAAGGAGAGAATAAAAGTGCCGCCGAAAAGGCTTATCGGTCTTCTCGACAGCAAAATCAACATTATGTGGACGGCTAACGGTATCTACCCAGCGTTCAGTCAATCAATGGACGATACCGCATTCAAAATAGGACCGTATGCAGTATCGGTAAAGCGTATTCATTCGCTATTCACGCTGATCGACTACCTAATATATCTGTTCATCTATATAGTCCTGTTTATAACATCAATTATCGGTGTGGTGAAGGAAAGGGAAACTGTTCAGCCCTTCTTTGTGATTCTATTCTCTATCGTCTTCGCAGTATTTCTCGCTATTGAAGTACAGTATCGCTATGGCTACCTACTCATGCCATCGCTTTTTATTATGCTGGCTGGGGGTTTGACAACACTAAGCAGAAACGTTGCGGTTTGAGTTATAGCTGAAGTTGAGCTAAAGCGGAAGCTTTTCCTGACCGAAGTCTTCACGGTATCTTGCGGGTGTTGTACCGCAGTACCTATCGAAAATCTCATAGAAAAAGCTCATGTTGGAAAAGCCTACATGTTCAGCAACCTGTTGGATGGTAAGGTCTGAACCAAGGAGCAGAAATTTCGCCTTGTCGATGCAGATTCTGTGTTTTATATCGCTAAAAGTATGGCCAAGCCTCCGTTTTATTAGCCTGCTCAGATAATCGGGATGATATCCGAACCGTTCTGCGGCCTCCTTCAGGGATGCTGCAGCATAATAAGTCTCAATATATTTAAGTATCTGCTGAACATCGTCCTCATCAATATTCCTGCGGTGCCTTATGGTGCCACCGCTCTTTTTCCAAACCCGGAAAAGCTGGTTTAGCAAACTCGGGAACAGACATTTGAGCATGCTTGCCGAGCAGGAGTCCGGATCATAAAACTCACAGAGCAGTTTATCTGCTGTTTTTAATACGTCGTTGTACTCACCTGCACGAATGTGGATATGTGTCGTGTCGGTGGGTTTTTCAAGTATATGGTTCAAAATGAACTCATAAAAAAGTTGGTTTTTTGAAATCACGTGAAGAGCGGAAGGAGTGAAGTAGTCCCTGTTAAAAATGATGTTTAGTGCGACATCGCCCTCGCCGCAACTTTCTACCCGGTGATATACTCCCGGAGGAATCAACAAGAAATCGCCAGCTTCCATACTGATTACCTCATCATCAATATGGTGGACGATATTTCCCGTCCTAACGTACATCATTTCGAAAAAGTCGTGGCAATGTCTGCTTACGGGGCTAAATCTACTGTGTATATGTATTAGAAGACCGTCATGTTCGGGATGCTCACTACGCAAGAAATCATTGACAGAGTAGTAATCGGCCAAGTATGCCCGCTGTAAATAGTTGAATGCCACCTCAGAAGCAGCCGGCAACAGCGATTCGCCGTCTGAATAGGACAATGACATATATCCGATGTTTTCGACATGGGGTAACGCGCAGCGGAGATACTGCTCTAGCTCTGAAAGAGTCATACCGAATTCCTCCCAGCAACATATACAGAAGACACTAATCGCCAAATTGGTATATAAAACACGATATTATTAATGCGATTTCATATATTATACCACAACAAATCATATTTGGTTATATCGATTATCGGTTTTAGGTATTATCCCGGCCAGGTTATTATGATATGATTTAATTGATAAATAATGGAATAAAAAGTTTGGAGGACAAAAATGGAAATAAGAGTCGAGCAGCTTTTGAGTGATAGAGGCGAAAACTATATTTTCCCGTTTTTCTGGCAACACGGCGAAGAGGAGGCAGTTCTTCGCGAGTACATGGATGTAATTCAGTCATGTGGTATTCAGGCAGTATGTGTTGAATGTAGACCACACCCGGATTTTATAGGTCCGAAGTGGTGGCAGGACTT
>JAAYOS010000172.1 GCA_012520195.1 Clostridiales bacterium | reverse complement strand
TATCTTGTGTGCTTGCATCCAATCTGATATACTTGGGTACAAAGCTCGAATGAGGATGGTAATATGAAGAAAATTATGATGAGCGGCAACGAGGCGATTGCCCGCGGTGCCTATGAAGCAGGCTGCATAGTTGCTGCGGCCTACCCCGGTACTCCAAGTACCGAAATTCTTGAGAGTATGGCCACATACAAGCAGGATATCTACTGTCAGTGGGCAACCAATGAAAAGGTTGCTGCCGAAATCGCAGCCGGCGCTTCCATTGGTGGGGCACGTGCACTATGTGCCATGAAGCATGTCGGGGTAAATGTCGCTGCAGACCCCTTATTTAGTATGGGGTATACAGGGGTCAACGGTGGTTTCGTTATTGTCAGCGCTGACGACCCCGGATGTCACAGCTCACAAAATGAGCAGGACAACCGCCTCTACGCTCCGCACATGAAGATAGGAATGATGGAGCCCTCAGACTCTGAGGAGTGCAGGACATTTACAGCTGCAGCCTTCGAGCTCTCTGAACGCTTCGATATTCCAATGATGATTCGGATGACTACACGAATCTGTCACTCCAAAAGCCTTGTCACACTAGGGGAGCGTATAGGTAGCCCGATAAAGCCATATAAACGGAATCCGGATAAGCATACGGTGTTGCCCGCCACTGCCAGAAGACGCCATAAAATCCGCGAAGAGCTGCTTCTACAGATGGAGGAGTATGCAAACGCTTGTCCCTATAACACTATCGAAATAGGCACAGATCAAAGCATTGGTGTTATTACATCGGGAATATCCTATCAATATGCGAAAGAGGTATTCGGAGAATCAGTCAGCTACTTAAAGCTCGGTCTTACATATCCTCTGCCGAGAAAGCTGATAAGTGAGTTTGCAGAGAAGTTTGAAACCCTCTATGTGATTGAAGAAAATGATCCCTATCTGGAGAATGCTGTCCGGGCACTTGGGTTCTCCTGCATAGGCAAAGATCGTATCCCGATATGTGGGGAACTGAATGCTCAGGTTATTCGACAGGCTCTATTCAACACCCCGGATCCTGATAGCTACCAGGCTGAAGCAGAGGCACCTCCACGTCCTCCTGTGCTATGTGCAGGGTGTCCGCACCGTGGATTCTTCTACGCAATCAACAGAAACCTGAAGGATCTGGTTCCTGTAGGAGATATAGGCTGCTACGCACTTGGAGTCAATCCTCCTCTTAATGGCTATGACTATTCCATATGTATGGGAGCAGGTATTTCCTCCATTATCGGATTTGCCAAGGCACTCCAAAGCCAGGATGATACCCGCAAGGTTCTTGGAATGGTTGGGGACTCAACATTCTATCATTCGGGAATAACCTCTCTCATAGATGTAATCGTATCACAGGCAAATGTTATCGCATGTGTTCTGGATAATTCAATAACGGCAATGACCGGCCACCAGGAAAATCCCGGAACAGGAAAAACTGTTATGGGAGAGAGTGCTCCGGTTGTTGATATCGTACAGGTGATTCGCGCACTCGGTGTTTCGGAAGACCGGTTGCGTGTGGTTGACCCGCTCGATGTTGAGGCGATGATAGATGCAATCAGGAGTGGAATTGAAATCGAGGGACCTTTTGTAATCGTTACAAAGCGACCCTGTGTGCTAATTAAGGAAGTTGCAAGAGCTAATGCTGGTCGCAGATGTGTTATCGACCAGGATAAATGTAGAGGATGCAGAGCATGTATGCGGATTGCATGTCCGGCAATCTCGTTTAGTAGCAATAAAGCGTCAATTTCAGATAGTGCTGGCTGTACCGGATGCGAACTTTGCATGCAGCTATGCAAATTTGATGCTATCAGCAGAATGGAGGTACAGGCATGAACACAAGAAGCATTCTGTTGGCTGGTGTCGGTGGACAGGGGATAATACTTGCATCAAAAATAATCACAGAGGGTCTGATACGCCTCGGCTACGATGTAAAGATGAGTGAGATTCATGGTATGAGCCAGCGTGGAGGCAGCGTCACAACACAGATTCGCTACGGTGAAAAGGTTTATGCTCCAAATATCGGAATTGGTGAAGCTGACATCATTATTGCATTTGAAAAAGCAGAAGCTCTTCGCATGCTCCCTTATTTGAGGACCGGAGGGGCCTTGATAACAGATGAGTTTGAGATCTATCCTGTTCCCGTCCTTGCTGGACAAGCTGAATATCCTAACGATGCGATAGACTCAATTCGCGAGGTGCTATCGAACATCCATGTTATTCCTGCTGCGCGAGTTGCCAATGAGCTCGGGAGTACTCGCTCGCAAAACATCGTGCTTCTGGGTGCTCTCGTCAGGACATTAGAGTTAAGTGGTATTGATTGGCGGGAGCTTGTTGCTGAGATGGTACCGGCAAGATCGGTTGAGATAAACCTTAAGGCATATGATGCAGGATATGCTATATAATGTTTGCCGTTATATTAATTGAGGGGTGATGTACTTGCTCAGAAGCTTGGAAGACATCGTTGATGCTGCGCGCAGAGCGAAAGGGGAGCGAGTACTGGCTGTTGCAGCAGCAGAGGACGCTTCAGTCATTGAAGCGGCTCTTTCCGCAAAGCGCAATCAAATAGCAGATGCCATCCTGGTTGGGGATGAGAAAAGAATACAGCAAATACTAGAAACTATGAATCATTCGCCTTCGGAGTTTCGTATAGTTGACTCAGATATCGGGAGTAGTGCTGAGAGAGCGGTTGAACTTGTCCGGTCGGGGAGAGCCATCTTTCTAATGAAGGGGAGAATAGAGACACGTGATTTTCTAAAACCTGTGGTCAATCGCGGGAGCGGTTTGAACATTGGGAGGAAGATGTCCCACTTGGCTGTGCTCGAGCTGCCTAATTACCACAAGCTGATTGGAAATAGTGATGGCGGAATGATTCTTTCGCCAGAACTCGAGGATAAAAAGCAAATTATCATTAACGCAACTGATGCATTCCGTGCAATGGGGTATGAAAATCCTAAGATTGCCGTTTTAGCAGCTACCGAAACAGTAAACTCCAAAGTTGTTGAAACAGTAGATGCTGCAAATTTGCAGGAGATGAACAGAAAAGGGGAGATTACCGACTGTATTATCGTCGGGCCTCTGTCCTATGATCTGGCAATGAGTCAGGAGATTGCCAGACTCAAAGGTGTGGAATGTCCCCACTGCGGGGATTTCGATGTGTTGATTTCTCCGAACATGAGTGCTGGGAATATCTTGAGCAAATGCTTGACTATCTCCTCCGGAGCTAAAATGGCAGGAATCATTGTCGGTGCAAAAGCACCAATAGTACTAAGCTCCCGCGGCTCGACCGCAGAGGAGAAGTACTATTCCATAGCACTTGCGGCACTCGTTGCAGCCGGAGCGGAAGTGCTTTCATGAGAAATAAACTGCTTGTAGTAAATCCTGGCTCCACTTCCACAAAGATTGCGGTCTACAAGGCTCAAAAGCAGTTGTGGCAGAGGAGCATTGAACACAACACGGAGCAATTATCAAATTACCCATCAGTTTACTCTCAGCTGGACCTACGCTTATCAGCCGTACTCGAAACTATGGAGCAGAATGGAGACAAACCGGCTGAACTAGAGGCGGTTGTAGCACGCGGTGGATTGTTGCCACCACTCTCTTCGGGAGCATATGAGGTAAACGAGGAGATGCTTGATGTTCTGGAGCATCGCCCGGTCAATCACCACGCCTCTAATTTAGGTGCGGCAATTGCATATCGCATTGCAAAGCCTCAGGGCATCAAGGCATACATCTATGACCCTGTCACTGTGGATGAGCTGATAGATTTGACACGTATCACCGGGCTGAAAGAAGTATTGAGGCATGGGCAGGCACATAACCTGAACATGCGGGCAGCTGCCCTCCGTTATTGTAATGGCAACAATATAGACTACAGGAATTCGAATATCATAGTGGCACACCTTGGCGGTGGTATTACTTTGAGTTTGCATAGCGGCGGACGGATCATAGATATGATTTCTGACGATGAGGGGGCTTTTTCACCTGAGAGAGCGGGTATCATCCCATCATTTAAGCTGGCTCGAATCGCATTTGAAGAAGGCATGACTTATGATAAACTGATGAGACTTCTCCAGCGTGAGGGAGGATTGATGTCTCACTTTGGAACCACCGATGCCCGTCTTGTTCTAAAGAAGGCTGAGGACGGGGACGCCTATGCAGAGCTCGTAATCGAGGCGATGGCGCTCGGTGTTGCGCGTAGCATTGCAAAACTGGCAGTTGTCGTTGACGGCAGTATTGATGCAATTATTCTTACTGGGGGTCTTGCGCATTCAGAAAGCTTTACTGCCAAGATTGCCAAACGGGTTTCCTTCCTTTCGGAAGTCACTTTAATTCCTGGTGAAAACGAAATGGAGGCTCTGGCGGAAGGGGCCTACCGTGTGCTACTGAAGAGAGAACAAGCGAAGGAGTATAGAGAGCCAGCAACTACCGAAAAATAAAAATCAGGGACTTCTCTTAGAGAGAGGTCTCTTTTTTCTATAGACAGAAAGTGAGTTTTCTGAATATTATGTTGACTAACTCATGGGATTTTCAAAAATGCTGCGAAAATACGCCGTTTATTCTTGACATTGCGCTAGGAACTTAGCTATTATGGGACTAGAGTCTATTCTGATTTACAATCTCACTTCATGAAAAATCATAGATACCACTGAAAACCAAGTTGACATTACCACGCAAAGCATTAAGCAAAAGAGCTTTTCAAGAAATTCGGATATCAGCATCTTTTTTGGGATGAAAGATG
>JAAYOS010000028.1 GCA_012520195.1 Clostridiales bacterium | reverse complement strand
GGGGATGCAACGCAAAAAACCTTTATTCTTAAGCAGTCGCTCTATCCCTATTTGGAGGCATCTACCGGTGAAAAGCACAGGCTATCAGCTGACACTCCCGTCTTCGTGGACGGAGAGAAGAGAACCTATTTGGAAATTAGCTATGACCTTACTCCCGGCACCGCAATAGATATATACTACACAAGTGCGGGCCTCGTAGACTACGTATTTGCAAATTCACCTACATCCTCAGGAAATGCTGTCGTTCTGGTAGACACTCCGTCATACAGCGGACTGTTAAATATGTTTGGTGCATCATCCGGGGCGACCATATATAAAAATGGATCTGTCGCATCTATAGCCGATTTGAGACCATATGATGTGGTCATGTACAATAAGTCGGCAAACATATTTACGGTTAACGACTTTAAGTTAAGCGGTATCTACACGAATGCGTACCCGAATACTTCTGTGCCTTCGAAGATTACCATCCTTGGTAAAGAGTTCAATGTCAGGGAGAGTGCAATAGAGAGTCTTTCAAGGTTTTATATTGGTGACGCAATCACACTGATGTTCGACAACGAAATGCAGGTTGTCGGAGCTGCGGCACAGACAGCTCTCAGAGAGTCTGCCATAGGAATCTACACTGGTGCAGGTGTAGTACTCTCGAACAAGACGGAGCTAAATGTCGCTCCGGAATCTAACTCAGGTATAAAGCCCGGTATGCTAGTTCAGGTATATTCGGCCATTCCGAACTATATAAGCATAAGGGAAGTACGTGACACAAACCCAGGACTAGCTGTTGATATGAACAAGGGAATGGTTGGCGATAAAGAGATAGCTGGAAACGCTGTATTCTACGAAAAAGTAGGCAGTGACGGAGCAGTTGAGAGACTAAACCATGGCGACATCGTTACCGCAACCATACCGGCAAGTAAGGTACGCTACGTCGGATACGATTCGAGTGGTAGGGCAAATGTACTTGTCCTGGACGATGTCACCGGGGACCTCTACGAGTATGGTAAGCTATATTCTGAAGACGAACCGCAGTCCACTAGTTTCGGTTTGATTTACAACCCATATTCATGGGTAGTAAACTCCAACGGTGAATCTGAACACTATCTCTGTACCCTTGCGTTACCAAAGGAAGGTACATGGGCGGGAATTGCCCACAACCTGAACGGAAGAGCAACAAAGGTTGTAGAACTTACGGAGTATAAGGGGCTGACAAGGCGGAGCTTCGTAGATGGAAGCAAGCTTGACATCGGAGGAGTACTCACTCCTATCTCTGAGGATGTTCATATTTACGTTGAAGCAATAGGCAGCTATATGTCCGCCAGTTCCTTCGAACAGCTGATAATAGATGCGAGAGCATTTGGAGAGTCTTTCGTGGCATATACCGACAGAAGCCCTTCCGAGGGTGGAAAGGTTAGAGTAATAATAGTCAAATAGATTAGGTATATTTGATTAGGTCTAATACTTTGAGTAAATCCAAAACACAAATTAAGAGAGTACACACTTCGAAATGAAGTGTGTACTCTTTTTGGTTGATGAATCAATGACTATTACTAATATACGCCATCAATGTACACCGCGGAATCCCTTACCTATGATCTCGCTGGTGTTGGTTATGAGAATGAACGCGTCGGGATCTACCTCACGAATATGGCGCTGCAGACGCACTGCCTGCGGACGGTTTACAACAGCTACAACAATCTTCTTTGGTTGATGTGTGAAAGCGCCTTTTGCATCTTGCACGGTGGCGCCCCTGTTTAGGTCCCTATTGATGAAAGCACATATCTCATCTGGCTTTGTTGTAATAATTGTGAAGAACTTGTTTAGGTTAATACTTTCAATTACGGTGTCAACTATGAGAGCTTTTGAAAGTAAGCCTGCGATAGAAAACAAACCAATCTTAACTCCAAACACAAAAATAGCTGAAACAGTAATAATAGAGTCACTTATCAGAAGGGCTTTGCCAATGTCGAGGCTTGAGTATTTCTTTAGAATCATTGCTACTATGTCTGTTCCACCGGATGAGGCATCGTTATTGAACAACAGCGCTGACCCGAATGCAGGAAGTAACACGGCGTATACAAGTTCGAGAAGTGGCTGATCTGTTAATGGTCCCGACAGAGGAAAAACTATCTCCAAGATCCAGATCTGTGCCGAGAAAGCGATACTTGCATATGCTGTCTTGACGCCGAAACCTTTTCCGAAGAATAAGAATCCTATGATAAGAAGGATCATGTTTAGTACAAAAACGAAGGCCCCCGGCTTTAGGTTGGGGATAATTCCACCCATTATTACCGACAGGCCGCTCACTCCTCCGGTGGAAAAGTGATTCGGGAATTTGAAAAAGTAGATGCCTGTCGACATGAGGAGTACACCTAGATTTATAATGAAGAAATCCTTAACTTGTTCGCGCTTTATTCTTAGCACTAAAGCCACCCCCAACTAATCGACATATCCATATAAGCCGCGGACGGAGACTTCTCCGGAACGGACAGTAATCTGCTCGCCATTTTTCAACTCAACAATGAGACCAAAGTCATCATCAAGACCGACAGCTCTTCCGATATTCGAACCGAAGGATCCTGTCACTTTGACTTCACGTCCCAACGTAATGCACTCACGAGCATACTCTTTACGAAGCTCATCAAAATCAGTTATAAACCTGCCTCCAGAATAGAACTTACTAAACTCATCAAGTATGTGTGCAGCGAGTTTCGCTCTTGCAGCATCAGCACCCTCCATAGCTAGAGATGTGGATATTTCGCGGATTTCTTGGGGAAAATCGGAGTCCTGGTAGCTAATATTTATCCCTATTCCACAAACGAGATACTGAACGCCCCCGCTTTCGCCCTCGACAGATAACTCAGTCAGTATTCCGCAGAGCTTTTTGTTGTTGAGAACAATATCGTTTGGCCACTTAATGTTGCCAGAAACCCCTGCAACCTTGGATAGTGACCTGTTGACAGCTACGGCGGCAAGGGATGTCACAAATGATAGTTCACTAGCTAGCGACGCGGGACGCAGAAACAGGCTCATATAAAGACCAAGTCCCTTTCGGCTTACGAAGGATCGTCCAAGCCTGCCCTTCCCACCCGTTTGCTCGTCGGAGATCAGACAGCTTCTGTCTTTAAGTCCGAGATCAGCGCGGCGCTTAGCCTCGTTGTTTGTGGAATCTAGGCTGCCGAAAACAAGCAGGTCCCATTGGGTCTGCAAGTATGCATCAACAAGTTCAACCGTAAGCAGATCGGGGTGACTCTCAAGGGAGTAGCCCCTGTTTGTTCTAGAGTTTATTTGGAACCCGTCTTTTCGCAGCTCGCCAATTACCTTCCAGATTGCACTTCTGCTGACGCCAAGCTCCTCAGCCAGTTGTGAACCGTTTATATTCTTGCTATTAATAAGAGATTTGATTATTTTGGACTTTAACATAATTCTGCCCTCGGACATAGAAATATAACACCGGTACAATTATTTGCTTTTCTCTAATATCATAATAGACATAATAGATATGCATAATAAATGATTTATGATTGATTCTAATAGTTGATTTTTTCTCTAAAGTAAGTATAATTGTAGACGCTGGATTGTCAACCGACAAAGGATAACCAGTTGACAATTATAATCTGCATCTTAGTTTTTCCAATGTCTTACTCGAGAGGAAGTAAAGAATGAAAGTTCAAAGCGTAAAGAATCTGATACTTACGGCGCTCTTTGCATCGCTTACAGCTGTGGGCGCATTTATAAGAATTCCCATGTGGCCGGTTGCCTTTTCCTTACAATTCATGATTACAGCCTTTGCAGGACTCATGTTGGGGGCCCGCCTCGGCGCAACCAGCCAGGCGGTATATCTCCTAATCGGGCTCTTGGGAGCTCCGGTATTTACAGAAGGTGGAGGTATTGCATATGTTCTTAGACCTTCCTTCGGGTTTCTCGTGGGCCTTATACCTGCGGCATACGTAATCGGCCGTATTTCACATAAAAGTGAGAACGTGATTGGGCATATTGTTTCCTGTTTGGCGGGGCTAGGTGTTCTATATGCAGTGGGAGTGCCCTATATGTACATGGCTCTTCGTGTTTTTGCGGGAACTGATATTTCAATAAAAAACGCAATCACCTCGGGCATGTTGGTTTTTCTGCCGGGTGATTTGATAAAAACCGCTGTCTGCTCCTTAATGTCCTCAAAAATACGGAGAAGGGTAGGGAACATCTTAGCATGATAGGCTGAGGCAACTAAGGTGTAACAGAATGTTACTTATTTTTGCTCAGCTTTGTAATATTATTGTAACAGTAAACGTGTAATGTCGACCCAAATTAGTAAGGTGTAAGAAGACTTACGACTCATCCGGAGCCATAGCAAAAATAAAGAAAGACTATAGAGACAGGGCTTCAGGACAGGTATCTGACGGGATTATATACCGATATTTGGTAGGGTATCGACCGATTCAAATCTCTTGACAAATGCAGTAAACTGAGGTAGTATTAGCATTGTTACCGAATTGTAACCGAATTGACACCAATTGATCAACCTCGGAATTGGTGCTCTAAGGAGGCGAAACCAGTGTCCGAAGAGATTATAACCTATAGCTCGCTAGTTGGCAAGCTATCGGTTAGACCTATCATCGACATTCCGGCATATACAGATAAATTAGACTCTTACACAAGAGATAAGAAAAAGATAATAAGCGGGTTGACTCAATCCCGTTCTGCGGCTAGGCGTACAGCACTTGCAAAGCAGGCGCTGTATAGGATTTACAGCAATTTTGTTATAGCTCGTAACGCAATCCGTAAATCCATGCCCCGCCCAATATTGCTCGCAGTCGCTTTTGTAGTATGCTTTATGACAGCATTTTTGGAGTACGCAGATGACAAGCGCATTAGACTTAGCAGATTTTTACGGCTAGCAGGACACGCCGTATCACAAAAAATCGTGCGCTACTGTGCACCTCGAGCAGCCGGGACTTTATTCTTAGCGGTCTCAGTGTTTGCAGTCGTCTCAAGCTCCATTGTGGGAGTCGGACTACAGGTCTACATTGACGGAGAACCTATTGGATTTGTAGCGAAGCGCAACGATTTTATTGAGGTTGTAGATCGTGTAGAAGATAGTGCCAGCAGAATACTTGGGTACCCCTACTCCCTTGATGCAGACATTTCGTACAAGATTGAAATGTTCAACCGCAATGAGATGTTGGACCTGAGGACAGCTGAGAGGGTCCTGTTTTCACAAATCTCCGATATTGAACAGGCTTATGTCGTTGCTGTTGACGGAGAGGTTATAGGAGCCCACAAGGATCGCGAAACTATCGATACTGTGCTCAACTCATTTCTACAGTCTGAATTGAGCAAAACAGAGGAAAACGAAACAGTCACAGATGTATCATTCGTTCGAGATGTAGATGTAAGACTTAAATACACAAGCGTTGAAAATATTCGACCGATTAGCGAAATCAAAAAAAACCTGTCTTCGAACGTACGCGACAGTGAGTTCTATACGGTAGAAGCCGGAGACGTTTTTGAGACAATCGCGAAAAATCACGGGTTATCCACAAAGGCATTAGCCTCGCTTAACCCGGATGTAAACCCCGACAAATTACAGGTAGGGCAAGTTCTGGTCGTAAGAGAAGAAATCCCGCTAATGTCCATTCGGACGGTCAAGTCAAGGGTGACCGAGGAACCGATACCCTATGACACAGAGTACGTAGACGACAAGACACTGTTTGTTGGAGTTAACAAGACTAAGGTTAAGGGTGTAGAAGGTACTAAGAAGGTCACCACCGAGATTGTCAGCGTGGACAATATGGTAGAGAGCACCTCGGTAGTTAGCGAGGAAGTTCTGGTAGAACCTGTAACCGAAGTTATCAGAGTTGGTACAAGAAAAAGAGCTCCCACAGGAACATACATCGTTCCTTTCAACGGAACCATTTCTTCAAGATTTGGGTGGAGAGTATTCAGAGGAAAATACGATTACCATACTGGCATCGACTTTGCAGGAAGAAGCGGATCGCTGATTGTTGCGTCTGACGGAGGAACTGTCACAAGAGCAGGGTGGTACGGAGCATACGGATACTGTGTCATCATCAATCACGGAAAAGGTGTTCAGACCCTCTATGGACATTGCTCTAAGCTCCTTGTAAAGGTGGGGCAGAAGGTCGCCCAAGGTGAGGCAATTGCCCGTGTCGGAAGCACAGGAAGAAGTACCGGACCGCATGTCCACTTCGAAATCCGTGTAAACGGGAAGGCTGTAAACCCGTCAAAGTACCTCTGGTAGAAGGCCGATGGTACAAGGTTTCGGAAAAAGCCGATAGACCTATGGTGAGTATCGAACCATGAATCAATCATAGAATTGCATAATATAACACCCGAATATGCGTCGCATATTCGGGTGTAGTTATTTTAGTCGTGTAGCATGAGTTTGCTCTGTAGAGAGGTTGGCGGCTTAGTGTCGGTTATGGACGCTTCTACCACATATTCTTCTTTATGCGGATATCTTCTCCGAAGAAAGGCAGAACGAGAAACTCACCCCGGAGCCGGGAGACGATCTGAGGAGAATAGCGTTTGGGCAAATCGATGTCCTCTCTCAGGTTAGTGTTGATGATCATCTTGTTGCCGCGCATCAATCTCGTATTTACAAGTGTATACAGTGCAGTGTTTATGAGAGGGGACTGCATTTCAGTTCCAAGATCATCAAGAATCAGTAGATCACACCGATAGAACCGGTCGATTTCTGTGGCTGCCTCCTCTGCAACATCGGGGTCACGTGAAAACTTCTCCTTTTCGTAGGCAGAGAATACATTGACGGCCGTATCGTATATTACCGAGACGCCTTTCTTTGAGAGCTCGCCCGCAATGCAGGAGGAGAGGAAGGTCTTTCCCAGTCCTGTGCCTCCGCACATTAGAAGGTTCTGAGTTTTGGGACCAAAGCGGGCCGCGAAATCGCGGCATGTGTCAAATACGATGGACATGTTCTCCTTGGGGGACATACCCCACTTTGGGTCTATAGCATCTGAGTAAAGGTCGAGAGAAAAGGTGTCGAAGGTCTCATTCTTAATGGGGAGCATTCTGCTGAGCTCCTTAGTCTGCTCTTCTGCGTATGCAGTCACAAGGCAGGTGCACGGCCCGGAGGGCAGAAATCCCGAATCACTGCAGATGGGGCAGTCAAACTTTACATCTAGCCAGTCGGTGGGATATTCGTGCTCTTTGAGAAGGGATATCTTTTCCTCATTCAGTGACTTAGTAAACTCGCGTATAGAACGCAGCCCTGGAACGGGATTTGTGCCCTGTCGAAGTGAGGAGGTAATAATGTTTATAGAGGATGTCTTTAGTTCCTCGTCGATTTCGGATATACGGGGGATGCGGCGGTAGATTTCGTCCCTGCGGCGGGTCATATCCAGCTCCTGCTTGAGTCGCTTTCTGTTGAACTCATCCAGTACTCTGCTCAATATTTTCTCATCAAAAGCCATCTAGAGTCACCTGCTTTCGGAATCCCGGGGTGGATTGCCTCGGGAGGCTCGTATTCGCTTAAGCCGCTCAGCGGCATTTTCTGTGGCTATCGCATCGCTATTAGTTTGAATGTGTTGGACATTGCTTGCGCCTGAAGTGGAATCTGTCGCATTGCCTGCGGCTCTTGGATCATCCTTTGTACTGTACTCCATTGGAGAGACTGCCTTTTGCCGCTCCTTCTGCATTAGGTCGGCAGAGGTACGGATGCCCTTTGTGTGCCATGATTCTAGGATGCGGTCCATGTACTTCCACCTCAGTGATCCGGTGTTTGTGACGGTTCTGTCGTACGCAGTATAGAGTACATCCGAATCCATACCGTAGCTTGACCACTTTTTGAGGTACTTCTCCTCGGTGACTGTGGGTGTGCGGCCGCGAATGTTCAACAGACTTGCCATCGAAAGGATCTTGTTGTCTTCCTCGGTTTTTTCCCTTATGTATTCCTCAGCTCTAGCCTCGGTAACGATTCCTAGGCGGTGCCAGTAGAAACCCTCCCTCTCGATTGCGGCCATACCTACACGGGCTGTCTCGCCACGCCGCTTTCGGACATTCTCAACTGTATAGCTGACCAGAAGCATGATGACTCCGGCAGGGAGCCCGAGGTGATTGTACAGGCCTAGGAGTGTCCGGAGATCGGTGGGGGTCAGAATTCTGTTCAAGCGGATCTTTGTATATTCAATAAGGGTGCTAAAAACAGGATCCCCCTCAGCGACTGTATTAATTTCGTTTGGCGTGTAGGACGGCATATTTTCGTTCAAAGGTGGCTCGCTGCTCAAAGAGTCGCATAGCCCTATAGCCTCCAGAGCCGTGCGCGCTGCAAGAGCTTTCTCCTGTGTCCAACCCAATTGCTTGGAGATGGCGGCAACCGAATCCTGGCCGCAGAAATTCGCGCAGAGATAGTACAGGCATGCATTGCCGTTTCCGCTGCGGATCAATTTGTCAGCATCCTCAAGAGTTATGTTAATACCTTTCGAGCTACTAATAGTTTGGGGCATCATTACTTCCTTTCAGTTTTGCAGACAACAGTTCTGTACATCCATTATAGTCTAAATCTTTGAAAAGGGAAATGGTAAACAGTGAAAAATAGATCTCAGGTACATATTCTCGCTATACTACTCAAAAGTCAAGAGGTTTGGATTTAAAACTGCGACAATATATGTTATAGTGTGATAGATGACTTTTACGCATTATTACGACAGATTAGGGACAAAAAAACGCTATGGCGGGTAGGAGGCGGTAATATGAAGAAAAGAACAGTTGTAACAATATGCGATATGGAATTTAGTCTGATTGGTGAAGAGAATGAAGAATACACAAAAAAAGTAGCTGAGCATGTGGACAAGCGAATGAGAGAGGTGTCCTCCTCTGTCGGGATCTCCACTCTGGATGCGGCGGTACTTACGGCTATTAACATCGCCGACGACTATTTCCGCCAAGTGGATTCAGCTGAAAATATGAGAAGCCAGCTCAAAGACTACTTTGATGAGCTATCACGGCTAAAGGACGAGAATGCAGAGCTCAAGAGGGAGCTAAACAAGCTGCGTAACACCCGGTAGAGACCGGTCGTAGCACTATAGAGCAGAAATAAACTTAAACAAAGAGTGATATAATGAACATAACCTATACGAGAATCCCGAGTGATAACGGCTATGTTGTGCCTGAACCTGTGAGGGCGACAGCCGGCGCCGCGGGAATAGACTTGCGTGCATGCATAGACGAACCGGTAGTGATTCAGCCCGGGAAAACAGTCCGAATACCTTCGGGCATTGCATTAAGTCTTCCCGAAGACTACGCTGCATTCGTGTTTGCAAGAAGTGGACTTGGGGTTAAACACGGAATTACTTTGGCTAACAGTGTTGGTGTAATAGACTCCGACTACCGTGGAGAGATTTTGATCGGACTTATCAATCTCTCCGATCTGCCCTATACTGTACAACAAGGAGATAGGGTAGCACAGCTCGTAATTATGCCTGTTGTCCTTGCAACTCTTATCGAAGGAGATATTGGAGACACAGCCAGAGGTTCCGGAGGCTTTGGGTCAACCGGCAGATAATATCCAAACATCTATAAATAGACATTACGGGAAGTGGTCTATATATCAAAGTTTATACTCGCATCGACGTCGCCGCGTAGAAGGGATTTGCTACACCTTATCGGGGCAGATTTCCAGATTGAAGCTCCGGCCGAAGAGGAACCACAAACTACCTGTACCGACCCGGAGGAGTATGTTTCGCTGCTCTCTTACAACAAAGCAATGTCTATTGTAAAACGGGGAGCCGAGCTGCCTGTTGTGGCAGCAGACACAATAGTAACTATAGACGGGAATATCCTCGGGAAGCCACTGGGAGAAGACGACGCATCAAGAACTCTTCAAATGCTGTCGGGAAGATGGCACCGGGTTTATACGGGAATAACTGTCCATAATCTAAATGAGGTAAAAACTGAGGTTGAAAAAACTGATGTGAAGTTCCGGGACCTGAGCAAAACTGAGATAAGTGCCTATATTGCAACAGGAGAACCAATCGACAAGGCAGGCTCATATGGCATACAGGGAAAGGGAGCTCTGTTCGTTGAGCAGATAAACGGTGACTACTATAATGTAGTGGGGATGCCCCTTGTCCGCTTACTCAGGATGATGAGGGAGCTGAGGGTAATATCAAGTGAAGGATTTTTTTAGAAACAGAACTGCACTGATACTTTTTTTCGTGGCGTTGGTTGTACTTACGCTCGCGATTAGCACTGCAATGTTCAAAGGTGAAGCGAATCCGTTGTCCGACACAATCAGGGTCGTTCTAACACCTATTCGGGCTGTCACTAACGGCGTCTCAAATCTCTTCTCGTCCGCATACTCATATATCTATGAGGTTGAGGAGCTGAGATCAGAAAACAGAGAGTACCGCATCCGCATTGCAGAGATGGAACATGATATCCGCGAATCAAAACAGGCTCTTGAAGAGAATGAGAGGCTTAGGGAGCTTCTCGGACTAAGTGAGCGGCGCAGGGACCTTACCTTTGTGATGGCGGAGATCGTCTCAAGGGATACATCAAACTGGGCATCCACATTCACGATTGGCAAGGGATCAGCTCACGGTATAGAGCCCTTTGACTGCGTCATAAACGAGGAGGGTTTTTTTGCGGGATATGTATCCGAAGTGGGGACCAACTGGTCGATCGTGACTACGATCATCGACTCGGACGTTGAGCTGGGTGCGATCATCTACAGAACAAGGGAACCCGCTGTTGCAGAGGGCGATTTTTCGCTTATGTCTGAGGGGCTTCTCAAACTGACATACCTTCCTGAGGACACGGTGCTGCTAAACGGCGATATCATCCTAACTTCAGGAGTAGGCGGCGTATACCCCAAGGATCTTGTTATCGGTACCGTAACTGAGGTCAAGAAAGACATTAGCGGGATGGGGGATTACGCCATTATCGAGCCGAGGGTCGATCTAAACAGACTGACACAGGTATTCATAATAACCGATTTTGACATATCCGAATAGTGGGGTTAATTGTGAACAGGACAGAGCTTAAAAGATGGTCGATGTATGTGGGATTTATCCTTATTGTCATGACCATGCAGGAGTACCTGCTTACAAGATTGAAAATTGCAGGAGTCCATCCGATGCTCGGCGGCGTATTGACCGCCTGTATAGCCATGTACGAGGGAGGGCTTCGCGGCGGTGCTTTCGGCCTGTTTGTCGGTATTGTTCAGGATGCACTGCTAATAGGGCCAGAGGGGTACTACTCCCTCGTCTATATGGGGTCCGGTCTTGCAGCAGGATTTATCTGCGACTATATGTTTCGAAGAAACTTTTTGACGGCCTGTCTGTGGTCGCTTGCCGTAACAGCTCTGACAACGCTTCTGTATTTTACAATATTTTTCCTATTGATCGGGAGAGCAGGGATTTCTGAGCTCTGGAGGACAGCGGTCCCGGAAATAATTTATTCGGTGATTCTTTTGCCCATAATCTATTTTCCCGTAAGGTACATAAGTCAAATCGGGATCGAGCAGTGAAGGACGGTCAAAAGAAGAGGAAAAGCTATGGAAGGAAATAAACTGAAAGTTAGATTAGTAGTAATGGCACTGCTTGTGGTTGCCATGTCACTTGCTGTGACTGCGAAACTCTACGATTTGCAGATCATAAACGGTGATAGCTATTATAGACAGTCAGAAAAGAAGATAACGCGTACTGTCAAAGTTGACGCAAACAGGGGAGAAATACTGGACCGCTATGGGCGTGTCCTTGTGTCAAACAGACTAAGCTATAATATAACATTCGAGTGGGATATACTGCCTGCGGACCGCCAGAACGAGATAATCCTCCACATGATAGAACTCTGTCAGGAAAAGGGAATTGAGTTCAATACAACGCTTCCAATAAGATATAACGGCATCAGTTATAGGTATGATCCCAATCCAAGCACTACTCAGTGGAATCGTTTTGTGAAATATCTTGACGCTATGGGTTGGGAAGAGGATATACCAGCATGGAAGGTTATCGAAAACCAGATGATCGAGTACCAAATCGATAAAAACACTGATCCCCAAACCGCTCTGTATCTCTGTGCTGTAAACTATGAGAAGGATATCAGAAGTACAAGGGTAGGGCTGAACATCCCGAGCTATGTCTTTTGTGAGGATATAGATATAGATATGATCGGTACGGTTAAGGAGAGAGACTTACCCGGCGTGAGGATAGATACGGTGTCGCTTAGGAATTACGAAACGCCGTACGCAGCTCATATCCTCGGACGGATCGGGCCAATATTCGACGGCCAGTATGAGGAGTATAAAGAGCAGGGCTATGCGATGGACGACTATGTGGGAAACTCTGGCGCTGAAAAGGCGTTTGAATCATGGTTGCGGGGTAGAAGTGGTACCCGCATCGAAGAGCGCAACACTCTGGGGAAAGTAACAAACGTAATGTATTCCACAGAGCCTGAAGCTGGCGACAATGTTCTCCTCACAATAGATATCCGCCTACAGGAGGCTGCTGAGCGCGCTCTCGAAAACAGGATAAATGAGCTAAAACAGTTAGGTGAGGAGGGGTCCTCCCTAGGGTCGGCAGATGTTGGCGGAGGTGCAGCAGTCGTTGTGGACGTTAGAAACGGAGATGTGCTAGCCATGGCCTCGTATCCGACCTTTGACCTCGCAAACTTTAACAGAGACTACAACGCTTTACTCGAGGACGAGCTCCTTCCAATGCATAACAGAGCGCTGGCCGGGCTTTATGAACCCGGATCGGTATACAAAATGGTGACTGCAGCAGCTGCTCTAGAAGAAGGAATCATCACGAAGAGGACGAGGATCGTTGACAAAGGCATATATACGTATTACGCTCCATCGTATCAACCTATGTGTGAAATTTATCTTACTTCCAGAAGAACACATGGAAGCATAAATATTGTTGATGCCATCAGGGTATCCTGTAACTACTTTTTCTACGAGATCGGACGCCTCAGCGGTATTGGTAACATAAACAAATATGCCGCGGGACTGGGGCTTGGCGAGAGAACGGGGATCGAACTGGAAGGAGAGAAAGCTGGTACTTTGGCCGGCCCTGAAAACCGCAAGGAGAAGGGTGAAGTCTGGTATGCAGCAGATACTATACAGTCGTCAATCGGACAGTCGGATAATCTTTTCACGCCTCTTCAACTGGCAAATTACGTAGCAACTCTCGTCAACGGGGGAACCAGGTACAAGACGCATATACTAAAATCGGTGAAGAGCTATGACTATGGCTATACACTGTATGAGCCGGAGGTAGAAATTCTGGGAGAATCGGGTATCAGCAAGGAAACCGAGGATACTATAATGGAAGGAATGCTTGCCGTATCCGAGAGAGGATCTGCAATTGCAACATTCAGAGGATATCCAATCAAGGTCGGAAGCAAAACCGGAACAGCCCAAACAGGCAGGGGAACGGCTAACGGTATCTTTGTAGCGTATGCACCGCACGATAATCCCGAAATTGCGGTTGCTGTGGTTGTGGAGAAAGCAGGCAAGGGCTCCTGGATTGCAGTTATCGCGCGAGATATCTTCGATGCGTATTTTAGGATCAATGATTCTCTCGATGCGGTAATTGAAGAAAATTCACTTATTAATTGATACGAGAGATGTAGAGAGAAGCAAACTCCCTGAAAAAGTTTAGGAACCACTTTAGGATCGATTCTATAAATAATAGGGTAAAATCAAGGATTAATCACAATAAATCATTGAAAACATGTTGGGGATTTGCTATACTCAAAATGTATATGAACCGATGGGGGATGTCAGATGAGCGAGTCAATCGCTGTCGGATCCGGTAAAGGCGGCGTAGGAAAAACTTCCGTTGTTGCAGGCGTTTCCACCTGTCTCGCAGCGATGGGATATAGAGTACTTGCAGTTGATGCCGACATCGGCTTGAGAAACCTCGACATTGTTCTTGGATTGTCAGATATGACTGCTCTCGACTTCGGAGATGTGCTCCGGGGAAACGCGACCCTTGAAAGGGCAGTTGTGTATAACAACACTACTGAGAATCTCTGTCTGCTAAATGCACCGTTTAGCCTTGAAGAGTCATATGATGCCGGGTTTGGCAAGATGATAGAGAGCGCTAAGGAACTTTTCGATTACTGCATTATCGACTGTGCAGCAGGTTTAGGAAGGTCGCTTAGAATGGCTACTTCAGCTGCAGACCGGGTACTCATTGTAACGACCCTGGATAAGACAAGTCTCAGAGACTCTGCACTCGCAGTAGAGTTGGCTGTGAACCTCGGTGCACCCAAGGTTGAAATGATCGTTAACCGCGTCCGTCCACGCATAACGGCGAAAGCTAAGTCGCCAAACGTAGACGACGCAATTGACATTGTGAGGGCACAGCTCATAGGAGTTGTTCCTGAGGATGACAGGGTGATAATTAGCGCCAACCGTGAGATTCCGATAATTACACAGGCAAGCGACGGCGCCGCGCTAGTCTACTACAATATTGCGCGTAGAATTATCGGCCAGCAGGTTCCTCTAATGAAGATAAAATAGCAGAAATGCTTTTCGCTGAAAGTGGGGTATTGAAATGACGATCGCATTGATCGCACACGATAGCAAAAAGGAACTGATGGTTCAGTTTTGCATTGCATATTGTGGAATTCTATCAAAGCACGAACTTTGTGCAACAGGAACGACTGGTAAGCTGGTTGCCGAAGCAACCGGACTGAACGTACAGCGTTTTCTGACCGGCAAACAGGGCGGAGACCAGCAGATTGGTGCACGCATAACCTATAACGAGATTGATATGGTTCTGTACTTCCGTGACCCTCTGTCCTCGTCATCGGCACAGGACGGAGATGTAATGACCCTGATGCGTCTGTGTGATTTAAACAATGTTCCGATGGCCACAAACGTGGCAACCGCAGAGATGCTTATTCTCGGTCTGGAGCGCGGAGACCTTGACTGGAGGAAAAACATCAGGCAGGGCAACTCATTATCTCTGTAAAACCGAGTCAGTTTGACATGCTTTTTTGTTAGATGAAGGGGTTGTTCTCGCAGAAGGGCAACTCCTTTTAGAATATCATAGGAGGATTTCTATGGCACAGAAGATAACGGCACCGAGGGGCACAAAGGATGTGCTACCTTCGGAGGTGGGAACCTGGCAGTTGATTGAGAACACTGCAAGAGAGGTTTCCCGACTTTTTGGATTTCGCGAGATACGTTTTCCGACGTTTGAGCATACCGAACTTTTTACCCGCGGAGTTGGGGATACTACCGATATAGTACAGAAGGAAATGTACACCTTTACCGATAAGGGAGGGCGTTCGGTAACACTCCGCCCAGAGGGAACTGCATCGGTAGTACGGTCGATTATTGAAAACTCACTTATTCAGGCAGGCTTGCCAATAAAGGTTTACTATATAGTTCCTAACTTTCGTTACGAGAAGCCCCAGAAGGGTAGGCTCAGAGAGCACCACCAATTTGGGGTGGAGTGCTTTGGGCCTGAGGGTCCTGAGGCTGATGTTGAGGTAATACTCCTCGGAGATACCCTGTTAATGAAGTTAGGCATAAGCAGTGTAAGTCTTGAGATAAACTCAATTGGTTGTCCCGAGTGCAGAGCAGAATACCATGCTGCGCTAAGGGACTACTTTGCAGAGAATCTAGATAAGCTGTGCGAGACATGTAACAGTAGGTATGAGCGAAACCCAATGCGGATCCTTGACTGTAAGGAAAGATCTTGCGGCCAGATAGCTGAAGGGGCGCCCAATATTATTGACTACCTCTGTCCCGATTGCGAGAAACACTTTGAGGGTGTAAAGCAGGGATTGAATGACTCGGGTATTGAATACACGATAAATCCGCGTATTGTTAGGGGATTGGACTATTACACTCGAACTGTATTTGAGTTTATATCCACAGGAGTGGGCACTCAAGGTACTGTTTTAGGTGGGGGCCGTTATGACAAACTAGTCAGTGAGCTTGGGGGCATCTCAACACCTGGTCTCGGTTTCGGTTCTGGTATTGAACGTCTTATTCTTGCAATGGAGGAGTCGCAGACGTTACCTGACAAATCAGAAGGTCCTGATCTCTTTATAGTAGCTGTTGATGAAGAGACCAAATCTGTTGCCGCTGAGCTCTCGTTAGGACTGCGTAAACTTGGCGTAGCAGTCGAACGCGACTTAATGGGGCGGAGCCTCAAAGCCCAGATGAAGTATGCCTCTAAGATCAATGCATCTTACGTAGCAGTCATCGGCTCGAACGAGGTGTCAGCAGGGGAGGTTATGCTCCGCGACATGGATAAGGGTATTGAGCACAGTAGTGCATTGGTTGCTGAAAAAATCGCTCAAACACTAAGACAGCACTTGAAATTAAAGGAAAATGAGAGATAATAATATAAAGGTGTTATGCACCGACGAATTCGAACACAGTTGGGGGTTTAATTGTGGAACTTTTTCAGGGGTTTAAGCGGACCGACTATTGCGGCACGTTTACAGCAGTAGATATAGACCGAGAGGTCTCAGTATGTGGATGGGTACAGCGGAGACGAGATTTGGGCGGTCTGATATTCATAACGGTTCGTGACCGGAGTGGCATAGTACAGTGTACATTTGACCAGACCTACAACAGAGATTTGTTTGATAAGGCATCAAAGCTTAGGAGCGAGTATGTGGTAGCCGTTAGAGGTACTGTTCGCTCAAGGGGCAGTGATGCCATAAACAAAGAGATGGCTACAGGCGAGATTGAGATCCTCGCAGATGAGCTGAGAATACTATCCGAATCGGAGACCACTCCGTTTGAGATAGTCGATGGCACAAAAGCAAACGATGCATTGAAGCTAAAATACCGGTACTTGGATTTGCGCAGGCCTGAGATGCAGAGAAACATTGAGCTGAGGCATCGGGCAGCCCAACTTACGCGCAATTTCTTTTCCGACGAAGGTTTTTACGAGATAGAGACTCCGATGCTTACAAAGTCGACACCTGAGGGAGCGAGGGACTATCTTGTCCCTTCGAGAGTTCATCCCGGAAGCTTTTATGCGTTACCCCAGTCTCCGCAGCAGTACAAGCAGATACTGATGATTGCGGGCTTCGATAAATACATGCAGATTGTCCGCTGCTTTAGGGACGAGGATTTGCGTGCAGATAGACAGCCTGAGTTTACGCAGATCGACCTTGAAATGTCCTTTGTGGATACCGAAGATATACTCTCTATCAATGAGAGGTACATTCAACGGCTCTTCCGAGAACTCCTCGGAGTGGAAGTTGAGGTGCCGTTTATCCGTATGCCTTTCATAGAGGCGATGGAGCGCTTTGGAAGCGATAAGCCTGATATACGGTTCGGAATGGAAATCAAAAACATATCGGACATTGCAGGCAAATGCGGGTTCAGAGTCTTTTCCTCCGCTGTAGAGGCAGGAGGTTCGGTGCGCCTTATAAACGCAGAGGGCGCTGCTTCAATGACACGCAAAGAGATTGACTCGCTCACTGAGTTTGTAAAAACATACGGAGCAAAAGGACTTGCATGGCTGAAGCTGCAAGACGGGCAGATTACGTCCTCTTTCAGTAAATTCCTGTCTGAAGAGGAGACGAATGCAATTATTGAGAGAGCTGGTGCAAAGGATGGAGATATCCTCTTTGTTGTAGCAGATTCGGATGACGAAGCTGTGCTGATTTCGCTTGGCCAGCTGCGTGTTGAGATTGCAAAGCGTCTGGACATGCTCCGCAAAGATGATTTTCGTTTCCTTTGGGTAACAGAGTTTCCTCTGTTCGAGTGGAGTGAGGAGGAAAACCGACTGGTTGCTCGCCACCACCCGTTTACTTCACCAATGGACGAAGATATTGAACTGTTCTACAATGACCCCGCTAAGTGCCGTGCGAAGGCGTACGATATGGTACTCAACGGGACGGAGCTTGGGGGCGGTTCCATAAGGATCTGCCAGAAGGAAATGCAGAACAGAATGTTTGAAATCCTCGGCTTTACACAGGAGGAGGCGCAGGCCCGCTTTGGACACCTGCTTGACGCCTTCAAATACGGGACTCCCCCGCACGGAGGATTGGCTTTCGGGTTTGACAGGATTGTCATGCTTATGAGCGGTAGCGACTCCCTGAGAGAGGTTATCCCCTTCCCGAAGGTACAAAATGCATCCGAGCTGATGACTCAATGTCCGGCCACAGTTGATGAGGCACAGCTGGAGGAGCTAGGAATTGCGATAATCAAGAAAAAGAAATCAGAAGATAACGAGTAAGAGTCTACTATAACTTGCACAGAACATGTTCTGTGCAAGGTATAGAACATTCTAGGATAGGTACAAATTAGCAAAGTGCAGAACAAGTTAAAGTAGACATAAAAAAATGTTGGGTAAAACAGCAGGAAACGGAGGTTCGGCATGAAGAAAGTAATCGTATTTGTTATGGTTATGCTGATAACCCTTGGGGCTATTCCCGTAACGGCAGCAAATTTCACCGATGTCACAAGCGACCACTGGGCAAAATCATATATCGACGACATGACGGAAAGAGGCCTGTTTACCGGATTTAGTGACGGCACATTTCGTCCTAACGACTCCATCACGCTCATCCAGTCTCTCGCAATACTATCTAGGATGTACAAAGTCGACGCAGAAAGCAAACAACTCATACTAGAAGAGTACAACAATTATCTTAAGCCCCTTCTAGATAACACAGATATGAGATGGGCAATACCGGAACTGGCAATTTGCTTGGAGGCTGGGATTGTCACCAAAACCGAGTTAACAAGCTATGCAACAGGTAAAGAGCTTGGTAAACCAATAAAGAAGGAGCACCTTGCCGTCTTACTCGTACGGGCCTTGCAGCTTGAGGAAGAGGCGCTAGCCTTGACAGGGTACACATTACCGTTTGAGGACTATCTCTTCATTACGTATACCCGCCGACCACACTGCTACATGCTATACAAGCTCGAGATAGTATCCGGAGACACAGCAAATAGATTCAACCCCCAATCAGATGTCAGCCGGGCAATATCTTCCACAATGCTGTCTCGATCCCTTACATACCTTGAGAAAGAGAACAAGGAGTTGAAGATTACCCGGTTCTCTGAGTATAAGACAGAGGGAATCCTATCTGAGATTGGCAGCGGTGACATTCTGATCAAAGGTTACAACGGTGCTGCGACCCGCATTATTGTGCCTAGAGCAGCATATGTAAAGGTAAATGGTGCTAATGGCACGCTGTCTTCCGATTATAAAGGGCACCCAATAACACTCGTGTGGTCAAAGGAAGACGATTCTCTTAAGGGACTTGAAATCAATACCACCATTAAGGCTGTTCAGGGAGCTATAAAGGGTTTGAGTACAGCGACGTCCACTCCCGAAATATATATCACTGACATCTACTCTGCAGTAGTGAAGGGATACGCATTAGGGGATACTTCAGAAGCCACATATGAGGGTGAGACAGTTGGCCTCTCATCGCTAAAGGTCGGTTCTTTTGCGACAGTCCTGCTAAAGAACGACGTTGTCTCCGACATCATCGCATTTAACGGGACATACAAACTGAAAGGTTCCGTTAGAACGGTTGTCTATGGGGATCCAATCACGTTGGTCGTGAAATTAGAAGATAACACCGAGTATGAGTATCAACTAAATCCCAAGAGTCTGCCATCCATATCCAGGGGCGGACAGCGGAGCTCAATCGATAAGATACGCATTGGCGACATTATAGAGATATCGGTTACAAACAGTGAAATCAAGCAAATTGACGCCGAGGTTAAAAAGGCCGATTTGACGGGTACGGTAAAGAGCATCGTAAAGGATATCCAGGGTAACCGTCTGACTTTTGCTGACGATAACGGAACTGAATACACATACCCTATCGCATCGGGAGTCCAGGTAACACAGGGTAAAAACCGTATTTCTCTGGATAATCTGGTGGGAAGCAAAGCTGACTTTGTTATCTCTGACGGTGAGATAACTTCAATTGATGTAGTTGCGGCGATAGCTACAAGCAACCGCATATCCGGCTCGGTACTATATGTCAACAAAACTGAACAGTCCTTGCTGCTGGAGGTCACCCACGAGAATGGAACCAGGAGTAATATCACTGTTAAAGTAAAGACATCTACAAAAATACTCAGTGCTAACACCGGAGCAAATGTCAACTTTAGTACCCTTGAGATATACGACATACTAGATATATACGGTGCGTACGACAGCGATATGGTATTCCAGGCGACGGTAATTATCGTACGATAGTTATCGTAAGGTAGCACTCAGAAGCAGAAATACACATTAACGAATAAATAGAGTAATTGAAGGACATTAAGATATGTAGAAAAGGGGAATGTGCTATGACTGTAAACATCAATCAACTTGTATCGAAGATGACTTTGGAGGAGAAAGCCGCTCTCTGTTCGGGGGAGTCCTTCTGGACCACAAAGCCGTTGGAGAGGCTGGGTATTCCGTCAATGTTTGTAAGTGACGGACCTCACGGACTGCGAAAGCAGGGAGAATCAGGCGGTGACCACCTGGGACTTGGTGCAAGTGTTCCCGCAACATGCTTTCCTACTTTGACGAACATGGCAAGTTCTTGGAACAGAGATCTTGCGGCAAAGGTCGGAAAGGCAATAGCTCTAGAGTGTCAGGCAGAGCAAGTGGGTGTCTTATTGGGACCCGGTGTGAATATTAAGCGAAGCCCGCTCTGCGGACGCAACTTTGAGTATTATTCGGAGGACCCATATCTAGCAGGCGAGATGGCAGCGGATTTCATTGCAGGGGTTCAATCGGAAGGTGTCGGGACTTCGTTAAAGCACTTCGCCGTCAACAATCAGGAGACCTATAGAATGGGTGTAAACGCGGTTGTAGATGAGCGGACACTGATGGAGATCTACCTTGCAGCTTTTGAGACGCCAGTTAGGAAATCGCAGCCGTGGACAGTCATGTCCTCGTACAACAGAATAAATGGGGAGTTTTCCTGCCAAAACGAGTGGCTGCTTACTACGGTGCTCCGCGAGATGTGGGGATTTGAAGGCTTTGTTGTTACCGACTGGGGCGGAATGGACAGACGTCCCGACGCAGTAGCAGCCGGAAATGAGCTCGAGATGCCGGGATTTGAAGGGTCGGACGGCAAAGAAATCGTGGAAGCAGTCAAAAATGGAACACTCGACGAAGAGAAACTAGACAGAGCAATAACAAGATACCTAAACATTTTGTTCCGATGGGAAGAGAACAAACGCCCCGGAACCGTATACGACAAAGAAGCACACCATTGTCTCGCACGCAGCGCTGCAGGCGAGACAATGGTGCTTGCTAAGAACGAAGGGAATGTGCTGCCCTTTGGTAAAGGCGACTACCTGGTAATTGGCGACTATGCCATGAATATGCCATACCAGGGGGGCGGTTCGAGCCACATAAACTCAACCAAAGTGGATAACCTGGTGGAAGAGCTCGAGAAAATAACTGGGAGTAAAGTTGCGTATGAGAAGGGCTACCATAGCAACGGACAGATGGATGAAGCCCTGTTCTCATCCGCTGTATCTGCCGCTGAAAAAGCAGACAATGTAGTAATTGTTTTAGGCCAGGGATCCGAGTTCTATACTGAGGGAATGGATCGCCCACACATGAAACTGGATGATAATCAGACCAAACTTGTTGAAGCCGTACTAGATGCTAATCAAAATACTGCTGTTGTGCTGGTCTGCGGTTCGTCAGTCGAACTTCCCTGGGTGGACAAAGCGAAGGTGATTCTTGTCGCCTATTTGGGAGGTCAAGCCGCGGGTGGTGCGGTCGCTGACATCCTAACTGGAGCCGTCAATCCCTCCGCGAAATTCGCAGAGACATGGCCTGAAAGGATTGAACACAACCCCTCCTATCTGAGTTTCCCGGGTGACGATGAGGTAGTATATAGCGAAGGTATTTTTGTGGGATACCGCTACTACGACAAGAAAGGCATAAAGCCGCTGTTCCCGTTTGGACATGGGCTCACCTATTCAAACTTCGAGTATCTAGATATTACCGTAGACAAATTCAGTGTAGATGAATATGAGCCTGTGAAAGTGACAGTAGAGATCAAGAACTCGGGGGATATGGACGGCAGCGAGATTGTGCAGTTGTACGTTGCTGATGTCAAGAGTAAGGTAACACGCCCGATTCGTGAACTAAAGGGATTTGAAAAAGTGTTCCTGAAGGCCGGTGAAACTAAGAAAGTGAGCTTCACACTAAACAGGCGTTCATTCGCATATTGGGATGCCGTGTCTCATGGCTGGGTTGTTGAGTCAGGTAAGTTCAACATAGAAGTGGGGCCAAGCTCTGCATGCTTACCGCTCGATGTTGAGATTGAGGTAAAGGCGAAAGAGCTGCCAATAAGGCCGATAACGAGAGATACCACTGTCGGACAGATAATGGCAATACCAGGCGGTGCAGAGATAGTCATGCAGATGTTCCAGAACGTTTCACAGACGCTTGGTGTTGGGGATTCGAGTGAATCAGACCAGGCCACTCAATCGGAAGATCAGTCGGAGTCTCCCTTCGGAGGGATGGATATGCAGGCGTTATTAGCCGGTATGCCTCTAAGAACACTTGCGACATTCTCGGGCGGAAAGATGGATAATACAATGCTCGAAGGCCTAATACAAATGTTAAACCAGAAACTACTTGGAGAGTAAATCATCATCCTTTATAAACTGTACAAAGAGCTCCCTGTGTTTACAGAACTGAAACACAGGGAGCTTTAGATAATGCGCTACGCACAGTACGTCACTGTGAGGTAATTGAGACTGTGTGGTTAAGCTATAATCTGAGATAGTTTCTCCTCAATGCTAACCCAATCGACATCGCCTAAGTACTGCTTTGCACTGGGGTTGTCAATCAGATCTGATAAAGTCGAATCCTTGAGCAAGTCGCCAGCAGCACGTTCAATCATCCTGAAGTTGGGTATCTCTCTTAGGATATCTCTAGCCTGAGGGATATCGATCAGATCGGACAACTTTGAGTTCAGGCCAAGGGGGCGTTGAAGGTAGTTCTTTTCTGGTAGGTAGCTAAAGGTATAGCTGCCTGCGAGTAGGTGTATACGGACGCTGTAGTTCACATCCTGCTCTACGATCTGCTCAACGACAAGTCCTTCTGCACCCTTAATGTTCGAGGCTATTGCGTTTGGCAATATAAGTTCTGCTTCGGCATTAAAGGGAACTGTTACATCAAATATAAGTTCGCCACTGTCCGAAATTTGCCATGCCGACCTGTATAGACCGGAAGCGGAGAGATACTCTGCTTTAGCATATCTAAATCTCTTGTCAGGTTCAGGCTTGATAAGTACACGCCTGAAACCGGGAGCATCCTCGCAGGGCTGAAGTCCGCACATGTTGCGATACATCCACTCTACCACTGAGCCATATGCATAGTGATTTAATGAGTTCATGCCTGTGTCTGAGATGCTGCCGTCAGGGTTGACTGAATTCCAACGCTCCCAGATAGTGGTGGCACCCATCTTAACCTCGTAAAGCCAACTTGGAAGGTCTTCATTAAGGAGTAGGCGGTATGCCAAATCGGGGGCTCCATTGTCGGAGAGGACCCTACATAGGAGAGGAGTTCCTATAAAGCCTGTTTTAAGGTGATAGTCGTCCTTAGCTAGCCTGGTCTTAAAGGCCTCAAACAATCTTTCACGGTGCTCATCCGGCACAATATCCATAAAGAGTGAGACTACGTAGAATGTCTGTGTGTCCAAAGCGCCCCGGCCATTGGGTGTAAAGTATTCGTCACGCATCTCCGAGCGTACACGGTTTGATATTTCTCGATAATTCTTTGCGAGCTCAACCTTTCCTAGAACCTCAGCAGCTTTAGAGACAAGCATTGAGGAGTAAACATAGTACGCAGCTGCAAGAAATGCTACTTCGGTTCCACCCATGGGACTTAGTGGACTCGGTCCATCCAGTGCAAGCCAGTCACCAAAATGGAAGGAAGAGAGCCAGCCGCCCCCAGTCTTTACGTCCACGCCCTGTTTTGTGACCCAATCAACCCATGCCTTCATCGAGTCGAACTGTCTTTCGAGAGCCGATTTATCACCATAGAAGAGATAGAGATTCCACGGGATAACGGTAGCAGCATCGGCCCATGCACATGCTCCACCGCTCGGATACTGTTGTGGTCGCCTTGAGATTACATCGGGAACGACATTTGGAACACGACCGTCATACTTTAGCTGCTCCATGTAAGTATCGTACATGAACTTGTCGAAAAAGGCATATGTGTCCATATTAAAGCTTGCGGTACCACTAAATACCTGCGCATCTCCTGTCCATCCCATACGCTCATCGCGCTGGGGACAGTCTGTGGGAACGTCTAGGAAGTTGTCGCGTTGGCTCCAGAGAGCATTGAGGAATAATCTGTTCACGAGAGGGTTGGAAGTCTCTATCTTGCCCGTCTCGTCAAGGTCGGAGTAGACCACACAGGCATCAAAGTCATCCAAGGAAATATCTCCTATCCAGCCTTCAACTTTCACATAACGGAACCCGTAAAACGTAAAGTAAGGCTCAACCTCAGCAGAGACTCCCGATGAGATATAGTGGTACTCCGCCTTCGCTGTTCGCAAGTTGTCTCTATAGAAATTATCATTTTGTAGGATCTCTCCGTGATACAGGGAGATTTTCGTACCCTTGGGCACATCTACACGGAAGCGCAACCAACCGACAATGTTCTGCCCGACATCGATTACCGTTTCACCTGCCGGAGTCGTAATTATCTCCTTAGGGCGAAGCACCTGTTTCACGAGGACTGGGAGGCTTTTTCTCGCCATTAACTTACCAAGATCATAGTCGTAGAGAACTGTGCCCTGCCAATTTGAGCAATCATAACCGGGTGTCGACCATCCGGCTTCTATTCTGTTTGCATCAAATGTCTCGCCGTCGTAGATATTGCTATTCAGAACAGGGGATGCGAAGGATTTCCAGGTATCGTCGGTTCCAAAAACCATTTCGCTGCCGTCCTTCAGTATAATGCGGAGTTCGCATATAAAGCAGAAGCGGTCAATATACAGGCAGTATGTCTCGTAGTCAAATCCGAAGCGGCCTTTTGCCCAACCATTACCCAGCATAGCACCAACAACGTTTTCGCCAGCTGTTAGTAGTTCTGTTACGTCATAAGTCTGATATTGAGTCCACATGTCGTACGAATTGAATGCAGGGGTGAGGTACTCGGTGCCAACACGTCTGCCGTTTATCTCCATGGTGTATATGCCGAGACCAGTTGCATAGATACGTGCTGACTCAACTTCATTGCCGATGATGAAAGACTTTCGCAGATAGGGATGAATGTTTGTGTCTTCCATGTCTGGAGTAATCCATTTGGCTTCCCAAAGCTCATCCATCTTTGAGGTTTCAAACCATGCGCTCTCAGTTGCGCTGTCTCCCGCATCCCCTTTAACTGTTACTCGCCAGAAATAGCGAGTCCGAGGAGAGAGCTCGATTTCAGCAGTAAACCCTGAACCGGATATGTCTTCGCGCTCGCCCGAATCGTAGCACAAATCTGTGAAAACGGGGGATGTAGAGATTTCTACTCTTGCAGATACCTGCTTTTTGGACGTTGTGTCTTCGACAACCCAGGTGAATAGGGGCTTATCAATATGGAAGCCAAGCGGATTTGTGATACGGCATGTTTTTAGATTGGTCAATCGCATATGGATACCTCTTTTCTATTAAGTATGGTTGAAAGGCCTAAAGGTATGTCCCTCTCCTAACACTTTTCTATACTGAAAATTATTATATATTAACCTTTCAAGTAAAACAATGTCGAATTCTTATATGTTCTTAAAGAAAAGGGATGATAGAGAATTTGTGCCCGCCTCTGATCAACCAGAAGGCTGTCATTAACAGTATGTACACGCATATAATTGCATAGAAGCGCTTCAGAAACAGTGTATTTTACGGGGCTAGAGCTCCACTGAAAGGATTGAATATCTATGGAATTTATGGGAGTAGCATCTGTTGCAGCAATTACTATTATATGCTATCTCGCAGCCGAAATTCTGAAGAGCACACCAATTAATAACAAATGGCTACCCTCAATTTGCGGCCTTTTAGGTGGAATACTGGGAGCTGTTTCGCTTAAAACAATGCCCGATTTTCCTGCGACCGACTACTTGACAGCAATTGCAGTAGGCATTGCCAGTGGGTTTGCGGCAACGGGTATCAATCAAGTATATAAACAGACTCGACAGTCCGATTAGAATAACAAAAGCATTAAGAAGGTTTGTAGGAGTGATTCCTACAAGCCTTTTTTTCACAGGTCCAGCGTCTATTCTGTGAAAATGTTACCACACAGTTGATGACACAAAAGATTGGTTTACTGCAATTGCAGATACTATTTGTAAATTGATGGTGAAAAAAAGAGAGATTTATATTATAATCTAAGGGTAAGTACCAAGAAAGCAAACAACATGGAAGGAGAGGTGTAAATTTGGATTATGGTAAGTTAAGCCTGGAGCTTTGTGAAAAAAACAGGGGTAAGCTTGAGATGGTCTCCAAGGTACCTGTAACAACGATGGAGGAACTATCAACAGCGTACACGCCGGGCGTTGCTGAACCCTGTCGAAAAATTGCTGCAGATAAACAGGATGTGTACAAGTACACCACTAAAGGCAATACGGTCGCCGTTGTAACCGACGGATCTGCTGTGCTCGGTCTGGGAGACATCGGCCCGGAGGCTGCATTGCCAGTAATGGAAGGCAAGGCGGTTCTATTTAAGGAGTTCGGAGGTGTTGATGCAGTTCCGATCTGTCTTGATACGAAGGACACTGAGGAGATAATAAAGACAGTCAAATACATCGCTCCGACATTCGGCGGTATCAACCTGGAGGATATTTCTGCTCCAAGATGTTTTGAAATCGAGGAGAGGTTGAAGCAGGAGCTCGATATTCCGGTTTTCCATGACGATCAGCACGGTACTGCTATTGTAGTTGCAGCAGGCATTATCAATGCGCTGAAGGTTGTCGGTAGGAGCTGGAAGGATGTTGATGTTGTAATCAACGGAGCCGGTGCAGCAGGCATCTCGATCTGTAAGCTGCTGCTACAATTCGAGCCAAACAACATTGTAATGGTTGACAAGCAGGGTGCGCTCTGCGTGGGAGAAGAGTGGATGAATCCCGCTCAGGCTGAGATTGCAGAGATTACTAACAAGCACGGCGAACGCGGACCACTGACAGACATTATTAGGGGTAAACACGTATTTATCGGTGTATCGGCACCGGGTATAGTGACCTCTGAGATGATAAGTTCTATGGCAGAGGATGCGGTCGTATTTGCTATGGCAAATCCCATTCCCGAAATCCTGCCCGAGGACGCTAAAGCGGGTGGTGCAAGGGTAATTGCCACCGGTAGAAGCGACTATCCAAACCAGATCAACAATGTTCTTGTGTTCCCGGGTGTTTTCAAAGGAGCTCTGATGGTACAGGCAGAACAGATTGTTGAGGAGATGAAAATTGCAGCGGCTGTGGCACTGGCATCGCTTGTATCAGATGAGGAATTGAGTGAGGACTACATAATACCAAAAGCATTTGATAAGCGTGTCGCAGATACGGTCGCAGAAAAGGTTGCAGAGGTGGCCGAGGAGTTGCAAATCGCAAGAAAGCCAAGAAACATCTAGGATAAAGGCGCCCCAATCACTATGCGTTGCATTTGCAACATACGCTTCATAGGTTTCCATGCTACAATTTGTTACAGAATTAGACTCAACCTGATCAACAATGTCCGGTTTGCTATACGGCTGTTTGAGGAAGGGGAGAGTATGATATTATTAAAATATCGGGAGGAAAGCACATGAGTATGTTTTGTTATCAGTGTCAGGAAACTGCCAAAGGGACAGGTTGTACGGTTCGGGGAGTCTGCGGAAAGAATGCAGCAACTGCGGATCTTCAGGATCTGTTGATTTACACGTTGAAAGGCATTTCCGACATTATTGTCAAGGGCAACGTGGACGTTAACAGCCTTGGCGAGTTGAACTATGAAGTACTTAACAGCCTGTTTATGACAATCACTAACGCGAACTTTGATGACGGCTCACTTGAGAACCAGATCAGAAAAATGGTCTCCTACAGGGATGAGCTCAGAAAAACATTTGATGTTGAAGATTTACACAATGCAGCAACATTTGAGTTAGGCTCAGGAGACTCCTTTGCAGGGAATGCTGACTCGGTCGGTGTGCTTGCAACAACAGATGAAGATGTACGCTCGCTACGTGAGATGATCACATACGGTCTTAAGGGTATGGCCGCATACACTGAGCATGCATACAACATTGGAGAGGTCGACCTCGACATAAACAAATTCATGTATGAGGCACTGGCTGCAACACTTGACGATTCGCTCACAGTTGATGACCTAGTAGCGCTAACACTTAAGACAGGTGAGTATGGTGTTAAGGCGATGGCTCTTCTGGATAAAGCCAACACCTCAAAGTACGGCAATCCTGAAATTACCGAAGTTAATATCGGAGTACGTAACAACCCTGCAATCCTTATTTCAGGTCACGACCTGACCGATCTCGAGCAGCTGCTTGAGCAGACAAAGGGCACAGGCGTAGATGTATACACCCACAGTGAGATGCTCCCCAGTCACTACTATCCTTTCTTCAAGAAATATGACAACTTCGTAGGAAACTACGGAAATGCTTGGTGGAAGCAGACCGAAGAATTTGTTACTTTCAACGGCCCAATACTCTTTACAACTAACTGTATTGTACCGCCAAGGAAGGAAGAAGTCAGAGACAGAATATTTACCACCGGCTCCACTGGATATCCAGGTTGCAAACATATAGTACCAGACGAAAACGGTGTTAAGGACTTCTCCGAGATCATCGAGCTCGCAAAGACTCTTCCAGCACCGGAAGAGATTGAGACTGGTCATATCGTCGGCGGATTTGCACACAATCAGGTGTTAGCGTTGGCAGACAAGGTTGTCGATGCTGTTAAATCAGGTGCAATAAAGAAGATGTTTGTTATGGCGGGTTGCGACGGACGCATGAAGTCGCGCGACTACTATACTGAGTTTGCAGAGAAATTGCCTGAGGATACAGTCATTCTTACAGCGGGATGCGCAAAATATCGCTACAATAAACTCAATCTAGGAGATATTGGTGGTATACCAAGAGTTCTTGATGCAGGGCAATGCAATGACTCCTACTCGCTAGCAGTAATTGCACTCAAGCTCAAAGAGGTATTTGAACTTGAGGATGTAAATGATCTGCCCCTTGCGTTCAATATTGCATGGTACGAGCAGAAGGCAGTAATCGTTCTTTTGGCACTGCTCTATCTCGGCTTTAAGAACATTCACCTCGGACCGACACTTCCAGGCTTCCTGTCACCGAATGTGGCAAATGTTCTCGTCAACAACTTCGGAATTGCCGGCATTGGCACTGTCGATTCAGACATAGAGCTTTTTATGGCTTAATGACCTGAATTCTCCCAAAGCATAGTGCTTATGCTTGCCCTCCCGGTTTAGTCCGGGTTGAATCGAAAGCATAAATATATGTGTTAAGACCTGCTGTTACGATGCTTATTTCGTAATAGCAGGTCTTTTTTAAGCAAGTTCCTGACTTTTATTCTTTATTTTGTTAGAAGACTAATATACAATTGACCTATTATGCAAAACGGCAGGTAGCCATTAAGGAGATGTTTAAGTTGGAAGCTAGTAGAAAGAAAGCAGTATCTGATGAATCGGAGGCCATATACAGATCTCAGACAGGTCCCCAAAAGTTATGGAATTTTAACTATATCTATTTCCTCTGTCTCAGTGCACTAAACTCGATTGGTTTCTTTATGGTCAACCCCATCCTTCCTAAGTATATTGTCGGTATCGGTTCAAATCTCGTGGTTGCAGGGATAATATCAGGTCTATTCTCAATTACAGCTCTGGTAGTTAGGCCATTTTCAGGTGCAGCAGTAGATCGCTTTAACAAGAAGCGGCTTATGGTTATATCAACAGCGATAATTGGATTATCGGTTTTCACCTACTCCGTTACGTCCAATATAACCGCTATTTTTATCATCAGGATAATACATGGGACTGCGTTTGCCATCAGCGGGACAACAAATATCGCCTTTGCCAGTTCATTCATCCCAGAGGATAGAATGGGTGAGGGTGTTGGATACCTTGGACTCGGCCATATTGCAGCAACAGCAATTGGCCCTAATGCAGGACTGTGGGTGTATGAGAATTTCGGATATAAATATTGCTTCACCATTGCGGCAATATTAAGCCTACTAACCGCAAGTCTTATGCTGGTAATCAAGTATAGTAGTCCCAAGAAGCAGAAACTCGAGAGAAAAAAGCTGCGTTTTAGTGATCTGATTGCAGTTGAGTTGTTGCCCTTTGCTGTGTTTGCGGCACTGTTCTCACTGTCTAACGGTCTCGTAAGTACCTTTATCGCATTGCTTGGAGAGAGCCGGGGCATTGAGAATGTGGGAATATTTTTTACTACCAACGCAATATTCTTATTGATTGCACGCTTGTTTGCAGGCAAGCTTAATGATAGAAAGGGCTTATCCGTCATAATGATACCCGCCTACATTCTTGCTGCTACCGCAATGACTTTGCTCGCGGGGGCTTCAGCATTGTGGATGATAGCGCTTGCAGGTGCTCTCAAGGCACTAGGTCAAGGCGGTGGACAGCCTGCGCTGCAGGCCGAATGCATTAAGAAGCTTGGCAGAGACAGAACCGGTGTAGCTACAAGCACATACTACATTGGTGCTGATGTTGGTCAGGGTCTGGGACCAATCATCGGTGGTGCTGTTTCGACAAGTTTTGGGTACGGCACTATGTACGCAGGCTGCGCGTGCCTCCTAGCAGTAGGGCTGGTCATGTATCTAATTTACGCAAAGCGGCAAAAAAGGTCAGCGCTTAAAATACATGTATAGGTTGCACTTTATCATTCCGTTATATAGCTTGCGGCGCTTGTCCGACCGCTGACCAAAGTGTTCCTCAAACCTGTCATCCGATGAAATGATGTACTTCTTTACGGGACTTCTACGCATTGCATCGCCTAGGGCACGGTAAAGTTTATGGGCTTCCTGCTCCTCTAGCATACGGACCCCATAGGGAGGATTGGCAACCATAATACCCGTTCGGGATTCCCAATCGATATCTAACGCGTCCTGGACCGCGAACTCAATGTACTTATCGACACCGGCACGTTTTGCGTTCTCCTTTGTCAGCTCGACGCAACCGGGGTCCAAATCGGATGCGAGGATCGGCAGCTTTTCCTGCTTTTCTGTAGCAATAGAGGCCTTCTTCTGCTCAGCAAAAGCGCTAGAAAAGGACCCACCCCATTCTTCTGCATCAAACAGACGCCGGGCACCGGGAGCAATGTTCAATGCGGTCAGCGCCGCTTCAATTGCGATAGTCCCGCTACCGCAGAAGGGGTCGATAAAATCCTCTCTGCCACGCCAACGGGTAATTTTGACGATGGATGCAGCAAGTGTCTCACGGATTGAGGCCTCGTTCTGCTCAAGCTTGTAACCCCGCTTGTACAGCGGCGCCCCTGTTGTATCTAGAAATACCTCGCAGCGATTATTGAGTAGGCTGAACTGGATCTGATGCTTTGGACCTTCCTCCTGAAACCAGTCTGTGTGATATACAGATTTTAGCCGTTCTACAACGGCTTTTTTTACTATACGCTGACAGTCAGGCACAGAATGCAGTTTGGAGCGAAGAGAGTACCCCTTAACGGGAAAGGAGTCACTCGATCCGATATAGTCCTCCCAGGGTATCTTTTTTACACTTTCAAATAGAACATCAAAACTTAGTGCCTCAAAATCGTGAAGCCGTAATAAAACGCGTTCGCCGCCGCGTAGAATAATGTTTGCCCGTGCGCACTCCCGCTCATCACCGGAGAACAGGACGCGACCGTTTTCGGCGGCCACCTCCTGGAAGCCGTTGAACTTAAGCTCGTCGGCAACAAGGCCTTCGACGCCCATTAAGCATGGTACTGAAAATCTAAACATAATGCCTCCCGCTGAAAAATATCAGTATATCAATAGTATTTTGAGCCAATTCATATATTTACGATATGCAAGATGACTGCATGTACTCCCAGAATAGATTTGCAGCTTGGACCAAGTCCCTTTTTTGCTTTCTCACAAGAGAGAATTCACTAACAACTTCCTCCTCCAAGGGAACGATCACAACTTCTTCGGTCTTGAAAAACTCAGCGGCCCGCTGCATCATCAGAGAGACGCCCATATTGATTTCTACCATGCTGACGATGTTCTCATGATGTTTGCCGATATAGGAGATACTTGGGTTAAATCCCGCCTTCTTGCAGATATCAAGTATTGGGTTTATTAGTGGGGTCGATAGGCTCTGTTGGAGAAAAGATTCCTTTTCCAGCTCGCGGAGTGCTATCTGCGGTCTCTCCGCAAGCCGATGGTTTTTTGGAAGAACTGCAACTAAACGGTCCTGAGATATGACAATCTTTCTGAATTTCCGTCGGTCCAGGTGTTCGCTCTGTATAAAGCAGAGGTCACAGCTCATCATATCAAGTTTATCTAGTGCAGAAATAGATTCTGACTCCTCGATAGTAAGAGTAACAGTGGGATAGAGCTTGCGAAACTCTGCCAGAAATGTAGGGAAATTGTAGTGAGCCATAGTTGGAACTACAGCTATCTTAACTTCTCCGGCATGTTCTGATACATAACCTGAAATATCCCTCATCATATAGTTGTAGGAAGCAAGAATACTCTTGGCGTGTTGAACTACGACCTTTCCCTGTTCTGTGATGGCGATTTTCCTCTTAGAGCGGTCCACCAACCGGATTCCAACTTCATCCTCGAGTGCCTTTATCACTTTTGATACACTCGACTGTGTTGTAAACAATCGTTCTGCAGCATCGGTGAAGCTACCGCACTCCGATAAGGTAACCAAAAAGTTTAGCTTATTTAGGTCCACTAAGCTGCCCTCCCACAGTAGTATTCCGTTTTGGAATAATTGTATCACAATTTGAATTGTTTGAAAACAACTTATTCATTATTATGGAGTTGGCGAGTATGATGTAATTTGCCCAAGGTGACCATGGTTTGAAGCGGCAGATGAAGTTAAATCGCCGAAAAATTATTATAGTACAACGTGGCACAACACATAAGGAGGAAACCATATGAAAAAGACGGTATCATTACTTCTCGCTCTCCTGTTGGTCATCGCGCTGTTTGTGGGATGCTCGAAAAAGCCTGAACCCACTCCTACTAGTGTGCCGACCGCCACCCCCTCTTCGGAACAGACTCAGGAACCTGGCAATGATGAACCGGGCTTAGTATACCCAATGCTTACAGAAGAGACCACTGAGATTTCTGTTTGGCAGACATTTACGGCAAATTACATAGCTTCAATGAACGATTCCGATTTTGTGAAGTACGTTGAGGAACTTACCAACATCAGAATGGTATTTAAGGAAGCGTCTTCTTCCGACGCGGAAACTGCGTATAACCTAATGCTGACTTCAGGCGACTACACCGACGTTGTACGTCCCGCTGGAACCGTCTATCCTGGCGGGCCTGACAGGGCTGTAGAGGATGGCGTATTCTTAAAGCTGAATGATTATATCGAAAACTTTGCACCTAATTATGCGGCAAGGCGTACAGCTTCTGTAGACGTTGCCCGACAGACAATCACAGATAACGGCTACATTTGGTCTATGTACACGTTGAACGATCCGGCAGAGTATCCCTGGATGGGGCTTGCTCTAAGGACAGATATCCTTGACAAACATAGCATCAGGCACCCCGTCACACTGGCGGACTGGGAGCTTGCACTGCAGACATTCAAAGATGAGGGGATCAAAGCTCCTCTCCTCCTAGACATATCCGGTGTATTCCTTAACTCGGAGTTCCTCTCTGCTTACCAGATAGGAAAAGAGTTCTTTAATAAGGGCGGACAAGTACAGTATGGTTATGTCCAGCCTGAATTCAAAGACTACCTCATTATGATGAATGATTGGTATAATAAGGGACTTATCGATAGCGAATTTGTGTCGCGGGGCGTAAACTTTGCAATCTTTGGAGGCGATGCCCTCTCAATGACCCTTAACGGAGAAGCCGGTGCGGGTCTGTTCCCGTGGGGATATACCGATAACACTTTTGAGGTAAACCAACAAACACTTATTGAGGGCTTCCGTCTTGGTGCTGTCTCAAATCCTGTCTTGAATGAAGGAGACACTATCAAGCTGCGCTACACCTCTTGGGAGGCGAAGATGCCGAACGCTATCACTACAGCTTGTGATAACCCTGAACTTGTGGTGAAGTTCCTCGACTACTTCTTCACAGATGAGGGAGCAATGCTTATAAACTTCGGTAGAGAGGGCGAAAGCTTCACAATGGTCGATGGTCAACCCAGGTATGTAGATTTTATACTTGAAAACCCTGATGGGTTCTCAGGGCGCGATGTTGCCATGAACTTCACATGGGACGACGGAATCGGGATGAGCGACTTTAGGCGGCTGTGGCAGTACTATCAAGGGAAACCAAACGAAGGTGCACTTGGCGCTTACGAAGTTTGGAATCAAGATTCTAACGAGTATTTAATGCCGGTTATAACAATGACAGCTGAAGAAGGGGATAGACATAATGCTATTTATGCCGATATTCAAGGTTTTGTAACCGAGAAGATTCCACAGTTTATAATGGGTAGCCTGTCTATAGACGAGTTTGATTCATTTGTTGCAGAGATTTACGGGATGGGTCTCGAGGAGTGCCTGCAAATACAACAGGATGCCCTC
>JAAYOS010000204.1 GCA_012520195.1 Clostridiales bacterium | reverse complement strand
CAATCCTTTCTGGTCCATAGCGATCGTTCAAAGAATCGTCCTGTATAGATGGAGGGCTGTTTTGTGCTTTATATATCCTCCCCTGAAGCTGATGATATAGTTTTAGTCCATATTGCTCACTCGTATCATACTTCTTACCTTGCACTATGCCGGTTTTACTCCAATTTTCAGGAACAGGTATCCAGTCTTCCTCGTCAAAGTAGAAAGGCATAGAAAGAATAATGCATCCAATCTGCGGGTCTGGATCTATATAGTGATTTGTTCTCCTGTACTTATATACCCGCTCATTAAGTTCAGTTAGGCTATTAGCTCCGTTAGCGATACCGAATGCCTCCCAGGCCAATGATGAAGGTATAATTGAAAACTTTAAGAAGAACCCTCCACCAACGATGTAGTCTCTGGGGCTATGAAGTTTGAATAAGAACAAGCCACCTTCATCCAAGGCCCTAAAGTTAGTATTGCCTCCTGGCTTCCAAAAGTTTATCTCATCACAATTGGCTTGTTTTAATGTCAAATACCAATCATAGTCAGTAAGGCCAACATACATTTTCATATTGAATCACCGCCTAACTAGCTTTTAACTCTCTATTTTAGATTTTGTTTGCACTACATTTCAATGTTCAAACATCCATGCCCTATCATGAAATATATAAAGTAAAAATCTCGCCCTGCTAGCCCCCACATAAATATCTGCATCTGTACATGCACGACTATTCGGTTTTATACCGATTAAGAAAACCAGATCTGCCTCAAGACCCTTAAAGGACCTTATGGTCTCAAATTTGATAGCGTTGGGCTTGTCCTCCCCTGGTTTGGCCAGAGCCCACTCCTTGATTTTATCTGTATTACACAGACTGCTATTCTCGTATCTGTTGGGAGATAATATCATTATACGTTTTGGTGATATTCCCTGACTTACAAGTCTCCCAGCCTCATCCTCTATGAGCTTCTTCTCCATCTCCGGTGTATCCCAGGCAAAAGTTCTCACTGGTAAACCACCCTTTATGATACTAGTCAGTCTTGCTTCAGGAACCAGATCATTTATCCAATCATTTATATGTTCTGTATTGCGAAGGTTTCGGGTTAACTTTTGCTTTGAGACAGGTAGCTTTAGTAGGTCGAGGTCAGACTCAAACAAATTTTGATTTGGGTCTGCAAAAATATAAAAATGCCCATCCGGAGTCAACATACTCTCAAGGCAGGTAATCCAGGATGACTTAAAATCCTGCCCTTCATCAACTATAATTGCATCAAACTTTTCATCATTAGGTGCGTTTGTAAAGTAGTCAAAGCCCGTTTCAGCTAGCGTTTCATCAAAGTATTTACTTTGATCTGATTTATCTAATACGTATCCCTTTTCCTCTAAAAGGTATTCCAGCAAATTATGAAAGTTAGATGTGGTTAGTATCTCTGAAAGCTGTACAAATTCTATTTCTGCAAGTTTACGATTATAGCAAGTAAGTAATACCCGTTTACCCTCTTGTGCTAGTCTCTTTGATTTTTCCATGGCTACAAAGGTCTTCCCACTTCCAGCAGCGCCTAGAAATATCATCTTGTTATTAAGCTCTGTTTCGTCTAATATCCTTTGTTGCTCTTCATTGAGTATTCGCTTTGATCTCTTGTGAAATATTTCTATTTGGTCATCCAGGTGTGCAAAGGCCTTGAACGACGGCGCTAGTACTTTATCTAAAAGAATGGTAATAGCATTTGTGTTCCTTGAGTCTCTCTGCCCTGTTGGCTCCTTAATTTTAAACAAGTCTAGTATTTTGTTTTCTAGTTCAATCATATCACTAGATAGGAAAACACTGTTAGGGTTTAAGTCAGAAGGAAAATCACCCTGTAACCTCGAACATTCTGGAAATGCTATTGCATACTTAAATGGAAGTGGGAATTTTTCGTCTGCTTTTCTTGTATAGGCATTTAAAATTGCAAAAGCAGCATTCCGTGCTTGCTCCACTGGATTCCTGTGCAATTCACAGTAACTGCCTCCCTTGTATTCTGACCAGATACCATTACGATAGTCTATTTCACCTGACTTAACTTCAACAACAATAAATCCAATAGCTGGATGTACAATAACAAAGTCAGCCTCACAAATGACATCAAAATCTTCGGTGCGCTGTTTATCTTTAAATTTGTAGGAATAGAGCACCGTATAGCCTAGGGGTAATTGCTTTGCAGCCCTATAAAAACTGCGCTCACTACAGTTGTCAATGCCTTCAGGGTCTATGTTTGGTATCATTATCGCCATCTAATTAACCTCCTTAACAATTGCATGACAAAGTCTCCTGTAGTTAAACTACACAATATTAACCACCTGATTTGACGCCCTAAGTACATGCATGGGCATAGGCTCTCTTAGCCTATAAACAATGCTTATGGGTGCAGTGCCTTCATGGCTTACATAGTCTGCTAGTCCTAGGCAACGGAAGGTTTCTGTTGCACCATAGCTATCTGTTTTATCCTCCCTAACAAATAAAAGAACTCTTGAGCCATTCGCCTTCATATTTATATACCGCTGGCCCGTTGGGCTTGTAACTGTTGTCCTACTTTGAGACTGCCAGTGAAATAAGCGGTCATTTATAGCATAATCTTCATAGCGGGTGGATTCACTAAAGGATTTGCTGGT
>JAAYOS010000178.1 GCA_012520195.1 Clostridiales bacterium | reverse complement strand
CCAACGGCTCGAGCGTGACCTCTTTTCCGGAGTGCGCGATCACGCTGTCTCTCAGGAGGGCATAGAGGTCAGCCAGCGCCTCATCCGTGATCCCGGTCGCCACCTTGCCCACGGGAAGGAGTCTGCCCTGATCCTGGACCGCGAGCAGGAACGAACCGAACATCTTCGCCCGCCGCCCTTCACCCCACTCGGCCCCGATCACGGCAAGGTCGAGGGTCTCGACCCCGGGCTTCACCTTCACCCAGAGGCGACCCCGGACCCCCGGCGTGTAGGGTGAGGCGGGCACCTTCACCATCACGCCCTCGTGTCCGAGGCTTACGGCATCCGCATAGATCGCCTCCGCATCGGCGGCATCGGTGACCAGGAACTGTGGGGCGACGTGTGCATCAAGCACGTCCTCGAGGATCCGGCGGCGTTCGGTGAGGGGGCGGTCCATCAGGGTTGTGCCGTCAAGGTAGAGGATATCGAATATCCGCGGCACGACCTCAATCTTCTCCATCATCGCATCCACCTGATGCTTCCGCCGGAACCGTCTGATCACGTACTGAAACGGCATCGGCCGGCCGTCCTGGACGGCGACGACCTCACCATCCAGGATCACGTCGTGGCTGGTGGCCCTGCTCAGGTGCATGACGATGTCGGGGAGGCTTCCTGTGACCTCTTCAAGTCTCCGTGAATAGATCCGGCAGACATCACCCACCTTGTGGAACTGGAACCTGCTCCCATCGTACTTGTACTCGATCGCCACCTCGCCGTGATCTTCGATCTGTGCGGCGATGGAGCCGGCCTGCGCAAGCATCATCTTCACCGGTCGGAAAGGCTCGATCAGCACCTCTGAGAGGGCGGCCGGGTCTCGCCGGGCGAGGAGGGCCACCTCTCCGAGGTCGTTCATCGCCTGGTGGGCATGCTCGACCAGGTGGACGTCGATATCAAACGCTCGGGCGACGGCGTCGCGGACGTTCCCCTCCCCTACCCCGATCCTGAGCTCCTCAAGCATGAGCCGGGCAAGGTACCGCCCCTCGAGGGGTTGTGCGTTTGCAAAGAGTTTCCGTATCAGGAGGAGCTTCTCTCTCTGTGATCGCGCACCCTCAGCGCTCGCCACCCGCTCGAAGTCGTGATAGACCTCGAGGAGATCCATCTCCTGGACGAAGAACGATGTCTGTTCTTTGTTTGCGAGGAGTCCCTCGATCGCCAGGCCGGCATCACCGGTCACGTTGATCGCCTCACGGACAGCGTTCCTCTTTGTGCCGACGACGTAGGCGACGGCGTCGTAGAGGAGGTTTGGACCCACACCGAGCTTCTTGGGGCTCCAATCGGGGAAGACCCGGCCCATGATGAAACGGACAAAGATGGGGAGTTCTTCGTCGTCGATCCGGGGTAGAACGGTGCTGATCTCTTCGATCAGATCCAGGCGTCCGCTGATCCCCTCCAGGTGCTCGCACATGCGGGCGAACTCCAGAAACTGCATACCCATATTCGCTTAGAGCGTATGCCCGGCAGGGTGAATCAATCCTTCTGTTTTTTCGGTCAGAGGTGGAAGCCGCAGAGCTCGGGATG
>JAAYOS010000171.1 GCA_012520195.1 Clostridiales bacterium | reverse complement strand
TCTCCGTACATATTGCCTCTCTTCTCGTCGTCGACGTAGAAGCTGTTGTCGCCGGACGGCATAATCACTGCGAGGTCGTTTCTTTCGGCAAGCTCACGGATTCTTGAGCTCGAAGCCCAGTCTGCGTGGTTTCCAATTATACCATGCAGAAGATAGAGTGTTTTGAATGGTCCTTTTTTCTGAACGGGTTCGCCGGGAAATCCTACTTTTGGTGCAGGGATAATTGCAGTGATGGTAACATTTCTAGCTAACGCTCTTGACATAAAGGTTGCTTGTACTAGTGCCATATTCTTTCCTCCATTTTCTTCACTGCTTTCAAGCATTTATATCAACTCGCATCAAGCAATTCAACATCTGCAATTTTGATATAGTCTTGAATGAATTTGGTATATTCATAGTGTATTATATCATCTATAATGGAGCAAGTGAAGTTGCTTTAAAAACTGGTTGGTTCAGACATAACCAACTTACATCAAAACTATATAAAGGAGTTAGTACGCTATGATTGAAACAATCAAAAAGCTTCTGGATGGCAAAGGTGAAAACTACATACTCCCATTTTTCTGGCAGCATGGTGAGGATGAAGAGACCCTACGCAAGTACATGCAAGTAATCTATGACTGTGGCATCCGCGCTGTCTGCGTAGAAGCTCGTCCGCACCCCGACTTCGCTGGCCCAAAATGGTTGACCGATCTGGACATTATAATGGATGAGGCGCGAAACCGCGACATGAAAGTATGGGTCCTTGATGATTCACATTTTCCAACTGGATATGCGAACGGGGCTCTCGAGAATGCCGATCCCTCTCTCTGTAAACAGTACTTGAATGTTAATACCTCAGACGTATGTGGTCCATTGCCGCAAGCAGAACTTAATGTGGACAGCATGGCAAAGACTGTACTTTCACCCTTTGGTCCAAGTGGAGGTATGCAGGGCAGGAGCACAACAAAACCGAGAGTCTTTGATGACGATTCACTCCTGTGCGTTATAGCGGCCAAACTAATCAATGGAGATACTGTCGACAGTACTTTCCTAGATCTCACCGACAAGGTAGTAGACGGTAAACTTGTTTGGGATATACCGGATGGTATGTGGAGAATCTTTGTATTCTACAATACAAGAAACGGTGGTGGCCGACCGCACTATATAAACATGATTGACAAGGATAGCGTCAGAGTATTAATTGACACGGTTTACGAGCCTCACTATGAGCATTATAAAGATGACTTCGGAAAAACTTTTGCAGGTTTCTTTTCAGACGAGCCTTCTTTCGGAAATACTCTTGGATACGATTTCAATGAGTCTATAGGAAGAAGGAGAATGCCTATACCCTGGAACAAAGATGTTCCTCTAATGCTAGAAGAACGACTAGGGACAGACTGGAAGCAGTTGCTGCCAATGCTCTACGCTGATTCGACAGATTCAGATCTCACAGCCTTAACTCGCTACTCATACATGGATACTGTAACTAATCTGGTCAAGGAGAACTTTAGTAATCAGATCAGTAAATGGTGTGAGGAACACGGAGTCGAATACATCGGCCACCTAATTGAAGATAATAACCAGCACTCCAGACTTGGTGCAAGTCTCGGACATTTTTTTAGAGCGCTTGATGGTCAGCACATGGCTGGTATCGATAACATCGGTAACCAAGTCCTAATTGGCGGCGAAAACCACATCCGTTCATCTGGTATAGGAGTAGCTGGTGATGGTGAGTTCTTCCACTTCGCTCTCGGAAAGCTCGCATCCTCCCATGCACACATCGACCCCAAAAAGAAGGGCCGTGCAATGTGTGAAAACTACGGCGCATATGGCTGGGGCACCGGCGTACGCCAGATAAAGTGGATTACCGATCATTTCCTCGTTCGCGGGATAAATTACTATGTACCCCACGCATTTTCACCAAAGGATTACCCAGATCCGGACTGTCCACCTCACTTCTACGCTCATGGACATAATCCGCAGTATCGCCATTTCCAAAAGCTTATGTTTTATCTCAATAGAATGTGTAATATCTTCAATGATGGCACACATATAGCTCAGGCGGCACTCCTGTACCACGGCGAAGCAGAGTGGACTGGAGGTTACATGTTCCTTCAAAAACCGGCACGTGAGTTGATGGAAAATCAGATTGATTTTGATATCCTGCCCTCAGATGTGTTTAGTGAAATGGATAAATTCAATACATCCTTTGATGGTCAGCTCCATGTAAACGGCGAGACATACAAGACACTCATCGTTCCATATGCTGAGTACATCACAAGAGATGTAGCAAGATTTGTGGCAAAGGCAGTGGAAACTGGATTTGAAGTCATATTTGTTGATGAACACCCCTCAGGTATTTGCAATTCAGATGATGCTGAGGAGAGCCTACAGCTGATAAGAGACATCTCCAAGTGCAAAGCAGTGCCACTATCGAAACTTGCGAAATATGTCGAAGAAGCAGGATACAAAGAAGTATCTTTGTCATCGCCTTTCAAGAGGATGCGTTACTACCACTATCGCAAGGAAGGACAGGACACTTACATGTTCTCAAACGAGGACCCAAGTAAGACCTATGAAGGTAGTATTACTGTTAGCGCAGAAGGTCCAGTATTCGTATATGACGCGATGGAGAACTTGGTACATCCAATCAATAGCGAGCCGTGCGATAGAGGTACAAAGCTATACTTAAACCTTGAGCCATATCAGTCAATAGTCGTGATTTTCGGAACTCCACCTTCTGAACTGGTCCCGCTACCTCAGGTAAGCGAAAAGAAGGTCGTGCTTTCAGGTGAATGGAAGCTTTCATTTGCAAAGTCTCTTGACTATCCGAACTTCTCTGATGAAATGACTATCAGTAAGCTCGAAAGCGTCGGAAAAATTAAGCCGGAATTCTCAGGATTCATGCGTTATGAGACGACCTGCGTGCTTGATGAAGAAGCCAGCATTCTTGAGATTGAGGATGCGTACGATGGCGTAGAGGTATGGATCAACGATAAGTATGCAGGAATGAAAGTGTGTCCGCCATATAGATTCAATATCACAGGCCTTGCGGTTACTAGTGAGAACCAGATCCGAATAGAGGTTGCCAACACCCTCGACCGTGAGTTCAGAGCAATGGAACCTAACTCACCTATGTTGAGGCTAAGAGGAGTTACTCCTCTTGCTCCCTCCGGAATAGTCGGAGATGTTACAATAAAAATCTAGTAGTAAGCCATGCAAAGACTCGTACATTGCGGATCAGTTGAAGCATCCGTCTTGTACGAGTCTTTTATCTGGAGCTATTTCCTTATCATTAGTTTTTCGCATTGTCTTGAGCGGGTACCTTTAATCTTTCTCGTCATACTGAGCGCGCACCCCGCCAATTAGCTTTCTCCTTGTCTTAGCGCAGACTAGATTTGCTTGACCAATTGACCTAATACTTACCCTGACCGGGACAGCTACAGGCGCCAAGTGCATTCCAATCAATGTATCACCGATGTCTATACCTGCTTTTGCCTGTATTGTTTCAACCGCCACTGGGTTTTCTAATCCCCTAAATGCAGCTGTTGCAAAAGAACCGCCAGCACTCGGCTGTGGTACAACATTTACTTCGGGATAACGATAGAAATTAGCTGCTGCCTCTTCCAGGATCAGTGCACGATTCAGGTGCTCACAACACTGAGCAGCAAGATAGATGCCCCGCTCCTTGAGTATCGGGTGTATCGCAGAAAAAATCGCTTCCCCAATTTCTATACTTGAAGCAGAACCAATTTTGTGCCCTGCAACTTCACTAGAAGAACACCCAACAACAAACAGATCCCTTTCTTTAAGGTTTGCAATTTCAAGCAGTTCAATCAAAGCTTTTTCTATATCCTGCTTTATTTCCCTTAACATATAATCACCCCATGTTGATTATACACATGTGTTTGTTGAAGGTCAATTTAGGTTTGCGACAAACATGCAAAGCATATGCACCTATCAAGAAATATTAGAGAGGCTGCCTCACTTCGAACTTTTAGTTCTTAGTAAGACAGCCCATTCTCATTTTTATCTCGCGTATAAGTTACTAATCCAACGGACATATAGCAGTATCTAGTTGCATTTAATTGCATCAAGTTGTATCAAGGCTTTGCAGCTTATCTAGTTAATCTTAAGTTACTTCCAACTCCCTAGTTACAGCTGTTTTCTCATTACAGGTTACAGTTATCGTTTTTTTATCATGGTCGCTTATAGTCAGCTCAGTGCCGTTTTCCATGCTTGTTGTTATCCCATTAACAACAAAGTCCTCAAACTTCACATCCTTTGTTGAGCCGTCGCTGTAGGTTAAGGTAACTACCAGAGAACTAAGATCAAGCTGTTGCCCTTCTATATAAGTCAGTTTAGGATTCTTCTTTAAAATGATACTGTCTACTACTATCTCTTTAACAGTTATGGGTAAATCTATTGACTTGTTGCTGTCGACATGGGTTATTGTTACCACTTTATCTGTTGTATTTAGCACCGCGCCGCTAGCCAGACTGGTGGTGATTCCGTTAGCCTCAAAATCTGCAAGTGCTATATCCTCAACTGTACCATCGTTATACTCTAAGGTGACAACTAAGCCTGCTAAATCCATAACTTGACCTTTAAAGTACTCTGTTTGATCTGGGCTTGCTTTTATCTCCATACTCTCTACACTTAATGCTATTACATCCAAATCGTAGACATAAACATAACCTACTGTCCATTTAGAATACACTCTAATCATGCTATCTGCTTTTGTTAAATGGGTTCCGTGCACTGGCCTGGTGGCAACTCCATTAATAGCAAAGTCATTAAACGTCACATCCTTTGCTGATCCGTCGTTGTAGGTTAAGGTAACTACCATAGAACTAAGATCAAGCTGTTGGCCTTCTACATATTCGAGTCTTGGGTTTTTCTTAACCCGTATTCCCGTCACCTCTCTTTCCGAGACTTTAATGTATAATTGCGTGGTTTCCCCACTATCTTCATGGGTAATCACAATGCAAATATCACCAAGATCTTCAAGAAGGTGTCCAGTATCTATGTTTGTAATGATGCCATAATTAACAAATTCCGAAAGCGGTACGTCTGTCCACGTAACTATATTACCATCATCGCTAGAACTATATCTATAATTGTACAGCCTTACAACCAATCCGGTAAGGTCCAGGTTTTGATTTACAGCATAGTTCTCTTTGGGATATTTATCTATGGAAATCTCTCTTACTATATGTGCCAAAATGTCATCGAAGGAATCGAAAGAACTGCCCTCATTTTCACCTCTTATATCCAATACCGCTTGTGCAGTTCTTTCATAGTTATATCCCGTAATACCAAGAAAAGGTCCTATTTCATCAAGGGCAACCTTCATACCTGTAGCATCTGTGATGCTATCGCTGTTTACTTTTTCAAGCAGTTCTACATACTTTGCCATTGCGCCACCTACTGCAGTGTCTATGTCTGTGACTCTATTAAAGTTACCTTCCTCGCCTCTGCTAGCAATAAATATCAAAACAATTTCATACTGAATATTTTCCGCACGTTCACAATACTCTTCTAGCCCAGTTAACTGAGGATAATAATCAGGGAAATATCTATAGAAATCACTAAGAGTTGTATAGAGTAAGTAAGCGTCTTGTTCAGTGTTTGCTAGTGAAATAAAATAGTGCTTTTCAAATGCGATCTCTAAATCAGATACGGTCTTGTAGCCATCATCCGGTCTTTCATCCAAAATAACTTGAGCCAGCAACTCGGTTAACTGCGCCATTTGCTCTTCATCGTTATTGAAAAGGTCTGCAAAGGCTGCTATTACTTCATCGGTTTCCGTGGCATTGCTTAATGAGTCAAAGAAGTTGTGGTATTTTGTTATTGCATCCTCTAATGCAACTGTAACTCCCTTGAAATCTATAAAACCCGGTTCGTCGCCTATTGCCCTCATCATTTGGAAACCATTGTCTTGATCAATTACTATCGGGTTGTAATAGATAAAAATACTTGCTATTATTCTCTGGTCGCATTCGTCAAGTTCGTTGAAATAAGAATTATCAAACCTAATCAAAGCTTTAATCAAATAATATAGGCGATATCCCATATTCTCATATGAACCATTGATGATTTCGTTTACTTGCATGACCAGCCAATACTTATCATCAACAACATCGATGATATCAGTGAGCGAAGTATAACCTGTTTCAGCTGGCTTATCGTTTAGTAGCATATGTATCTGAACTTCGGTAAATTCATTTTCCCAAACTTCATTGGTAACACGATTAAATGCGGATATTATATCAGTCTTACCTGTAGCGTTATTCATGTCACTTAGAAACCTAAAGTACCGGCTAATAGCTGTTTTTAAGACATCTGTGATTTCCGAAATATGTGTATAGCCTCCAACAGGACTGTACATACAAAATAATTCTATTATTTCTCGCTGATTCAACTCCTCCAGGCTGTTGAAGGTAGTGTTGTTCAGCTCAAGTAATTTTTTCTGCAAATCTTTGTAACTATAATTGGTAATGAAGGTGTTTATAGCTTCTACCAGTTGGGGATCGTTAGTCACCGGGGGTATATATGGTGTTGATGGTCCCGGTGTTGATGCTTCTGCATCTATAATGCCGGTACCGGTATCGTTGTTTATAACAGTGCTGCCACCTTCCACTGCGGTTTTGCCACCGGCGGTTACACCTAAAACACCTTCGCTAACTGTTAACTCAGTATTCGGCGTCTCTATTTTAGAGCCATTCGCACCTTCATTAGCTTCAACTTTCTTAACGATGCCATTACCTGTGACCGCTGTATTCTCAGCCGTGACTGTTACTCTGTTTACATTCCCCTCTACAAAAACCTCCGAGTTTGCAGCTAGCACATTTACACTCTCTACTGTTGAAGCCGGGTCTACTACCAGCTTCGAGCTGCCAGAAACCAGAACACTGTTAATGTTTGCGTTAGAGACTGTAACCGATATGTTTTCGGCTGCAACTTCCACGCTCCCTATTATACCTTCAATGAAAATGTCGTCTGAACCGTCAGCAATATAGATGACTTCTACATTGGCATCGCCCTGAACTTTTACACTGACAGCTCCGCTAACTTTGGAAGTAAGCTGCTTACACTGCTCGCCCAGAATCCGGGAGTGGTATTTGAAAATGAAAGACTCTTTCAGATTATCTGGAACGCCGACAGTTTTGGCGATTATCGCACACTTGCTGTTCATATCAGTAACATTCGAAGAAAAATTGAAAAGCAGCCGAGAAACCCAAAGTATATACATACAATAAAAGGTGTAGGATACAAATTCTCCTGTGAACAAGAGGAACGCCCAGAGAGAAGCGATAATAACATCATATCTTGGTATCATCATATGAGATAATGGCAGTATAGCTAGGCATCTCACACCTTACTATTTCATGGATTCTGAATGCCACACCAAAATTCGCAGATTATGCGCACCCACCGAACGATACCACAGATCTTGCTGACCCCCCTAACCCAAGATTCAGATTGCACATCACACCACAATGTCACAGAACTTTGGTACCACTCCTAGCCACGATAACTGCTTTGCCAATTCCGCCTATCCCAAGCACACAGTTATGGTGCATCACCGCTGCTCAGTTTCACTGATTCTGGTCGCGACACAAAAATCGCAGATTCTGCGCAGAATCTCGAGTTATGTGTGATTTCTCAACGGCTGATATATCGCACACCGCATATTCTATAACGTATACCACATAAAAGTGCCATCTTTCGCCTCAACGTTCACACACTACTTCGATTTCTGCGCATTTTTCGCACAATATGTAGCATCGCATATAGTAAACTCGGCGTTGGACGCTCTTTCAAAAAAGTACTTGCTTTTATCTGCTGCCTATGCTAATATATTTAGGCGGCCTTCAGGGCAAGTGATTACACAAGATGCGCTCGTAGCTCAGCTGGATAGAGTGACTGGCTACGAACCAGTAGGTCGGGGGTTCGAGTCCCTCCGGGCGCACCATAGACACCGATTATGATACAATGGGTATCGTGATTGGTGTCTTTTTGTGTGCAATTGACAAATACGCCTCTAATGACTTATAGTAAGGATACTTATCCGAATAACTCACAAAGGTTTACGAGTATTGGAGGTCAATATGGCTATTTTGGTTCCAGGCGGCGCAGGATATATCGGGTCGCACACTGTGTATGAACTTATCTCTTCTGGGCGCGAGGTTGTGGTAGTTGATAATTTGCAGACTGGCTTTCGTGAAGCGCTCCATCCCAAAGCTAAATTCTATGAGACCGATATTAGAGACGAAGAAGCTCTAGACAAGCTCTTTAGCGAGGAGAACATAGAGGCTGTAATCCATTTTGCTGCATGCTCACAGGTTGGCGAAAGCATGTCTGAACCCCTTAAGTATTATGATAATAACCTCAATGGGACAACGGTACTCCTGCGCTCAATGCTAAAACATGGAGTCGATAAGATTGCTTTCTCATCCACCGCAGCAACCTACGGTGAACCTAAAGAGATCCCAATAAAAGAAACCTTCCCCACTAACCCTGAAAACTGCTACGGTGAAACTAAACTTGCAATGGAACGTATGATGCACTGGTGCTCCAATGCATATGGCCTAAGATATATCGCTCTCCGATATTTTAACGCCTGCGGAGCTCACCCCACTGGCATTATAGGTGAGTATCACGTCCCTGAAAGCCACCTAATACCACTAGTACTTCAAGTACCAAACGGGCAACGACCGCATATTTCGGTATTCGGTAACGATTATGAAACACCTGACGGAACCTGTGTTCGCGACTACGTCCATGTCAGCGACCTTGCCAAAGCACATATTCTTTCAGTCGATTATCTGCTCGACGGTGGAGACAGTGATGTTTTCAACCTCGGAAACGGTGTAGGTTTTAGCGTAAAAGAAGTTATTGAGTGTGCACGTAAGGTTACCGGGCACAGCATACCTGAGGTTAATGCGCCACGACGTGCCGGCGATCCGGCAAGGCTTGTAGCTTCTTCTGAGAAGGCTACAAGAATCCTTGGATGGAATCCTGAGTTTAATAATCTTGAAACAATAATATCAACAGCATGGAACTGGCATAAATCTAATCCCAACGGTTACTCGAAGTAGAATGTGTTTATAAAAGTTTGTGATTTACGGAACGAGACTAGATTTGTCCCAAAAACAAAGACACAGAGGAGCATTCTCCTTTGTGTCTTTATTAGTTGCCTTTTATTTATGTCTTTACTTACGTTTTTATTAGTTAAATTTCTGTACTATACTATGCTCTTCGGACTGTCATTAAGCTATGATCTCCTGACTGACACAAACCTTCTCCAGTTACCAAATCTTGCATAGATTACTGATAGTACTGAAACCACTGTGATCGCAATGCCTTGAGCCCACATCAGACCAAACGGATTATTTCCTTTGACTGCAAGGAGGTAAGAAAGTGGAACTCGAATTACAATTGCAAACACCGATATTATCATAATCGGGAGCATTGCACCTGAGCCCTGCAACATCGCATGGACAGCGCGCTGAACGGCCATTACGCCGTAGAAGTATGCAACGACTCTTAATGCCTTGATGCACAAGCCTATGACAGCTTCATTTGTTGTAAACGCTTTTGCAAGCAGTCCAGCGCTGAAAAACACCACGACACCTGATAAAACTGCGAATACAAACATGAAAGTTCCTAACTTCTTTACTCCTTCTCTGACCCTATCCTCTCGGCCTGCACCGATGTTCTGTCCTGAGAACGTCGTAAGGCCCTGTCCCAATGCCATTAACGGTAGTAACGCAAAAGAGTCAACCTTCTGGACGACAGTGTTGCAGGCAACAAAGTCGCTACCGAAACTATTAGCATAGCTCTGAATTATCATCAATCCAACCGAGTTTGTAAGACTGTTTATCGCTCCAGGTACCCCGATTTTCAGTATGTCCTTCAAAATTCTGAAATCGGGCCGGAAGTTCTCCCGTGTCATATTCAGTCCATAGGCTTTTGATCTATATGTACGTATGATAACAAGTATAGCTGAGATGAGTTGTGATACAATCGTTGCAATTGCGACACCCGCTACACCCATGTCAAACACAATGACTAATAGGAGGTCACCGACAATGTTCAGGATTGCACAGATTATGCCGAAATACATAGGCCATTTCGAATCTCCCATGCTTCTAAGCATACCGGAACCCATAAAGTAGAAGAGCTGACCAGTACATCCAAGGAAAGTAATCCGCAGATATATTAGTGCGTTATCGTAGATATTTGCAGGTGTTTTGAGCAGGTTAAGCAGTCCCTTTGCCGCAAGTTGCCCTACTATACCCATTCCTGTCCCTACAAAGAATGCAATAATGTATGCAGTATTGATTGTTTTTGTTATATCTTTTGATTTTGCTCCGTAGAGCTGTGCCACAAGAATACCGGATCCCATACCGAACCCTGAGTATATTGCGACCATTACCATTGTTATTGCAAAACATGCGCCAACAGCTGCCAATGCGTCACTGCCAACGAATCTTCCAACCGTTACTGAGTCAACGACATTATATAGTGCGCTAAATACGCTACTTAAGAACACAGGGAATGAAAACAGCAGAACCTTTTTCATTATGGGTCCCTGCGTAAGATCTCCCTTCCGGCCACTCTTTGGGGTGACATCGGTTAATGTTTTCTCGCTCAATTAATACCTTCTTTCCCAGCGTGGGCGGTCAAACTAAGCGGTCTGACCCTGTATTTTCCCACCTCAACTAAGGGATTGTGGCATTCCCAACCCCCTAGCAGAGACTGTACATTACTATATATATTTTTTGTCAGTTTAATCCGGGGCGCTTGCTTGATGGTCCTCGAATAGGCTGTAATTATCTATGATGGGAGCAAGCAAGCATTTTGGAATACAGAGAACAGTTCTCTGCCTTGCGACAGAGAACTGTTCCCCTGTCTATCCTGTCTCTATATTGCTAATCTTATTCGAAGTAGACTACAGTGCCCTTCTCAGAGCTTTCAAAGGCTGCTTCCATGAGCTTGAGTACGCGAAGAGCTTGCTCTCCGGTTACAATCTGCTCGGCCTCGCCGTTAATTACATCAGCAAGGTTGGAATAGAGCTCATTGCGGTCATACTGCACGTCGGGTAGCGAAATCTCTTCTATGGACTTGCCTTCACGTGGTGCCATTGTCTTTGTTAGGCCTTCTCCGGCGAGTATCGGTTTTGCGTCACTGTCTTCCCAGCTCTTAAGGCGGACAACCTTACCGGCGCCACTCCAGTTTTCAATTACAGCAGTGCCGTGATCGCCTGCAATGAGCCATAGAGGAAGGCTTATAAAGTGACATGTTCCGACTTCGACTACCGCGGTCAGTCCGCTTTCAAATGTCAGATGCATCTTGAAGCCGTCATCGACTTCATCGTTAGTAATATTTGTTAGGTCGCAGAATACTTTCTTGACCTTCTCAGGGACCATAGTAAGCAGACGATCAAGCAGATGTACGCCCCAGTCGAGCATCATTCCGCCGCCATGCTCCTTCTTGCCGCGCCAGTCACCTGGAATTCCACGCGAACCGAGAACCCTACTCTCAATATTAAAGGTTTTACCGAGTAGTTTTTCATCATAAATCTTCTTAATTGTCAGGAAGTCCTTATCCCAACGGCGATTCTGACGTGGATAGAATATCTTTCCGGTCTCTTTTGCAACTGCTAGAATATCCTCTAGCTCTTTGCTTGTCGGTGTTACCGGCTTTTCACAGAGGACATGCTTTCCTGCACGCATTGCGGCAATAGCCTGATCTCTGTGGAGATCGTTTGGAGTTGCGACCAGTATTACATCAACGTCCGGATCATCAAGCATCGCCTGGTAATTCGGATAATTGTAGAATCCCTGCTCCTCGGCCCATTTCTGTCTTGCAGGGTCGATGTCATAGACACCCGCAAGCTCAATCTTCTTGGATATGTCGGTGGTATACTCATCAAGAGTGGACCTTACGTCATCGGACTTTGTCGCATTCCATACTGCGTTTCCGGTTCCGCTACCCAGTGCGAGAGCGTGGCCTCCGCCCATTCCACCGCATCCAACTATACCAACTCTAATTAACTTGTCCATTGTACACTCCCTTTATAGTATTTCCTACACAATGAAGCTCCTAGAGCTACAGCTGTGTATGGCAACTTACAGATAAACAGCCTCTCCGGTCTCAGCAGACTTATAGATTGCTTCGAGTATCTGTGTAACTGCAAATGCCTCTTCGGGCTTAACTACGATCTCGCCCTTACCCTCAAGTGCATCGAGCCATACCTTACACTCTGTCTCAGCACCAGGATAGTTGAAGATCAAGTCTGCAGAAGCTGGACCTCTTTCGCTTACGTCAGGCTCAAACTCAGTGGGTCTTCCACCGACTACTGTGTTAACAACTAGTCTCTTGATGGTGCTCTGAGCTTCTCCAAGCGGGAACTCCATTGCAGCACCTGCTTTTGTGCCGTAAACAGTGGTCATTGCCTGCTTCTGCTCAATAGTATTGAGTGCCCATGCGGACTCTAGGAATACTGTAGCACCGTTTTCGAATCTGATGAATCCGAATGCGGAGTCCTCAACCTCATATGTTTTTGGATCCCAGTGCATTGGTGTGCCCTGTGCAGGACCCTCAAGGGTTGTTCCAAGGTAGTCATAAGTTGATCCGAGAACTGATACGGGTTTGTAGTTGTCCATTACCCACAGAGTGATATCGAGCGCGTGTGTTCCGATATCTATCAGCGGTCCGCCACCCTGCTCAAATTTGTTTGTGAAAACTCCCCAAGTTGGAATTCCGCGTCTTCTGAGTGCATGTGCTTTTGCCATGTAGATCTCACCGAGATCACCGTCAACAGCCATCTGCTTCAGCGCAAGTGTGTCCACTCTAAAGCGGTTCTGATAGCCAATAGTTAGAAGCTTGCCAGTCTCTTTTGCTGCATCGACCATTGCTTTAGCTTCTTCTGTGTTGATAGCCATTGGCTTCTCACACATTACGTTGCAGCCTGCCTTCATTGCAGCAACTGAAATCTCGCTATGCGAGCGGTTTGGTGTGCATACGTGTACAGCGTCAAGGTCTAACTTGATAAGTTCTCTGTAATCTGTGAAAACCTTAGCGTCGGGGGTGCCGTACTTTTCCTTTGTGTCGATAGCCTTCTGTTCATCTATGTCGCAGAATGCTACAACTTCCGCTCTGTCTGCGAATTTCGCGAGGTTTGGTAGGTGCTTCGTATTAGCGATATTTCCGCACCCGATAATTCCAATCTTCAACTTACTCATTATTTCGCCTCATTTCATTATTTTAGTTTTATATGATAATTGTTTACTTACAATTATTCACCAATTAGTCTTGCGAGCATCTCGTGATGACGACGTACTTCCTCTACTTCGTCTGCGAGATTTTCAATTCCACGGTCCTGCTGGCTTCTCTGTCCCTCGTACTCAGAGTTGATGTATCCGTTGTAGCCACCTTGCTTCAGGTATTTAATAACGTTTTCGTAATCAATAGATACATCTTCGTACTGTCCGGGTTTTCCTGGAATCTCAGTCATCTCATAGAATTTTCCGTGAATGCTAATAATATAAGGAATTATCTCGAGAATATCCTCCGGTTGCGCTGCTGGTCCTCTTGTAAACATTCCGAGGAAGCGCTTCTGCATGCTGTCCATGTCTGGGAACTCTTTATCTATTGCCGCTGCGAGTTCTTTGCCATCCATCTCATTCATATTCTTTTCAATGAAATCCCGCAATTTCAAATCATCCATATTTCTAAGCTGATACTCAACATTAACTCTCGGTGGTGCAATCTGGAATATTCCCATGTCTGGAACAAGTCCAACATGCTTTGTGCCTGTCCGGTCGACAAAATCGATTATTTCGGCGACCATTCGTCCGCCCTCTCTACTTGGATCATACTTTATCGGATAGGGTGCATGGATCTCTTTACCGATTCGCACATTATACTTAACTGCAGTATCCAGTGCCATCTCGATTACTTCAATAGGAACCATGCACAGGCAGCGTACATTCTCAAATCCCATGTCTGCAGCTATCTTAATGTCGTACATTAGGCGTTCAGCTGCTTCGCGATAGTTCATAACATGGTCACGGAACTGATGTACATCAAGATATATATCTTTTGTAACCGCTTTTAGGTTATACTTTGCGAGCTCGTTTCTCCAATCGTATATGAACTCCTGAGACGGGAATGGGTAATTTGGAATTGTTGCCTCATTGATTATTTCCACGCCGTCACAGTGAAGGTTGTCATGGAGTTCACGCATCATATCCTTCCAGTTCATTCGTCTAAAGAATTGTTCCTGCTGATAACTGTAGAAGGACACACCTCTCTTAATAGTCACTGAAAATTCCTCCTCTCATTATATCAGTTCAAGATCATAGTAGCAAATTCTTCTTGTCTTTCCTGCGCCGGCACCTTGTCCGGGAACTGGTGGATTCTTGACCCAGTCCTCATCCCAGGGCATGTACCCATATTGGGAGAGAACTGACTGTTGGAGTCCGATTCTGTGCTTACCAGGTTCCAGCCCGCCCTCTTTTTCGACATATACATAGGCCTCGTCATCGAAGTCCCAATGCTCCCATACGCATTTCTTAATCTCCTCAAAGGTGCGTGGGGGCTTGCCGTTGACTTCGAACTTTTGAAGCTCACGAGGATATTCTACTCCGTCGCACTCGATATAATAACCGTTGTGCAGCGAAAGGAAAGCGCCTCTATAATCCGCAATGCGAACAGCAAATTTGAATCCTACAGCTTTGCCATTCTCGTCATATACGTTTTCGAGACTGTCCTCCCTGATTAGGAAACTATCAAACATACCGATTCTCCCTTCATCCAAGTTCCAATTTCTGTTGCAGACCGAGTGTTTGTTTCATTTGTTGCACTGCATTATTCTGCAACAACCCTAAATATATAATAACATTTCGCTTCAGAATAATCAACTGGAAATTGCACAAATTTGACCCCATCACAGTAAATAAACCACAGTTAGTAGTCCCCGCATAATATTTTATTTGAGTAAGCTTTAATGAAAAATTATGAGACGCATATTGTGAGTGATATGTTTATGAGTTTTTGGTAGAAGTGTAGCTAGTAGAAGTGCGGCTCCACCTTTTGAGTCAAAATGTTCCTTAGGGTTTGGTAGAAGTGGGGCGCACCTCAAGATCGAAATTGAAGGTACGCCCCAAAGTATTCAATTAGTAATTATTTCTCTAGAGTATGCTCAATAATTAGCGGGCCATGTACCTGTCATATGCATTCTGCCAGTACTCGATACACTGCTCGATACCCATATGCTCGATTTCTGCAACATATGCGTCCCAATCATCTTCAACAGAAAGGTCACCTATGATAAACCTTGGAATCTGTTCAATGACATATGTATTGATGTCGCCGTGCCTCTTTGAGTAGTCCCCCATTTCGTCAAGGGTCATAGTG
>JAAYOS010000170.1 GCA_012520195.1 Clostridiales bacterium | reverse complement strand
CTCACTGGGGCTTCATCCGTCATGGGCAAATGAAGATGAAAGATATAAAAGTCTGAAGGTCAAGGAAATCGGGTATGTACTCGCAAAGGACTATTGGGGCCATGGACTGATGCCGGAAGCAGTCAGAGCGGTGATCGATCATGGATTTGAAACACTTGGGCTCGATGCTTTTACCTGCGGCCACTTTGTCGATAATAGCCAGTCACGGAGAGTTATAGAGAAGTGTGGATTCACTTTTGTAAAGCAGAGCGAATTTTACTCAGATCAGCTTCAGCGTAGCTTTGAAGATATGAAATACATATTGCTCCGCACATACTAAAAACGGCGGTATCCGTTCCCCCGGCTTGCTCGGGTTTATCTATAGATTTGAGAGATGCGGTAAGGGGTGTGGATCCCGAAAAGTATAAGGTATTTTGCGCTCTTGCCACAAACGGGATCAAGGGTCTTTATGAATTTGCCGCTGAACATCATGGGTATACACCGAAGGATTTCTATAAAGGGAAATGCGACCTTTGTTACGATATACGTGAATACCTAGTGTTGGAGAAAAACCTCGAGTTGCCTGACCTACAGCCCATAGGCCACTACAAATATATGTAGCTAGAATGTTTTTGGTATAAGGGCTCATTTTATGTTGGACGCACGTTTGCAGTCCATTCTATTGGACGCTAAGCATATATAATAGAACTATAGAGGATTGTATTTGTTGCAATTCGACGACAAACGTTGCAAATTTTAGAGCAGGACTGTATACTGATTCTGGTTGGAGGTGCGGGATATGGATATCGGAAGGAAAACGGTGGAAGCATTAGGACAACTTAAGACTGACTTTTCGGGAATGAAGACGGATGTATCAGAGTTGAAGACAGATGTTACGGTATTGAAAGCTGACGTAACAGAGTTGAAGACAGACGTCTCGGTAATGAAAACAGATGTAACAGAGTTGAAGACAGACGTTTCGGTATTGAAATCTGACGTATCAGAGTTGAAGTTTGACGTTTCGGTACTAAAAACAGATGTAACAGAATTGAAGACAGACGTTACGGTATTGAAAGCTGACGTAACAGAGTTGAAGACAGACGTCTCGGTAATGAAAACAGATGTAACAGAATTGAAGACAGATGTTTCAGTACTGAAAACAGACGTATCAGAGTTGAAGTCTGACGTTTCTAATATGAATCAGCGTATGCTAAAGGTGGAAATTATACAAGAGAACGAGATCGTACCGACTGTTAAGGCTATTCTTGAAGTCGTACAGGTGTTACAAAGTGGAAACATGAAGTTTGATAGATTAAATACAAAAGTGCAGGAGCACGATGATCGCATTTGGGCACTGGAGCAAGTTGTCAAAGCAAATCAAGATTGACGAGGGAAATAAGAGTTATGCTCTATGAATATGAACAATATATTCTTAATAGATAAAGCATTTCCTACAAGCGAGGGGACAATAAACATGATTAGCTTGTGCAACAGCTGGGAATTTACACCCGAATGGACTGCAGAGTTTCTTGAGGGTAAGGGTGAAGCAGAAAAGGTGCGCATACCTCATACAGTCAAGGAAATCCCGATTCATTACGCGGGTCCTGAAGATTATGAGATTATTTGTGGCTATCGTCGGAGTCTTGATATTCCTGAGGATTACATGGGCAAGCGGCTATTTTTACAATTTGACGGTGCTGCGCATATTGCAACAGTTTACATAAACGGAGTTGAGGCAGCTACTCATCGATGCGGTTACATGGCCTTTAGAGTTGAAATAACCGAGTTGGTAAACTATGGCGGTGAAAATGCCCTTGCTGTCAAGCTTGACTCAACAGAGAACAGCACAATTCCTCCCTTTGGATTTGTTATTGATTACCTAACTTACGGTGGTTTATACCGGGAAGTATGGCTGGACGTAAGGGATCAGATCTATATTGAGGACATCTATGTCACGACACCTGACCTCAAAAGGGCAAATGTTAAGTTGGTAATCAACGGAGAAGCAGAACCAAGGCAGGTTCAGGTCCGCATAATGGACGGTGACAAATGCCTTACAGAGAAGATTCAGTATGCGAAGAAAAACGGACATACCGAGTTCAATATAACTGTGCCTGATGTAGAGTCTTGGGATATTGAAAACCCGAAGCTCTATACCTGTCATGTCTCACTAATGAACAACGAAAATGTTGTTACAGACAGTAAAAGTGTTCTATTTGGGTTTAGGACTGCGGAATTCAAGGCAGACGGGTTCTATTTGAATGGCAAACACATCTTTTTACGCGGATTGAATCGTCACCAGAATTATCCATATGTTGGCTATGCAGCTACAGAGCATCTGCAGCGGGAGGATGCACGTATCCTAAAGGAAGAACTCCAATGCAATGCGGTTCGTACTTCCCATTATCCACAAAGCAAACACTTTATAGACGAGTGTGACAGGCGAGGCATTCTTGTCTTTACTGAACTTCCAGGTTGGCAGCACATTGGAGATGAGGCCTGGAAAGAACAGGCATATGAAAATGTACGGGAAATGGTACTACAGTACCGCAACCACCCAAGTATCATTATTTGGGGCGTAAGAATTAACGAGAGTCACGATGATGACGAGCTTTACAGGCGTACAAATGCAATTGCACATGAGCTTGACCCAAGTCGGTCCACTTCAGGAGTGCGTTATATGGAGAAGAGCAGTCTCCTTGAGGACGTATGTATGTGCGGAACCTATTTGCGCACAATAGGCAAGCCCGGCAGGGCGACTCTTTGCATATCTACAGGCCAGACAGATTCTGTATCAATAGAATTTGAGGTTAACTAAGAATTGAATCTCCCTTGTCT
>JAAYOS010000002.1 GCA_012520195.1 Clostridiales bacterium | reverse complement strand
TTGAGCGCTTACAGGATAATCATTGTTAGACTTAACTGTGTTATACCAAAACCGGCCATTAAAATCTTTGCCGCTTTCAAGATAACTCAGAATTCCGGCTATAATCGGATGGGAGGAGTTACTAAATCCGATTTCATATAAATTTTCTGTTGCTACCCATGTTTGAATAGGTGAGGAATTAGGGTTCCATGAATCTGCTTCCAATGCGTGGCCGAAACCGCCATCTTCATTCTGATAAAACGATAATGCATTCAGAACAGCTTCTTTGCTACCATTTTCAAATTGATACTGCCATCTTGCGAAATCGAGTGGTCTTGCATTGCGGTAAATAAACGTCCTTGCTTTTTCAAAAGTATTCATAATCCAACCTCACAAATATCTGAACTTAAGTTCATCGCCTTCTGTGATTCATGCCTATATAAATACAATAGCACTACCGAAACAATAAGTAAATTGTCTTATTACTAAACCAATTAAAAAAGTTTGATAACGGAAATGGACTTCTCAACCTGCGAAACTTGCTAATCATCGCTGCCATCCGCGCTGCATTTATTGCACCCCTTCGTCAAAAATGCAATATGTTATAATAAAAAATTGTGCCCACTTAATTTCTCAGAGAATCCATTTCCTGCGGATACTGTGCTGACAGAAAGCAAATAGGCCCGCGGCGAAAACAAGCAATATTAGGATGCTCAACAAAGTTGGTAGTGTACCTGAGCCGAGAACTGCTCCGCTAAGCAAATCGGTACCATATGTCAAAGGCAGGAGATACGAAATAGGCCGTAGAAAGATAGGGAGACTGCTGACGGGTAGGAATAAGCCGCACAAAAACAGCATGGGAAACCTAAAAAAGTTGGAGAGCGTCTGGGCTTCAAACACTTCCTTTGCTGAAACGGCAATCAGCAGCCCCAATAGAGTAGAGGTCACTGCAATCAGGAATACAGCCAACAACACAACCCCCCAGTTGATTCCGGTGAGGTCAACAAAAAAGGATGCGAACAACATAGGCACGAAAGCATTGAACACTCCAAACAATATAGCCCCGGAAAGCTTGGCGGCCACCAGCGTACTCAGGGAGATTGGAGCCAGTAGAAGTCGATCAAAGGAGCGACCTTTCCTCTCAAACGTAATGGTCACCGCCAGCATAGAGGTGGTTCCAAAAAGCACACTCATACCCATAAGGCCTGGAAGCAACGTTCTAATATCGGACATGTTCATCCCACCGGATGACCTAATCAATTGCATCAGTGTCCAGGATAACGGAAAGATGATTCCCCAGCTAATGTTTGGCGGTTTCAGATAGTAGTTTTGAATATCCTTTTTTAGAATATTCCAGAAGGCAATCCATGTCTTCATTTCGCCATGCCTCCTTTCTCTTTCTCTTTCTTGAGCTTTTCAGCTTCGATCCCTGTTATTTTCACAAAGACATCTTCCAGCGAAGGCCGTATCTCTTTTGCTTCGAAAACCGATATGCCTTTTCTATCCAGATATTGCAGGACAGGGGAAAGAGATATCCTTTCTTCGCTAACCATGGTTACCTCATGGTTTTCATTGACTTTGACCGTACAGCCCTCAAAATGCTGCTGCATATCTTCCGTAAAAGGCTCCAGATTTTGATCAGCAGTAAGTCGGATAGCATAGCCATGAGAAACGCTTTTCATTAGCTCTGACACTGTGCCATTTGCCACTATACTGCCACCTACAATAAAGGCGATACGGTCGCAAATGCGCTCAGCGTCCTCTATGTAATGGGTGGTAATAAATATTGTTGTTCCGCCTTGCTTGAGCTCTAGCAAAAGATGGCGAATCTGCCGAGCACTCTCCACATCAATTCCCGTAGTTGGTTCATCTAGAAAAAGAATCTCCGGCCTGTGGATGATTCCCGCGGCGATGGTCAGCTTGCGGCGCATTCCTTTAGAATATGCCTTAAACGGACGCTTTCCGGCCTTAGCTAAATCAAATTGTGCAAGAAGCTCTTTAGCCCGCTGCTCCCGTTCTTCCCTTCTCATTCCATAAAGTGATCCACAGAAGCAGAGATTCTCGAAGCCGTCCATTTCGTCATAAAGATTGCTCTCATCCGAAACGATTCCCATAATCGACTGCGCCTTTTTAACATTCTTCACAGCGTCGATCCCATCAATTTCAATCGAACCGCCTGAGGGTCTTGCAAGACCAATCATCATATTGATAGTAGTAGTCTTCCCTGCGCCGTTTGGACCGAGGAAACCAAATATTTCGCCCTTACGAATGGAAAATGAGATACCATTTACCGCTATGAAGTTTCCATAGCGTTTACTCAGATTTGTGACATTGACGATGCCCGTGGTGCCCATGGCTGTTCTCTCCCTTCAATAAGCCTTTGCAATTGCCTGCTTCAGGCGTGCATGTCTCCCGTTTCACGCAGGCTAATGCCTCTATCTCGTCAGCAAGAGTATGAAGAACATTTCTATTTACGTTGTAATGCATATAATAACCTCTTTTTTCTCCGGTCAGAAGTCCTGCATCTCGCAGAACCTTTAGGTGCTGTGATACACCGCCCTCGGAAAGCTCCAGCTTTCTTGCCAGTGCCCGCACACAGTAGTTATGTCGGAGAAGTAACGTAAGTATCTTCATCCTAGTTTCATCAGCAATAGCCTTGAGCACAAGCGTTAGCTCCATTAGAACCTACTCCCTCTCATTTGATTTAGCAAACACTTAATCAATTATATCACCACTTTTGATTTAGTCAACGCTAAATCAAATCCAGCTACCTCATAAATAGAAGCAGCTGGATAAATTGGAGTAGCAGGATCATTTGAAGTAGTTATAACAAAATCCCCTTCGCTTCATCGATCAATTGCTTTAGCTGTGTGCAGGCATCTACGGCTGCTGATCCGGCTACCTCAAAGATAGCATTTACTCTTTCTTTGTAACTGTGTGGGCGTATGTCAAAACTATCTATCATACTGACTGCCTTTTTCTCGTTCAGGCAGTATTCCTCATTTACTGCAAATAGCACTTGATTCAACGCTGAGACCGCCCGCACGATATGCGTAGCGAAATAATAAGCATCATTTTTCCCTGCATTGCTTTCTGCAAACATAAAAGAAAATTCTGCTTCAAACATAAAGAAATCAATTATTGCTGTTTTTAGTTTTGGAGGGTACTTCTCAGCAACACGCTTCAAAGCTGAGATATTATCATGTTTATCCCACAACACCCTACATACAGCCAATTCTCCCATATACATCACATTCATGTAGGCATGTGGATGTCCTGACCACTCGCGGGGCTATGGTCCTTTAGACATCGTATTAGCTAGTCCATCTCATCGGACTAAAAGAGTTCATCCAAAAGTATATAATATCGAATCTTTTCCCAATTGGGTTCTAATCCTAACTTTTCAAAGAACACTTCTGCATAGAATCCCTGATATTGCTTTCCGGTATACTTCCCATCAAAATTATGCAGCAAACTTCGATAACACAAGGCAATATCCTGCCACTTATCTGATATGCCTGTCCTTCCTAGATCAATATATCCTGAGACTTCTCCATTTTCTATGAGTATATTCGGAAGGCAAAAATCTCCATGAGAAAAGACAAGCTCTTCCTCTGGCTTATTGCTTAATAGCCATTCAAGAAGGTGATTTGGGTTCTCAAATCCATTTTCTCCAAATGTATCTGGCTCCGCATCTTCTATATCCACAAGGTTATTTGCCACTGCATATTTTGCCTTCTGCAACTTTCTCTCCAAATTCCAGTTACATGGACAGCTATTGATATCTACTTGCCATAGCGCATGCAGTCCTGCTGCTAGAATGGCAGTTAACTGATCCGGATCTTTCAGAAATTTATCTGCGCATGCCATTTCTCCAGGTACTTTTGTCATTAAGAGATATGTATTCTTGTCATCTTTTTCATACCCGAGAACCTTTGGGACTGGCAGTTTGCCCTGCAGCCATTCCATCACACGAAATTCATTTTCTGCTTCTTCACTGGTATTTGGGATTTTCAGAATTTTGTCATCAAATACTATGACCTTAGAATCTGACATCCCGACATCGTCAATTGAATACTTCTCTTCACGAATTAAGTTTTTGATATTATCAGGTATATCAATCATCTGCCGACCTCTATTTCTCGAACCTCTTCGTTAACGAATATGTTTTACTTCGGTTTATCGTATATGCTTTATTTCGGTTAACGTATATGTTTTATTAATGTTATTCCCCTATCAATGCTTTTTCTCAAAAAAGTTCTCTTGTCTGGCAAAAGTGTTAAACCACTTCTTTTTGCGATCTCTTCAACGACATAGTCAATGCTTCTATTATCTGTTATGATTTTCTCTTCAGTAATTTCAGTATCGAAAGCATCAATACAACGATCAATTTGAGACTTAGCCCAGGTATTACCTCGTTCAAGTCGTTTGTTCAATCGCCTTAGTATGGTCTCTTTATTAGCATACAATATTATATGCTATGCTACATATAGTGCGAAAAATGCGCAAAAATCGAAGTACTGTGTGGACGTCGAGGGGAAAATTGGCCCTTTTATTCGAAGTAAGATATAGAATATGCGGTGTGCCACATATCAGGCTTCGACAATCCACACATAGCTCAGGAATTTGCGCAAAAACCGCGATTTTTGGTGATGGGGGTGGGCGGTGTGCAAATCCACCACCTTACCAAGCAGCAACGAAATAAATGCAGCTTCTTCTTTGCGATAGTGCAGAGCAACATCCAACTATCGCTCAGTAGCTATTCTTACGTACACTCCGCCGCTTCACATCTTTGCAGATTTCCTCAAAGCAAGATTCATCAACTGTTCCCGACTCACGGAATGTCGCTACAGCACTTGCCATTACCTTAAAGTTCAGTTCCGTACCTTCACTGTCAGCGAGATAGTCAACTGCCCTGTCAGGAGCAATTCCATATCTTCCGGCGGTCTGAACCGCATCGATATTTGCCCCAAGGAAGATAAACTCCCACCCATACTCTGTTTTTTGTCGCTCAATCAGCGTTTTGATCTTGTCGGCAGTATACTCGCGGCTGGAATTTTCTTCGCCGTCAGTGATAATCACGAACATTACCTTTTCGGCGCGGTAATCCTTAGCAGTATGTTTTTGCGCGTTACCGATTTTGCTGATCGTCCTTCCGATTGCATCGAGTAGTGCTGTCGATCCGCCAACCTGATACTCTTTGTCAGTGATTGGTCTGACTGCCTTAATGTCTATTCTGTCATGGAGCAGTTCATAGTTGTTGTCGAACAATGCTGTTGTAATGTAGCACTCACCATCTACTGCCTTCTGCTTTGCAAGCATTGAATTGTAACCACCGATGGTGTCAGCTTCCAGCCCGCTCATTGAGCCGCTTTTATCGAGTACAAATACCAGTTCAGTTAATCCTTTTTTCACTTTAGTAGCCCCCTAAGATTTATTGTGATCTTAGAATACTACTTTATTTGAGACTGGCGGTCGCTTCTGAAGCGACAAATTACCTTTGAGAAGCGACAAATTACGGTTGAGAATAGGCAAAACCAAGTAGGAAATGTTAAAGCTATTTAACTCATTATTCGAAAGCGGTTGTCCTATGCTCGTCAATTAACGGTTGATCGTATTCAAATCGGAGAATTCCAAGCATTTCGTCCGGAACTGTCACCTACACCCACCCAACAACGGTTGATCGTATTCGAACAGCACTTCATTAATCTCATAAACGTCGTACTTACCGTGTGCGATGAAGTACTCCACAATAACATCGAATTTGACAGCGTGAGATAGAGCATAGCCCGCCCTTTCCAGCAGGTCGTCGGTTTCGTCGAGCGATAACTTCAGTGCTACTGCAAGAGCAATTACTGTACGCTTGCTCGGCATATATCCTTTGTTACTCCTGATTTTTGAGAACAATTTGCGGTCTAGGTTTGCACGTTTGTATACTTCAACATCCGTCATGCCTTTGGCGTCAATCAGACGCATGAGCATTTTGGAGAATGGCTCATCAAGGTTACCGACTAAATCATCAAGCGAGGTGGGTGCACCAATAGGATCGAGCATATATTCAAGAGCGGGCTCGTTGAGTCTACTAATACGCTCATCAGCTTTGGATATGGCTTGGTGCTCTACATCAAGTAGCTTCCGTCGCATCATTTGGTGTGTATCAACGTAATGCTCATCTATGTAGCTTTCTACTGCACCGAGCAGCTCACGACTTACAGCAAATGCCGATTTATCAAATACTACGAGTGTTACGTCAATATCGTGGTCGATAAGAAAGTCGTGAATTGCCGAAGTAGCCACTTGAAGGGCTTCGTCTTTTGGGTATCCATAAATCCCACTTGAAATCAGTGGAAACGCAATACTTTCACATTCGTTTTCAATAGCTAGTCGTAGCGACTCCAAGTAAGCTGAACGTAGGAGTTTTTCACTCTTTGCGGCGTTCTGACGATGATAAACGGGACCTGCGGCGTGAATAACAAACTTAGCAGGCAGGTCAAATCCCGGCGTAATAACCGCCTCACCCGTCTTGATTGGGGCGAGTTTATCACATGCAGCTTGAAGCTGTGCCGCTCCCGCAGCTTTGAAAATTGCACCACAAACTCCGCCACCCATCTGCAGTTCGGTGTTGGCAGCATTAACTATTGCGTCAACCTTCAGTTTGGTTATGTCCTGACGGACAATCGTAAACGGCACTTTATCACCTCTTCCAAAAAAATCGTTGTTTATTGGTTACAGCCTAATAGTCATATTTTCAAAAGCCTTGATCATTCTAAAGCGTTAGATCTTTTCGCATAATATAATCTGTCTGTTCTTCTTCGCCCATAAAAAAGGAATGTTTGCCTATCTCATAAAACCCGTTCTTTTTATAGAATTGAATTGCTTTGTGATTTCTTTCCCAGACACCAAGCCATATATATGATTTTTCTCGAGTCTCTGCAATATTGATTGCCTTTCTTAATAGGGCACTACCCAAACCTATCCCTTGAGATTCTTGCTGTACATATATTCTTTCAATCTCCAAAGATTGTGGGTCATAAATATCTGTTTGCGCCTTATGTTCATTCAGCTTAATATAACCAGATAGTTCGCCATCAGCATATAGAAAATAGAAATTTGAATGCATATTTGATATTTCATCACGCAACTTATCAACATCAAAAGCATGTTCAAGATACACTTTCATATTGGATGGTGTATTCATGTGTCCAAAGGTATCGCTGAATGTCTTGCAAGATAATTCTCGAAGTGTAACTAGGTCACCCATCTCACATTCTCTGAAAACAAGTCTCACTTTTATGCTCCTTTCAAATCCTTATTGTATATCAATTCCGCACCTAAATGCAAATAAAAGACCGCCATATTAGATACGATCAGGTATCCGTTATGACGGTCTTCTTTTAAGTAAATACTAGACGCTTTACGGAATCATTTGCACCGGCAAAATCGGAGGTCTAGCCGTACAACCTTACACGCCTTTGAATAGGATCTTCAGGGAATTCCAGTAATAGTACGGAACAAGGAAATCAGTGTGATAGTAATCCGAAAGGGCAAAATAGATGTTGTTTTTTGTGGTGTCTTTGCCGTAGGAGAAACCATCGATCTTGGTGATGTACTTCATCTGTATCTTCATCTCCTCGGCGTCGGGATTGCCGCAGGAGGCAAAGATAAAGAACGGAAGGTCGGGGTTGGCCTTGAGCGGTGTAGTCAGAAAAGCGGTAGCCTCTTCTTGGCTCACAGGCTGGGTCCTAGGTTTACCGGCTCTGCAGTGGCCGCTCATGGGGGCGTACCATCTGAAATACTCGAAATTGTGGTGGAATATATTCCATGTGCACACGCCTCCTCTTGAATAGCCGGAGAACGCACGATGATCTCTGGTGGCTTTGATACCCTCGCGTGAGGGATCCTCAAGGTAGGTGTTGTATTTCATTTCCACTAATGGAATGATGTCTTCCACTATCTCGTTATAGTAGTTGCCCTTGATATCGGCCCAGTAGCCGTCACCTGCTGGGACCATACCGGAAATGACCCGCTCTTTATAATCCCCTTCCGGATCCATGTAGTAGGTAATGAACGCAATGATGCAAGGCTCGATTTCGCCGGACTCGAAGAGCATATCGATCATTGGCTTGTTACCTCCGACGCTGAACATCTGCGGGTCGCAGGTGTTCCCGTGCTGGAAGTACAGTACGTTATACTTCTTGGACTTGTCCTCCGGGTCATAGCCATAGGGCAGATATACGTAGCAGTACTTGTGATAGGTTTTCCCGTCTTCATAGACGGATGTGGTGTACTCTAGTCTTTCACATTTGCCAGGCTTAGAGGGAACACCTGTCCTTATATAGGGGTTTTCCTCATAAACTGTCTCAAAATCGATTACTTCGCCGGGCTTGGTGATGACCTTTCTGAATTCGCTCATGGATACACGCTCCTCTCCCTAAAATTAATATAAGTTAACGCAAGTATTATGTACTCTACCTGGATTAACATCATACCCCTGGCCAGGGCGGCGATGTCATGCTGCATTTAGGTTGTCACATAACTAAACTACTGCTTCTGACATTCCTCGCAATAATAGATACTTCCTCCCATATATGTCTCTTTCTTAATCTGGCTTCCGCATAATTCACATCTCGTATCAACAGTTTTTTTACTGAGCTTTGTTTTATATCCTCCAAAGTTTCCAAATAAATCTTTCTCTGTATCTCTGCCGCCTTAAATAGTCATTTACTCTTTCCCACACATCATCTCCATACTCCCTAAAAGCCTCAACTTTGTCATATTTCTTTATTCTCATAATTTCTATATATCTTTCAATAAAAAAGTGCTTATCTCTCAGAGGGAGTTCTCCCGAGTAATTTTCCATAATCCTGTGCAGTTTCCCGATTAGTTCACCTACTTCTTCAGTGTTTTCTGGATTGGGCTCTTCTCCCTCTATAAACTCATATAATATAAAAATCTTTCTTTCATCATTGATATTGGTTTCAACATAGGCAGCGTTATTTTTTGCTAATACAATAGGAATGACTGGAAATTGGTTTTTCATAAGGAATAATTGGATATCGATTGAGTATAGCGTGTTTTCGATAAAAGGTGGTCTTATTATTTTCAGGAAAAACTTTTTGTCCTCGCCATAAACGACATACGCAAGATTTCCACCTTCACGGAATAACTCAATATTCTTGATGTCTAGATCATAATTTGAATTTAGCATCTCAACTAAATAACTCATCTCCATTGCTATACCCCCAATCGAATTATATCAACCTGTTTGCAAATAAAACATATCCTTTAGGGCTTATTTTACTACTTTTATTTCCCCAAACTATCGCAAATCATCTCAGCCCATTCTTCAATAGGCATCGTATAATTCTCCGAAGTCTGAAAAAAGGATGCTTTTACAACAGTATTATCCTTCTGAATAACTACTGTCGGAAAATGAAGGTTGTTGAAATACGCAATTACATAATCTGCTTGTAGATCAGGAGTATCTGTCAGTTCGAACCCCTTTTTCATCTTATCAAGACGGTAAAACTCCCGAGCAAGGACTTTTGCTAGCTTCGAATTTCGCAACTCGCAATAGTCTATGTACAAGCCTCCGTCTATAATCTTACCGTCAGACTTTTTGACTGTTGCATGTTCGTTATACTCAATGTAGCGTGGTGCGACCCAATCAGACTTCTCCTCTATGGTATTGAAGCCCATGTTCAATCCCATCATTGTCATGGTATATTCCGAACTGTATTCACCCGCAAAATCCTGAATCGTTGCAAAAGGAACTGTACCGTTATACTCCTCAATAGGAATTTTCTTTTCGTTTGTAACGGAAATTCCCCAACTCCGAAGAAATGTGAAGATAAGTAATACAGCAATTACTGTCTTGATAATCTTTCGGATGAAATACGGTACCGCATTTTTTCGCCAATCAAACTTTGGATTGTGGTAACCGCTATACTCCAAGGACTTTTGTACCTTTTTCAAGTGAATGAGCGCTCTTACATTGTCAACGATCATCAACGCCGCCAGCAGAAGCATAAGAGCCATCCACCATGTTCCCATGCTGATGGTTGTAAGCAAAAGGCAGCCACGTGTCAGCAAAACGGGGTATATTAGCAGGAAGAAAACTGATGAAAACAGCGTGTTTCTTTGCCTCTTCTTTACTGCATTCAGAGCTAGAGCCTGGACCTCGGGATCGGTATTCAACTCTCTAGCAGACGGATCAAAGCTACGAAAAATATAAAAGTCTTTGCGTTTCGCAACATATTCCCATGAATACTTCTTGCTGAGTTCAACCAGTTCAGGGTCAGGTTCGCCACCGTCATCCGACCACATACTTGTTTTCTTTTGGACAGCTTCCAGACGGTATTTTGCCTGCTGGGGTTCCCTATATTCAAAGGCTGCAACACCGGCAAAAAAACCGTCCTGCATCAAAAACAGCCCTTCTTCCGCTAAAGTCGAAAGCCAATTTTCCATTCCCGCAATGTCATAGGCAGGGCAAGGTGGAATACGATATGTACGCTGTCCGATTTCATATTGCTTTTCTACCATATATTCCTCCGCGTTTAAATGAAAGATAAAAACCTACAATATCTGCTAAAGCCCAACCAATAGGTATTGACCACCATATTCCTATTAGACCAATCGAAGGCACTGAAGAAAGTGTATAGGCTAAGATCACCCTTGTTCCGAGACTTATGATAGTAAGGATTATAGACACCCCTGGCTTTCCTATACCTCTAAATAGTCCATAGAACATAAACAGATATCCTATCAAACAATAAAAACTTGCTACGATAAACAAATATTGCGTGCCTATTTGAATAATTTCTGTTTCGCTAGCGCTGACAAATACACTTAATAAAGGTTTAGCAAACAATATAATCAATACCGAAACTACTACACCATAAATTGTAATAATTTTAATGGCTGACCGGATTCCTTTTCGTATGCGCGTACGTTCTTTTGCACCATGATTCTGAGCAACAAAGGTAGAGAATGCATTGCCTAACTCCTGCTCGGGTAAATATGCAAAACTTTCGATTTTCACTACTGCTGCAAATGCGGCCATAACTGATACACCAAAGCTGTTTACCAATCCTTGTATCATTAGGATACCAAAGTTCATAACAGATTGTTGAACGCTTGTAAGTACCGAATTATTACCTATCCTTTTAACCATGTTCATATCAATGTGAAAGTGCTTGCGTTCTAGACGTAATATTGGAATCTTTCTAATGCAATAAACAGCTAAACCTATAGCAGAGACTATTTGAGCAACAACTGTCGCATATGCCGCACCACCGACACCCATGCTAAATGGAACAATAAAAACTATGTCTAATATGATATTAACTATGGCAGATACTATCAGAAATATCAGCGGTACCATCGAGTTTCCCAAACTGCGCATAATTGCAGCAAAATAGTTATAAGCCGAGGTAAAGATAATGCCATAGAAAATTATCTGCAAATACGTCTTTGTATCTCCTAATACTTCTTGAGGAATTCTCAGCAGAAATAAAATATTATCAATGAAAAGTAGAGCAAGAGAATTTATTATTAAGGATAGCAACCCAATTAAGCAGGAAGAAATAAAGAAGCTTTTCTTCAATTTATCTACTTCTTTTGCACCATACAAGATTGAGAAAACAGTACTACTACCCATGCAGAAACCCAATATTATGAATTTAGTAAAACCATAACCGAAAACGAACTACCAACTGCAGCAAGGGCATTCGGACCAATAAATCTACCCACGATTATTGTGTCAGTCACATTGTATAGTTGTTGGAACAGATTCCCTGCTATCATAGGGAGCGCCAATTTTAACATTGCTTTAGTTTCATTTCCCACTGTTAAATCGTGAGTTCTCGCCATATTATACCTCTTTTATGCGTTTATGCTAAACGTATTGGGTGTCTAATCACCGTTTTTAACTTTTCCGGCGCAACCCTACGTGGATCAGAGAGATATATCTCGTGATGACGGCGGGTCTCGTTGATATCTATCCTATAGCCGTTTTCGATTGCGAAATTATCAAGAGCCACTATTGTGGCTGGCTCATCGTCATATGAACCGATGTGCATTACCTGAACGCACAAACCCTCTGTGATTGTAGTGAGCTTTGCCTTTGATGTATCAATGCTCGGTTTTTTCTTTGTGAGGGTAGCCTTAGCAGCTTCAAATATTTCTGTTGTTACAAAATCCGGCTGTCTTATCACCATCGTCCATATAAACTTACTCTTATCACTTATCGCAGCCCCACCGCCCCTAAAATCATCGTCGTCGATACTCCAAAAACCTTCAAGGGGAGGAACAACATATTCTAAAGTCGCTTTATTGCTCATCTTTATGGCGTACGAAAGCCCATACAGTAACTCAACAGCTTCGGCATATTCCTGGCTCTTATTCGGGTCTCCTTTGCCGTCAACTGCAATGAATTTAATCTCAGGTATATCAATAATCGACGGTGTAGTCTTTGGTTGGTATAAATGTTTCTCTGTCTTTTTGAAGTCAATTGGCATTACTTGATCCCGCCCTTCTAGATAGCAAACGTATCGATTACTATCAATGCTAAAGTGGCTCAATAAACTATTTATGATCCTTTGTTTTGCCCATATTTATCTTCTAGAAATGTAACAGAAGCGTTGATTAACCTTTTTAGCGCATCTATGTTTATGTCTGAAAGTTTCTTAATATAGATGCAAGCTTTACCGATTGTATACTTGCCCAAGTCTCTCAGCAAATACTCATGCTCTGGGTTGCCTGTAAACACATATAAAGAGATAGCTGCTTTGCGTGGTGAGAATGCCACTAATGGCCAATCTCCTTCCTGTTTACTACGATCGGATTTATAGTGATAGCTTCCGAACCCAATCATTGAGGCCCCCCACATCTTTGGCGGATGTCCGGTAACCCCTTGCATCAACTTCACAAGTTCAAAGCTGTCCTCACGCTTTTGCTCGGTATTAGCAAAAGAAGAAATAAATTCAAATACGTCACCATCGTGCTGTTTGGTTTTCAATTCTGCCACAGAAGCACATCCTTTATCTCACAAATCTGCTAGTAAATCTGCAACTGCGACCATATCTTAACTATTCTTTTCTTAAAACTTTTCCATATGGATGTGAAGGATCTTTATTCTCAACAATGATCAGTATATTTTCTTCAATCATTTTATCAATACGTGAAGCATACCAACTATCGCTTATACCCAGCCTATATTCTCCTAAGATCTTTCCAATAAAACTAGCCATAGTGAAATCATTATCAGGAAGATTATTGATAATAATAAAATCATAAAAGTTCTCTGGTACAGAAGTCAACTTTCCATTTATAATTGCACGCAATGGTGCATTTTCTACCATTAAGTCGTGCCAGTGGTCACTTACAATTCTCTTTTCTTTCTTAGTTAACTTTTTTTCAAGCGATAAAAATTGATAAAACTTACCCGCAGCAACTTCTCCCCAGTGACTATACTCTTCTATTTCATTCTCAGACATTGGGCTATACTTAGGTAAAGAAACAACTCTTATATCGCAGTCAATATTTCTTAAGAAGTGGCATACATAGTGAAATCCACAGGTAGAATAAGGAGCGTTGCTTTTCCATATTCGTATTGGTACACCGTGTTCTGCAGCAGTCAACAGCTTCTCCATATCCTCACGTTGATCTTGAAAAAACCGTTCTTGCTCCTTATTATCGATCTCAAATCGGCCCCACACTTTACGAAAAACATTCTGACGCTCATTCCCATCAATCTCACCCGAAATATCTCCAATATCAAGCGAAAAGCCTATATTAACAACATCTTGAGAACTCCCTCCAACTGCTTTGCCTTCAAAATGTTTCTCTAATTCAGCTCTGTTCGGATTTCCCCCAATATAACCGATAACTCCGCCAAGCATTGATTCTGCACTATATTTTTTTGCTGCTTTCATGGAACCTTTCTCACTATCACTAAATAGAACTTCAAGCATAATTTCACCTCCTATGAAAATCTACAATTGCGACCCACATCCTATTTCATAATTATCGAGATTTTGAGTCTTATACACCTTGATTATAACACATCAGGTGTTAAATTTAACAATAATTTAACCAGACATTACATACTAAATTAGTTATGTTCATGTCTGGTTTATATTTGCTTCGAGACTATTGATTTCTGGTCAAGTCCTTTATTGTGTGTAAATTCAAAGTCGTGGAGTGTCTTTTTCATAAATCACATAAAACATATTGACATTTTTGGATTTGAAGCATATAATGTATCATATCAAGTTTTTTGGATTTGAG
>JAAYOS010000169.1 GCA_012520195.1 Clostridiales bacterium | reverse complement strand
GTCTTCACTCATCGGATGGTCGGGGTCGACGTGCCATTCACGGTCATAAAGTGCGTTTGGGTCTGCCTTGATCGGCGCCTGCATCGCCATGGGCCCGAACTGATAGCATTCGAGCACTCCGTCCCAATTCTTCGCGGGCTGCGGGGCCTTCCAGCGAAGGTCTCCCACTGGAGGTGCTGCAAAAGGGATCCCCTTGAATGCGGTAATGCGCGGATCGGCGGCAGGAATACCTCTTACCCAGCCGTTTTCTGTCTTTACTTGCCTTAACATATAGTACATCCTTTCACTGACATCTTACATCTTGATTTTCTACCAAGGCATCTTGTTGTTCTACTAAAGCAATCTTCCTGTCCTAGTCACAGCCATCTTGTTGTTCTACTAAAGCTATCTTGCTGTTTTAGTCACAGCCATCTTGTTGTTCTACTAAAGCTATCTTGCTGTTTTAGTCACAGCCATCTTGTTGTTCTACTAAAGCTATCTTGCAGTCTTAGTCACAGCCATCTTGCCGCTCTACTAAAAACATCTTACTCTTCTAGTCACAGCCATCTCGTTGTTCTGTTAAAGGCATCTTGTTACTCTACTGTCTATGTTGAAACAGATATTAATCTTCGTCTGGGTAAATCGGACGGCGTTTCAAGGGCAGCCACTCGCTCAACACTTTTTCGAAATACATATCCCAAAAGTGCCAGTCATGCCCGAGTCCCGGCTCCTCGGCGTAGGTGAATTTATATCCGAGCTTACGCAGGATATCCCTGTCCTTGCGTACCCGTTCAACAATGTAATCCTCGGCGCCTGATGCGAGGAAGAATTCCGGCATATCAACATTGTTTTCAATATTCCGTTTCGCAACAGCATACATGTCGTTATCGCTACCCGGAATCTTTTCAGGATCAGTGAATACTTTTTGCAACTTTTTTATTGTCGATATTTGATTGAGAAGGCCTTGAGTATCAAGTGTGAAGCCGATGCCGCCGGAAAGATCGACACAGGCAGCATAGAGGTCAGGGCGACGTAGCCAACCGGCAAGCGCACCGTTGCCGCCCATCGCAAAACCTACGAGAAAGTTATTCTCACGGCCCGTTGCGGATGGGAAATTGCTCTGTATGACGGTGGGCAGCTCCTCTGTGAGAAATGAGAAGGCCTTCCATCCGAGCTCTGCGTCCGCATAGAAGGTATCAACCAGACAGGGAGTGACGAGCATGACATTGTTTTCTTCGGCATAGCGCTCAAGTGATGTGTAGCGGTACGGGAGAGTATCGTCGTCGCCGCCCCCGTGTAGAAAATAGACGGTCTGAAACTTCATCCCGGGTATGTAGGGATACTTTGTGGCTTGCTCAGCGGGGTTTGGGCTTCTTGAAATCGTGTTGTTGACTGTGAAGTTCATACTCGGAATCACGATGGTGATGTCGACATTCATCATGAAATCCGAACGGTAATTATAGCGCAATACTCCCATGTAATTGACCCATCCTTTCCTAGTTTGAAATATTCATGTAAGACTATCTCCGTACAAATTATGTAGATTATACCACAAAACTCCCGCGCAAGTACATAACAAATTGGCAAATGCACTAAACATTTTCAATACAAATATGATATATCTCAGACTGTTCTCTGACTACTCTCAAGCTATTCCTGATTATTCTCTGATTTCTCTGATTATTCAATTACACCTGCTACCAACCTACTCTCGATCTACTCTCGATTCACTCTCGATCTACTCCCAATCTACTCTCGATCCACTCCCAATCTACTCTCGATCTACTACCAGCCTACTACCAGCCTACTACCTGTTTGTGGTCCAAGAAAACATCCGCACCCCCAAACGTGTATTTTCTAATTGCCAAACACAACTACCAACCTACTACCCCTTAGTAAGTAATCTGTGATTATTCGATTGAAAACACTTATTATGCAATTTCTGCGCAAAATCTTGGGTAATGTGTGGACTCGTCGCAAACAATATATGGCTCACCGCATATTTGATAACATTTACCGCATAAAAGTGCCGTAATTCGCCTCAACATTCACACATAACTGCGTATTTTGCTCAAAATCATGCAAATTTCTGTTTTGAAGAAAGGGTTGCATTTCAAAGTTATTCATGATATTTTGCAGATGAAGATCTTTATTCGTTACACATGAAGGTCATGATGTTTTACACATGAAATTCAATTTATGCGGGCGCTAGTGACGCTCCCCACGGCAAAGTGACTTTTTTGACACAGCAAAAAGACGTGTCAATAGAATGACACGTCAGTGACTCGTCGGCAGTTGGGTTGGTTAGATATATTAAATAGATATATCTAGTAGGCGTATAAGCAAGAGGTACATAGTAGGGACATAAACTGGAGATATCTAGTAGCGATATCAGCTAGTGTTATCCAGTAGCATTATGTAGTAGGTATATAAGCTAGTGATATCAATACCAGAGATGGGTGATGTAATAAAATGTGCGGTAGATACTTATTCACAGAAGCAGAATCGGAAGACATCCGTAACATCGTCAATGATATCGAAAATCGAATGGGTGAGGGTACTGTCAAGCTAGGCGAGATATTTCCGACAGACCGCGTTCCTGTACTAATTGCTCAAAAAGATACAGTGCAACCCGATTTGCTTACATGGGGGTTTCCCGGTTTTCGAGGAAAAAGTGTAGTAATCAATGCACGTTCTGAGACTGCGCACGAAAAGCCGATGTTCAGAAATAGCCTTGTTTATAGGCGCTGCATCATTCCCTCTACTGGATTTTTTGAGTGGGGACCGGTAATAACGGAAAGTAGCAAAGTCAAGTACGGGGAAGAAGTACCTGACGGTGATTCACAAATCAGCTTATGGCAGCAGCCGGCTTCGAAGAAATCCAAAAAGCAAAAATACCTCTTCAACTTACCAGGAGAAGAGGCGTTGTATATGGCCGGGTTATATAATGTGTTCGAGGGCGAGAATCGTTTTGTCATCCTTACGACCAAGGCCAACTCGTCGGTTGTAGAAGTGCACAACCGGATGCCTCTGGTGCTGCGCAAGGATTTGATCGACGACTGGCTTCTTAATGATGATCTTGTTTCAGAGATTTTACTAGAATCACCAACACTGAAGAAGGTTGCAGTCTAACTTAGTGAGTTAATGCAGCTCTGTTAGCTCGGTTGTCTCAGTTACCTCTGTTAGCTCGGTTGTCTCAGTTACCTCAGTTAGCTCGGTTGTCTCAGTTACCTCAGCTAGCTCAATCGTCTCAGTTATCTCCATTAGCTCCATATTCTCGGGTGGCTCTGTTGGTGCCGTTGGCTCGATTAACTCGATTGGTTGAAAATCTACTGTATCACCATGCGCTACCTTGGTCTTCTTGTCCCGTTCGACACCGTTCAAAAATAACCGGTACTCGTCTGGGTCGAAACCCAGCTGTGAGCATACGTTAGCGAGAGTTGTTGTTACGTAAAGCATCAACTCGTCCCCGTTTTTGAGAAAGTCCTTCCTGCGAGCGGCCTGTCCGTTTATACGGGCTGCGATCCGCAGAGGGATTTTCTTTTCTTTATATAGAACGTTTCGGGGGCCCGCCATCTTAATTGCCTCGCGGACGGTACACGTTGCGTCCTTTCCTGGTATCGAAGGCTTAAACCGGATTTTATCACCGCTGTTTATGATGGAGGTTGCGGCAGCAGGTTTACCGTTGAGCAGTATTTCTGCCGGTAGTGATATCTCGCCCCGCAGCACGTGCTTTTTTCCGTTGATTGTAAATGACAGCTTTGAGCCATTCCTACCGATAATATCGTCATGATTGTATCCGTTCAAAAGCACAGCATCCATGACTGTATTCAAATCTCTGGTTAACAGCCGGGTTCGGACATCATTGACATATACATATGCACCATCCTCGCGCAAGTTACCAGCAGATGTAAGCGCAATCCCGATAGGAGTAGCTAGTTCGGGGCCGTCAATAGGAAGCTCACTAACTAGATTTCGTTTCATGTAGTTACCGCTTCCGACAGCAATCTTGTTGCGCTCAAGGCCTAAGTATTCAGCAACGATTTCCGATATTGCCGGTGTCTTGCTGCCGCCGCCTACAAGAAAGACAGCAGAAGGCGCTTTACCGTTGATCTGCAGGATCTTGTCCGATATGGATTTCGCCAGATTCTCTATGTGAGGCCTAATTGATGCTACGATTTTTTCAGGTTCTGTAGAATACTCAAATCCAAGGATATTCTCATACACAATTTCTGTAACGGGCTCTGCCAGTTTGAGCTTAATGTCCTCAGCTGCATCAAAGTCAACAAGCAGTTGTTTTGCAATCGCCTCGGTTATTTCATCACCCGCGACAGTAACCATTTCATAAGCAGTGACGCAGCCGTCGTTAGATACCGCAATGTCCGATGTGCCTGCACCAATATCTACAAGGGCCAAATTCAGAAGACGCAGCTCCTGAGGAATTACAGCATTCATAGCAGCAATAGGCTCGAGAGTTAAGCTCGCAACACGCAGTCCGGCTCTGCCAGTCGCATCGTTGAGACTTTCGACAACCTCACCTGGTAGGAATGTTGCGATTATATCTACTTTTGCTGTCTTACCCCTGTGGTCGATCAACGTGTTTATGGGATAATCGTCGAGATAATATCGGAGTACTGTATACCCGACACAAGTGTAAGAAATACTGTCTTCAGTCTGTGAATCAGACATTGCAACCTGGTTTTTCGCCTGCTGGAGGGCGCCTTCCTCCAGATAGAGAATCATCTGATTATCTATAGGCTGAGAGCTGTCTAGAGAAAATGTATATGAAGCACTCTCCGTTCTAAGTGTCCGTCCTGCAGCAGCGACGCATACATTTTGAAACCGGACACCTAGCCTCAGTTCGAGCTGGTCTTTGACGGATTTAATAACTTTAGATACCATATCTACATTCTCAATCTGTCCGTCTACAACCGATCTCCCGTCATGCTCTGCCGATTCAATATCGAGGATTCTGAGGAGACCGCCATCAGGGATTCCAACAACGCCGGTAACGCTTCTCGTCCCGATGTCCAGTGCAAAAATCAAATCTGAAACGGGATAGACCGCATCAGTTTTAGTCCTCATGGGGTATACCCTCCTCGTGCATTTCGGATATTTTCAAGCTCTTTCTGCATCATATATTTCCAAAGGGCGTCCTCAACCTTGTCAGGATATGGTTCAAACTCACATCCATACTCAATGTCGCCAGCCTCAGGTTCGGTCTTCCGCCGGATAACAGCACCAAGAGTGATTTTGCCCATAGGTGTGTAGATTTCGATAATCAGTTTCTCACCGACCTCCATATTTATCGGCCCACTGAAAAACACACCGCTGAGACTGATATTTTTAATATTTACATTAATCCTACTCCTGCTCTCTGCCACATCTCTGTCTTTGGCTTCAGCTTCGGAATCATCTGAAAGGTTTAGGAGTTCATTTGCACTTATCTTTTCGAAGCTTGGTTCGGAGTAGTTACTATACGGCATCACCTTGCCCTGTAGAGAGACATTGATTCTATAATATCCTCGCTTTTCAAAATCTTCGACTTGCTTGATATCAAAAAGTTTTACGATTTTTGTTGTTGATGCGAAGACGGTTGCAATAAGAGTTCTGTTACCCAGCTTGTTATTAAGAATACTTAGCTTCAGGCTCTGATTATACGGTATTACTGACCGGAGTTCCGGAATCATACGAACTACGATATTCTCATTATCAATTTCGATGATGCGTCCGGAGCAAATAGTAGAGTTGTCCAGTGAACGCAGTCTGCAGGGCGACGATACATATGCAGTATCCAATACTACGTTTGCCACTTTGTGTCCTCCTTGCTGTAATACAGTTATCTTACTGCGGTGGAGAGGTACTCTTCCAAGCACATGCCCGAGTTCAACATTGAGATGGCATGTTCTTTGCCTACATATCGGTAATGCCACGGTTCGTAGGGGAACCCCGTTATGTCTTCCTTGCCAGCGGGGTATCGAAGAATGAAACCGTAACGGAAAGCATTCTCGCTGAGCCACGCAAATGCTTCGGTATCGGCAAAACTATCATCTAAGGTGGACTTGTCGGGCGTTATAAAGTCGACTGCAAGTCCAGTATGGTGTTCACTTTCACCCGGTACTGCCAAATATTCCAGCGCCTTATGATGAGCAATATCAATATCAAGCCCTGAAGATATCATAGATTGAGCTTTTCTATCTATCAAGCTCTTCTGTGTAGATACGGAGCGGTAGGCCGAGCAGACCTCTAGTTCAACACCGTCCTTGGCGGCATCACGGATCATATCTTCAAGATAGGTATGTATTCGTACATCGACGAGATATCCGCCAACAGTTTCTACGAGATCGACGGTAAATGAGCGGTCCAGCGGGTTATCGCGGCCGACATATACCATGTTCCAGCTCAGTAGATCATCCTCTGTCAGTCTAATTTCAGATTCTTGGCCAGGACGGTCATATGACTGTCTGTCGGAATCACTGCCACCAATCGCATGCGCTCCGAGAGAGGCGTGTACTAATTCGAGTTTGTTTAGCTTTTGAAGCGGTTGAAAGGTATCGTTACTCTTTTCAATATCGGCGTCGGTGCCTTTTCCCGGGGAAAGGCTTGAGGCAAGGATAACAACAGCGATAACCATGACTAGGACCAGAGGAACTATAAAGCGTAATCGTCTCATGGCTCCTGGCCTCGTTGGTGGGTGTTATCGGTATGGCTGTTGTTTTTGTCCAGGATATCTTTTGTTGTTTTGAGTATCTGCGTATAGATTGCAGCTACCACTTCATACAGTTCAACAGGAATATCTCTCCCGACATCAAGCATACTGAGTATCGAAGCGGCGCTATCGTCCCGGTACACAAGGATCCCGTTCTGCTCTGCTATTTCGATTATTTTTTCTGCCGTTGCTCCGTGTCCGGACGCAACAATAATCGGAGCGCTATCCTTCTCAGGGTTATACTGCAATGCCGCAGCCTTTGTTCGTTCCGACTTATTACTATTATCTATCTTATTTTTTTCAGATAAGTAAGTCAATACCCATTCTCCTATATGGAAGTGAGGTGAAGACCTCAACGATGGATCTTCTGCTTTCCAGTTTGTCGATCCTGACATCACCGAAGCGATATTCTGTGTTCCTAATACTATCGCGAAATGTGCTTTTCAGGCTGGCAAACACATTTGTATATTCCTCCGGACAGAGAAGCAGGAAGTCGATGGTATGTCCACGGACAAACAGTTCCGCTTCAAACATGCCTATGCCGTCTACCCCAAACACAATAAGAAAGTGTGAGGAGGGGGATGTGGGCTTTTCGCCGGCCAACTCATCCTCTTCAACGCTGTTTGGGCTAATCCAAATCTCAGCGTAAGCACGGATATTCTCATACTCAATGGGGAGTATGTAGTGCAGTAGAGGTGTGAAACTGCTCGGTGAGGAGAGCAAGCCGCTGATGATGTTATTTAACTTACCTTTTGCTTTCTCGGGGAGACCTTCGAGTTTGCTTTCGGGTTTGATGAGTCTGGTGAG
>JAAYOS010000027.1 GCA_012520195.1 Clostridiales bacterium | reverse complement strand
TCCAGGATAGCTCCCCACAGAGTTCTGGCCATTGACAGGGGTGAAAAGGAAGAATTTCTATCGGTAAAGATCGAAGCCCCCGAAACCCGTATCATAGACTGGCTTAAAAGCAAAACCCTTTCCAAAACAGGCTCCATCTTTAAAGAGATAATTGAAAAGACTGTTGAAGATGCTTATAATCGTTTGATCTCACCTTCCATTGAGAACGAGATAAGGGGAAGCCTTACAGAAGCAGCTTCAGAGCAGGCAATAAAGGTATTTGCCGAAAATTTAAGGAATCTTTTATTGCAGCCTCCCGTTAAAGGCAGCACTGTGCTGGGACTGGACCCTGCCTATCGTACAGGCTGTAAGCTGGCTGTAGTAAACGAGATAGGAAAGGTTTTGCATACGGGAGTGATCTACCCGACACCTCCCCAAAACAAGATTGCGGAAGCTGCAGCTACCATAAAAGAAATTATATACAAATATAACGTTGACATCATAGCTATAGGAAATGGCACAGCCTCCAGAGAGTCGGAAATCTTCGTGGCCGGAGTCATAAAAACTTTGGACAGAAAAGTTCGTTATATGGTAGTAAGTGAAGCCGGAGCATCTGTATACTCAGCTTCAAAGCTTGCCGCCGAGGAGTTTCCCGAATTTGATGTATCTTTAAGAAGCGCTGTTTCAATTGCAAGGCGTCTTCAGGACCCATTGGCCGAGTTGGTGAAGATTGATCCGAAAGCCATAGGTGTAGGCCAGTATCAGCATGATATGAACCAAAAAAGGCTTGGAGGGGCTCTTGCCGGTGTGGTTGAAAGCTGCGTAAACAGTGTGGGTGTGGATCTAAATACCGCTTCGCCTTCACTTTTATCCTATGTGGCAGGCATAAATTCATCGGTCGCTGCCAATATCGCCGAATACCGTGAGATAAACGGAGGCTTCAAATCAAGAAAAGAGCTTAAAAAAGTTAAAAAACTTGGAGAGAAGACTTTTGAGCAATGTGCCGGCTTCCTGCGCATTCCTGGGGGCGATAATATTCTTGACAATACCTCTGTCCATCCGGAGTCATACGAAGCCTGTAAAGCCCTTTTAAAGCTTACCGGCCATACTCTTGAGGATGTTAAGGGAAAAAGGTTGGGAACATTGAAAGCGGAGGTTGAAAGGCTTGGGACCGAAAAAGTGGCTTCCCTTATAGGTGTGGGGGTTCCTACATTGAATGATATAATCAATGAGCTTTTAAAACCGGGGAGAGATCCCCGTGATGATCTGCCCCCACCTTTGCTGTACGAGGATGTCCTTGATATTGCCGACTTGAAACCCGGCATGATCTTAGACGGTACGGTAAGAAACGTGGTGGACTTCGGGGCTTTTGTGGACATTGGGGTGCATCAGGACGGACTGGTGCATATTTCGGAGCTTTGTGACCGCTTTGTAAGAAATCCCATGGAAGTTGTATCTGTAGGGGATATTGTTAAAGTAAGGGTCTTGGAGGTCGATCCTAAAAGGAAGAGAATTTCCCTGTCCATGAAAGGGATCAATTAAAGCGGAGGATCTTATACACACAAATTTACGGTTTTGCACGCGGACTTTTATTTTCCGCAAGTTATTCGATAAAAAGTACATCCTGTCTGGTTGCTCATCTGCATATTGGGACATGCAACGGGAATACTTATTTATTGAGTACTGGTGAATTGCGGAAGGGTTGCGTGATCATTTGAATAATAAATGCTATTTTAAATCGGACGATAAGCTGGTTGTCTTCAAAGTGGCAAAAGCTATTTCCGATACCATGGAAACGGCAGGGCTGAAGAACAGAAATAACGCTTTGCGGGAACGCTCTATTGTGACCATGTGCATTGGAACAGATCGATCTACGGGAGATTCTTTAGGTCCTCTTGTGGGAGATATGCTTGCAAAATTTAAAATGAACGGGGTTCATATTTATGGAACTCTCGACAATCCGGTACATGCCAGAAATCTGGAAGAAACTCTGCTAAATGCGCGCATCCTTCACCCAAACGCTTATCTTGTGGCAATTGACGCATCTTTAGGCATGGTGGATCATGTGGGCTGCATATCTGTCGGCAGGGGGCCTATAAAGCCTGGAGCGGGCTTAAAAAAAGAGCTTCCTCCGGTAGGAGATATGCATATAACTGGCGTCGTCAACACCGGTGGGTTTATGGACTTTCTGGTATTGCAGAGCACTCGTCTCTCAGTGGTTATGAGAATGGCCGATGTAATTGCCCGCAGCCTGCACATGGCTTTTAACGAATATTCTTCCATATCGCTTCAGGATACCTATAAGGTACTGTAAGGTATTTTCTGTACCATTTGCTTTTCTATTATTCCAATTAAGGTTTCAGTCTATAAAATTGTGGTATATTAAAGTTAACTCAGGCAATATAATTAATAGTTCAGCCGTTATAATGCCAAGAAAAGATTTGAAAGGAGCCATAGTATGGAAAAATGGGTGTGCACGGTCTGCGGTTATGAATACGATCCGGAGATAGGGGATCCTGATTCCGGTGTAGCACCGGGAACAGCATTTGAGGATCTTCCTGATGATTGGGTATGTCCTGACTGCGGTGTCAGCAAGGATATGTTCGAAAAGGCATAGTTATAACAATGCCTTAATAAAAGAGATTAGAGTAATGATCCCATTTTAAGCATTCCCCGATGATGTTTGTTTTATTATAGCATCTCATCGGGGATTTGCCTGAAGGTCCATAATGTATTATGATATATAAGGCAAGCTGTTGGCACTGTTCTGAAAGAGGAGCAGAAAAAACCGCTGATTCAGCCAACTTTCATGGCTGCTGTCGCCAAACAATGGCATAAACAAACAGTTAAAAAAATCAAAAATAACTTGACATGAGCAGCAGGATTTTGTATACTGTAAAAGCGCCGCTATGAATGTGGCAAAAGGAAATGATGTGGGAGCATAGCTCAGCTGGGAGAGCACCTGCCTTACAAGCAGGGGGTCATAGGTTCGATCCCTATTGCTCCCACCATACGGCCCGGTAGTTCAGTTGGTTAGAACGCTAGCCTGTCACGCTAGAGGCCGAGGGTTCGAGTCCCTTCCGGGTCGCCATATGCCTCTGTAGCTCAGTCGGTAGAGCAGGGGACTGAAAATCCCCGTGTCGGTGGTTCGATTCCGCCCGGAGGCACCAAAGTTGCGGGAGTGACTCAGTGGTAGAGTGTCACCTTGCCAAGGTGAAAGTCGCGAGTTCGAATCTCGTCTTCCGCTCCAAAAAGTCGGCAGGATTAAGAATCCTGCCGACAACCCGATAAGGCGCCATAGCCAAGCGGTAAGGCAGGGGCCTGCAAAGCCCTTATCCCCAGTTCAATTCTGGGTGGCGCCTCCAAAACTTGATATGAAACATTTATTATACAAAAGTCACTGGTTTCAGTGGCTTTTGTTGTATTTACAGAACAAATTTTTACGAGAGAGTACGAAATGGTAAGACTTAACTGCATTGACACTTTATTTATTATTGTGTTAGAATAATAAAGTCAAGACTTATGTGTAGAGGTATATGGTATTGAGCAAGCAAAATAATGACAGAAACAAGTCCGAAAGATATGAAATGTTGCGAGCATTAAGTCAACTGTCACAAATTGGTTTCACAATTGTTGCGTCGATTCTAGTTGGAGTGCTTGTGGGCAGATTTCTGGACAGCCTCTTTGGTACAGGTCCATGGCTGCTGTTGATTTTCTCCTTTCTGGGTGTCGGTGCCGCAGTGAAAAGCTTATTTGATATGTCAAAAGAGGGATGAGCTGAGTTTGCTCTAAGATATAAAAGAAGAGGGTTAGCATGAATATATCTGAGTTGGCTAAGAGAATGATTATTAGGATGTCGATAATAGCAGGAGCTTCGGTGATTGGCTCTATACTTTATTACCGATCTTTTGGTTTCCTAACTTTTCTCTTAGGAGCAGTCATAGGTTTGAGCGCCAGCATCTTGAAGGTAATTCTATTGGAACGTGCTGTGGACAAGGCTATTACTATGGAGAAAGATGATGCAGTCAAATATATCACACTGCACAATATCCTAAGACTCTTAGTTTCAGGGGCAGCTCTATTAATAGGTGCCGTCCTTCCTTTTGTAGAACTGTGGGGCACAGTAGCAGGAGTTCTAGCATTCCCTTTTGCATCATATGGTGAGAGATTCAGAACAAAAAGAGCTCAAAGTCAGGAGCAGAGGCAAGAGCAAAGTAAAGAAAATGGCGGAGAGCAGAGTATCGAAGAGATCACCGAAGAGAATAGCGAAAAGAACAGCGCAGAAAGTGCCAAAGAAAGCACCAAAGAAAGCACTGAAGAGAGCGGAGAACAGAGTAAAGAAGGTGAGTAGATTTGTTAGATATTCGGAACTACTGGGTTGTTGAATTAGCCGGCATCGACGTATGGATAACCGAAACTATCTTCAACACATGGATCATTATGGCGGTACTTATTGTCCTTGCCATAATAGTCCGTATTGGACTAAAAAAGTTCAAAGAAATACCCTTTGGTTTTCAGAACGCCATTGAAGCCCTTGTGGAGATGTTCAATAACTTCGTCAACAACACAATTGGTGCTGAATTGTCGTACGTAGCGCCTTGGTTCTTTATGATATTCGCATTTGTTCTGACGTCGTGCGTATTGAGCACCTTTGGACTAAGGGCGCCGACAACGGATTATGCAACAACATTAGCGTTTTCATTGGCCACCTTTTTTATGATGATCGTCATAGGAATTAGGCATCGGGGAGGAAAGTATCTTAAGAGCCTGTTTGAACCGTATGTCGTCTTTTTCCCTATAAACTTTATTGGTGAGCTAGCAAAGCCTGTATCTTTAAGCTTCCGACTATTTGGAAATATGCTTTCTGGTACTATCATTCTGACACTTTGGTACGCACTTACTCCAACCCTATTGCAGATTGGAATACCAGCAGCACTGCATGCATTTTTTGATGTGCTGATAGGGTTTTTGCAGACTTATATATTTGTTATCATAAGCTTAATGTATATCAGAGGCGCAGCGGAGGAGTAACACAAGAACGAGATAGGTTCAACTTTTAACCATAAAAAATTGGTAATTCAAAACTAAGTGAATTCTTAATCTAACTGGAGGAAACAGAGTATGGAACAAGGTTTAGCAACAATCATGTCCGCGGCACACATTGCAGCTGCATTTGCACTTTTTAACGGGGCATTCACAACATTCGGGCAGGCAAGAATCGCAGCACAGGCCATAGAATCAATGGCAAGACAGCCGGAAGCTAGCTCAAACATCCGCACAACTATGTTTCTTGGTCTGGCATTAGCTGAGACATCGGGAATCTACGGCCTTCTGATTGCAATCATTATGCTATTTGCCAATCCACTAGTAAATATCTATATAAGCTTAATGGGCTAACAGGCTCTGTTGAGCAATGCAAGTATCACTAAGACAGATGAAGGGAGGTCGCATGATTTGGGAAATTTGTTTGTTTTCTTAGCCCAATCGGTACCTGATGGTCGTGTATTTGCTTTGGATCGGCAGACCCTAATAAGCATGGGAATCATGGTCTTAAATGGAATAATACTGGCAGTAGCGCTGTATTTCATATTGTACAAGCCGGTTACTGAGTTTCTGCAGAAGCGTTCCGAAAGGATTCGGAACAGCATTGAGGAAGCTAGTTCAACCATGGCTAAGGCAAGAGAACTAATTAATGAGTATGAGTCGAAGGTCAGTAATATCGATAAGGAATATGAAAGAGTGCTCCAGGAAGCCCGGATTAAGGCTTATGACGAAAGAAAGATAATTATCGCCGAAGCTCACGAGGAAGCAGAGAGGATAAAGAAGCGCTCCGAGAGTATTATTGATGCGGAGAGGGAGCGTATGAGATTAGAGACACGCCCCTATATCATTGAACTTGCAACCTTGATTGCAGAAAACTATATTACCCGAAACATTGAGAAGGAGGAGCAAGAAAGACTCTTTGAGAGCGCACTGGCAGAGCTGGAGGAAGCTCAATGGCGAAAATAGAGAGCTTATATGCGAAGGCACTGTTCGAGATTTCTGAAGAGGGCAACACCCTAGAGAAGGATTTAGATGATGCCATTTGGATTCGAGACAGTCTATCTGACAATGAGATTCAAGCTTTCTTACTAAATCCGGCTTTTTCCGATGCTCAAAAGACCAGGATATTCAGTAACACTTTCTCCAATATGATTAGCAAACATATGATGGGATTCTTGCATCTGATGGTCAGAAAGAACCATGAATCATATATTACTACCGCATTATCCGAATACATTGAAGCAGTAAAAAGACACTTCGGCAGAATTGATGCAAGGCTTGTGTCGGCATCGCCCATGACAAGCGAACAGATAGATTCTATTAGTAAGGCACTGACAGAGAAACTCGATCTACAGGCTGAGATAAAGACAGAAATCGATACCGATTTGATAGGCGGATTTTATCTTATGGTAGATGGGAAGATATTTGATAATACCATCAGGAGCCAAATAAACAGCTTGAAAAGGCGCCTCTATAAGGGTAATGTTTTGGCACGTATAGTATCGGCAAAGCCGCTCAGCGAGGAGCAGATCAGCTCAATCTATGTGTTGCTAAAAAGGAAGTTCAATACCGAGGTTGAGATAAATGCCGTTGTAGACCCCAGTTTAATAGGCGGGTTCTATATTGTGGCAGATGGTTACTTTTTTGATAACTCTGTCAGAACGAGTCTTAGGGAAATGAAGAAAAATCTGAAGAGGGGAAAGCTTTAATGGTAAATAATCCGGGAAATACGATAAGTGTTATAAAAAAGCAGATTGAGTCCTATTCGTCTGAGCTGGATTTTTCCGAAGCCGGGACCGTAATACGTGTCGGTGATGGAATCGCACGCGTACATGGCCTTCAAAACGCCATGAGTGGTGAGCTTCTTGAGTTTTCTAACGGAACACTGGGCATGGCCTTAAACCTTGATGAGGACAGCATTGGTGTTGTAATCATGGGGTCCGATGTTGGTATAAAGGAAGGAGATCCCGTTAAGCTTACAGGTCGGATGACCGAGGTTCCTGTGGGCGACGGCATGCTGGGACGTGTTGTTAATGCCTTGGGCGAACCAATAGATGATAAGGGGCAAATTGAGGCCGACGGATACCGTCCGGTGGAAAAGCCTGCTCCAAGCGTCATCTCACGTAGCGAGGTCAATCAGCCTCTTCAGACCGGTATTAAGGCGATAGACGCGCTGGTGCCTATCGGAAAAGGACAGAGAGAGCTTATAATCGGAGACAGACAAACAGGAAAGACTGCCATTGCAATAGACACAATAATCAATCAGAAGGGTCAGGATGTATACTGCGTATATGTCGCTATCGGCCAGAAAGCATCCACTGTAGCACGAATAATAAAGGTTCTACACGATACCGGTGCTATGGATTACACTACTGTGGTCCTATCCACTGCAAATGAGTCAGCACCGCTGCAGTACATCGCGCCTTATGCTGGCTGTGCAATAGCTGAGGAGTGGATGAGTAAGGGTAAGGATGTCTTGATTGTCTATGACGATCTGTCCAAGCATGCCGTCTCGTATCGAGCGATTAGCCTGCTCTTAGGACGTCCACCTGGTAGAGAGGCATATCCCGGTGATGTATTCTATCTGCACTCAAGACTTCTCGAGCGCGCTGCATGTATGAGCGAGGAATATGGCGGTGGAACTCTTACCGCACTTCCCATTGTTGAGACACAGGAAGGCGATATTGCAGCATATATTCCGACAAATATTATTTCAATCACCGATGGTCAGATATATTTAGAGACTGATTTGTTTAATAACGGAATAAGACCTGCGATCAACCCCGGTTTGTCAGTCTCCCGTGTAGGAGGCTCTGCACAGATTCCAGCGATGAAGAAGATTGCGGGCCCGCTACGAATTGAGTATGCTCAGTACAAGGAGTTGGCTGCATTTTCGCAGTTCGGATCCGACCTTAGTCAGGACACCGTCGACAGGCTAAACCACGGAGAGCGAATCATGGAGGTCCTTAAACAGCCGCAGTACAGGCCAATGGCAGTTGAAGATCAGATATTAGTTTTGTTTGCGCTGAGCAATAACTACTTGGAAGATATAGAGATAAGATATCTCAGAAGATTTCAAAATGACTTGATACACTATGTTGATGAGCATGCTGCACACATAAAGGATGAAATCCGAAGTACCGGTGAGATATCTGAGGAGCTTGAGGCGGAGATTAGAAAGGTCATTGTTGCGGCTAAGGATCATAGCAGTTATATTTAAGGGGGCATTGGAGTGAGCTCCACTCGAGGTATAAAACAAAGAATAGACAATGTCCGCTCTGTAGAGCAAATCATCAGAGCTATGGACATGGTTGCCTCCACAAAGCTTGTCAGGTCAAGAGCACAGTTGGAAGGTGTAAGGCCAATCTATACAGAGCTAAAGCGTATCTCTGAAGAGGTAGGTACTCTTGAAGAGGCGAAGTCAAATGCGTTTTATAAAACGCGGGAGGTAAAAAACACCCTTTACATTGTGATATCCGGCAATAGAGGCCTTGCGGGCGCTTACAATGCAAATGTCTGCAGAAAGGCTTTAGAACATATGGACGGAACCAAGAATGAGAGACTCGTTATCATAGGTTCTAAGGGATATGAGTATTTCAATAGAAACAAAAAGAATATTGTCCATTCAATTGTAGACATATCGGACGATCAGGTTTATTACGCTTCTGAGGACATTTCGAAAAAGGCAATGGAGTTGTACTTAGCCCGCGAGGTAGAAGAGGTCTATATAGTGTATACACAGTTTGTAAACGTTCTTACAAATGAGCCGGTAGTTGAGAAGTTTCTCCCCATAGAATCGAGTCTTGCCCCATCGGACGTTTTAGAAAAAAGGTATGAGCCTGACTTAGAAAGCTTTATCGACAATCTTATACCTCTATATCTGCATATGTACTTGTTTAGAGCATTCTCTGAATCACATACAAGCGAACATGCTGCCCGTATGGTGAACATGGATGCAGCAGGAAAGAATGCGTCAGAGATATTAGAAGACCTAAACCGTCAATATAACCGCAAGCGCCAGGCATCTATAACACAGGAGTTGACAGAAATCGTTGGCAGTGTGAGCGTACTAAACAAAGGAGGAGCAGATGAAAGAAAATAATATCGGAAAAATAACACAGATAATTGGTTCTGTTATTGATATAAGATTTGAGGAAGATTTGCCCTCCCTGTATAATGCCATAGAAGTGCGTCTTGGTGACAAGATAATCGTGCTTGAGGTCATGCAGCATCTTGGAGACAATACTGTCCGCTGTATCTCTATGCACCCAACCGACGGACTGAAGCGCGGAATGGATGCAAAAGACACTGGCTCTCCAATTTCAGTTCCAGTAGGACAAAAAGTCCTGGGACGAATGGTCAATATCCTTGGTGAGCCAATAGATGATAAAGCGGAGATAGAGGCACAGGAGAGGTGGTCAATACACCGGGACCCGCCCACACTTACCGAACAGGTTGCTGAGCCTGAAATGCTCGAGACAGGCATTAAGGCCATAGATTTGCTCTGTCCCTTCCCAAAGGGGGGCAAGATCGGTCTGTTTGGAGGTGCTGGTGTCGGTAAGACTGTTCTAATTATGGAACTAATTAACAGTATTGCACAGGAGCATGGTGGATATTCAGTGTTCACCGGAGTTGGTGAGCGCACAAGGGAAGGTAACGATCTCTATTATGATATGCTCAATTCCGGTGTTTTGGATAAGACCTCCCTGGTTTTTGGACAGATGAACGAGCCTCCCGGTGTCAGGATGAGGATAGGTCTTACAGGCCTAACAATGGCAGAGTACTTTAGGGATCAAGAGCATCAGGATGTTCTTCTTTTCATAGACAATATTTTCAGATTTGTTCAGGCCGGTTCGGAGGTGTCTGCATTACTGGGTAGGACACCGAGTGCTGTTGGGTATCAGCCAACTTTGGCCACTGAAATTGGAGCGCTTGAGGAAAGGATTTCATCGACCAAGTCGGGGTCAATTACCTCGGTTCAGGCGGTGTATGTGCCTGCTGACGATCTGACAGACCCCGCTACTGCAGCCATCTTCGCTCATTTGGATGCTGTCACTATCTTATCGAGGTCCATTGTCGAACAGGGTATCTATCCTGCAGTGGATCCCCTGAAATCCTCTTCCCGAATCCTTGAAGAGAGCATTGTTGGAAGAGAGCATTATCGTGTTGCACAGGCAGTAGCGAGGATCCTTCAGCGATATAGCGATCTACAAGATATCGTGGCCATCTTGGGAATGGATGAGCTCTCAGATGAAGACAAAAGGATAGTAAGCAGGGCAAGAAAGGTTCAGCGCTTCTTGTCGCAACCTTTCTATGTCGCTGAGAAATACACGTCAAATCCCGGTGCTTACGTCACTATAGATGAGACAGTAAGAGGGTTTAAGGAAATTCTTGAAGGGGCCCACGATGATATTCCGGAAGGGTACTTCCTAAACGCCGGAACTATTGACGAGGTCATCGAGAGATTCAAGATTGCACATGGTGGTTGATATGTCTGAGGAGAAGAGGAGACAGACAAAAAAGTTGGAGCTCAAGATAACCACACCGCGCGGTGAAAAATTTATTGAGGATGCCGACATGGTAATCATGCGGTGTATCGACGGCAACTTAGGAGTGCTGCCCGGTCATGAGCCAATTGTAGCGGCATTGGGGGATGGTACTCTTCGAATCATAAATGGAGATGCCGAAGAGAAGCTCGCCCTGTTTGGCGGCGTGGTCGAGGTGAAGGATGACACCGTCCGTATTTACAGCACCATTGCCCAGCGACTCGAAGAGATTGATCTTGAACGTGCCAAAGCAGACCTTGAGGCTGCAAGAGCTGCAATTCAGGAGATCAAGGATGAGATGCAGTTCCAGAATATTCGTGCACTGATGTACCGCTCTATTGTTCGTTTAGAGGTAGGTCTGCATATGGAGGATACCAGCTATTTTGATGATGATTCTAATGACGAAGCTAATGACAGCTGAGATTAGTATAATTGAAAGATGCAAAACAACAGGTGCACCCGTTTTGGGCGCACCTGCTATTTGTATACGGTATTATAACGTATATACATAAATCTGTGGCAAATGCATATGAGGAGCGTTGAGCCGCGGACTCTTTAGCGGTGGAGTTACAAGTTTATAGTTAGGTGGTTATGAAAATAGATCAGGTTCCTGTTCGTGATCTTGGTTGCGGACGCTCGCCCTATACACAAAGAATGCGATGACTAAACTGGTGGCTGCTACTACTGCCATAATGCTGTAGAAAAGCGCCGATGTTTTTAACACTGCCACCTCGATAAGTGCGTAGGGTGCGAAGAAAATAGCGTGGAGTAAAACGGCGGTGTACAAATAGTAGAGCTTGAAGGGTCTTGTAGCTGAATACCAGACAAGGTACGTAAGTCCAAATGTAAGGGCCAGGTAAAGCAGTCCTTCGATAGCGACAACAGGTATTTCAATCGGTGAGCGATTAGCGAGACTACGCAACAGCTCGGGATAGTCCAAACCTTGTGCGCCTGATCGAATGTTCATATTCTGCTTAAGTGAAAGCCAACTGTATACGATATACTGGATGCCAACAAAAAACATCATATGAACAGAACCGAATCCTAAATGGAATGCCATTGCAGTCTTGTGTGAGGAGTACCACTTTTTTATGAAATAGAAGACCAGGTATTTGCCTCCTTCTACAATGATTCCGGTTCCAAAACCTATTACCAGCATGTATAGTGAGGGATTGGCAACCATCATATCATAAAGTTTCGAGTCTGGGTCTATTACCCAAGTACGCAGCTGTGACTCGGCAAAAAGTACTAACACCATATAAGTAGCTGCACCAATTATGAAGGGCACAAACCTGACCTGAGTCTTGTTTTTGAGCAACAAGAATAAAAGCGGGAAGCCCAGACTGCAAATCAGGCCTGTCGCAAAGTAGGTTGCTATATTGATATTTGGAATAGTCACTGCAGCAAAAGGTATCATTTAATCTACCACACTTCTGATAAATGGTAACTGTGCCTTAACGCTCTCTGTTGAGCTAAATATTAAGTGCTTTCCTGTAGCCGTTTATAAGCTTGTCGATTTTTTGGTTGTATTCCTCATCCACGGTTTGCAGCTCAGGGTTTGAGAGCAGTTTCTCTATCGATTTGCGCGCGCCTTCAGAAAAGGGAGTCCTACAGATGAACTCAGGCACAAAGCTCTTGATCTTGGTGTTGTCGAATACGACGCTCTCACTTTTGTCACCTAGGAGGGGGCCTCTGAGTTCGGGTAGAACTGTAGATATATAGTCTGAGGGAATGTGGACGATGTTCGGGTCCGCTCCGAGGATGTCTGCCTGAATCTGAATAATCTGATTCCAAGTCATTGCCTCGTCTGATGTAATATGGAAGGCATGTCCAATGGAACGGTGATTTCCTAACAAGCCGGCAAAGCCAACAGCAAAGTCAGTGTTGTGGGTTACTACCCAAAGGGAATTGCCGTCACCAGGCACAACAGTGGGTTTGCCGTCCAGCATTCTTTGAAGATACGTCCAATTTGATTTTGCACCTGAAAGGGGTACTATAACCTTTTCATTGCCATAAGTGTGAGATGGGCGTACGACTGTCACTGGAAAGCCATCTGTAATGTGACGCTCAAATAGGACTCTCTCACAGTCCGCCTTTTTTCTGGAGTACTCCCAATAAGGATTGATAAGGGGGGTGGATTCTGTGATGATATAATGGCTTAGTGGTTTTTGATATGCGGAAGCAGAGGATATAAACACGTACTGTCCAGTCAACCCATTGAAAAGCTCGAAATCTCGTATGACATCCGCTGGTTCATAAGCAATCCAGTTAACAATAGAGTCAAATTGTCTGCCAGAGACAGCAGATTTAACGGCTGCTGTGTCCCGGATATCGGCTATGAGGTACTCAGCGCCCAACTCTTCGAATTCTCTGTTACTGCCGCGGTTCAGTAGAGTAACAGAATGTCCGCGCGAAAGGAGCAGGCGAGTGACCTCAGTACTTATAAGGCCTGTGCCTCCTATGAATAAGACCTTCATTACTCTTTACTCTCCCATTAGGTTTTTTAGTTCCAGTATCAATTTAGCAGCGCCTTCGATTCCAGTTGCTGCTGTATTTATCGAAAGATGGTAGTTGTCGACGTCGGTCCAATCGTTTCCAGTATAGTAGCTGTAATAATTCTTGCGCTGTTTGTCGAGACGACGGATGTTGTTCTCAAGCTCCTTGTCACTTAAGCCCGGATTGTCATTTCGTAGATTGGCGATGCGAGCTTCGATAGGGGCGTGTGTGAAAACAGTAATTAGACCCGGATGTTCACGGAGTATGTAATTAGCACACCTACCGACAATAATACATGACTCCTCTGCAACGTTCCTTATAACATCGGCTTGAATTGAAAAAAGTCTCTCCCCAGACAGGGCATCATCTTGTTGGTAAAACCAGCCCTTCGTCGCGTATGAATTCATGACCATTGAATAAAGCAGACTTTTTGACGGTCTCTCGTCAACATTTTCAAAGATACTCTCCACGTATCCGCTTTCTTTGGACGCAAGAGCAATCAGCTCCCTGTCATAGAACTTGACACCGAGCTTTTCCGAGAGGAGCTTACCAAGTTTTCGGCCACCACTTCCATATTGGCGGTTTATGGTGATAACGAATTTGTTGGACATAACTGACCCTCCTAATCGTTTTATCTGACGTACAGACTACCTATACATGTAATCTATTTCTATAAAAAGTACTAATCTCACTTTCAACTTATTATAACCCTTGGGCACCCCAATCGCAAGTGGATAGACCGATTTTGGCAACTGTTGCTTGAATTATACCAATACTGCTGTTATACTAATGTCGTGTGAATTTGTCACTTAAATCTGCGATGTATCATAAAATTCTGAGCTCGTACATTTTTTACTGGAGGGCCGCTATTGGAGTTTATTAAGAACCTTATAGAGGGATTCAATTTTTATTTCGTTCCTGCCGCACTAATATGTGTGCCAGTACATGAGTACGCTCATGGATACGTCGCCTGGAAGCTCGGAGATCCAACTGCCAAGCAGAGTGGGAGACTGACACTCAATCCCCTCCGCCACTTCGATCCGGTTGGTGTAGTGCTTCTGATACTCTTTGGGTTTGGATGGGCAAGGCCTGTACCTGTAGATACGCGCTATTTTAAGAACCCAAAGCGAGACATGGCTATCACATCCCTTGCAGGACCTCTTTCCAACTTCGTTCTTGCTTTTCTGATGCTCGTCTTGTTAAGTGCGAGTATACGAATATTCTCCTATTCGGCATTTGTTCAGTTCCTTATTAATCTCATGCTTAACATAGCATTGCTTAGCATTGGACTCGGGGTTTTTAACCTTTTACCTATACCGCCACTGGATGGCTCGAAGATTCTATTCTCGTTTCTTCCCGAACGCATTTACTACACAATTCTCCGCTATGAACGCTATGGTATGATTATTATGATAGCTATTATATACCTAGGGCTTGTTACAGGGCCTCTGAATACAGTTAGGATCTGGACCTTCAATAAGCTGCTTTACCTTGCCGATTTACCCTTCAGGCTTATAGAAGGACTGTTCTAAAGAGGGCTGCAAAACCTAAACAAACGAAAAGGAGGGCGACGTCAGCCCATTTAAGGGAAAGGGCCGGCTTCGTATTGAGAATGAAAACTCCGACTTTCCGATTGGAAAAGGTAGTAAAGAGTAGAGAGGAGTACGAGGACTTTGAGGGTCCTCTTGACTTAATACTCTTCCTGTTATCAAGGAACAAAATCGAGATTGAGGACATAATAATCTCAGACATTCTCGACCAATACCTTCAATATCTTAATGAGATGGAGAGAATGGACCTTGAGATTGCAAGCGAATTTGTCGCGATGGCCTCTCACCTGCTCTATATAAAAACTCGTATGCTGCTCGCAATCGATGATTTAGAGGCAATCGAGGAGATGGAGAGTCTCAAAAAGTCTCTTGAAGAGCGCAGCAGGATGATTGAATACCAGAATATGCGTCTAGGTGTGGAGTACCTCAGTGAGCGTGTCGAGGTAGGGCGCAATATCTACGTAAAAGAAGCTGAACCGATTGAAATCGACAAGACGTATCCGTACACACACAATACTTTGGAGTTATCTGAGGCGATAATTGAAATAAAGAAGCGGACAAGGAGAAAGCTTCCTCCACCTATTTCAGCCTTCAGCGATATTGTAGGTAAGGAGCCCTATCCCGTATCTTCAAAAGTATCAGAGTTACTCCAACAGTTTATATTCCGGCCTGTAGCAAAGTTGAGACAGCTCATTTCAGGGTGTAAGAGCAGGTCGGAAATAGTTGCTACCTTCCTGGCAGTACTCGATCTCTGTAAGAACAAGAGGGTGAGTATCGAGCCGAAGACAGATGACTACGAAATTTACTGTATCCCTGAGAGCGAACAGGGGACAGGTTAACAGATGTTGGTGAAGTCCATGGAAATCAATGAAATAGAATCAGCGTTAGAGGGTATACTGTTTGCAGCGGGTGATCCTGTCTCTGCTGACAGGCTTTCAGCTGTTTTGAATATTGACAAGCAGCTTCTGGAGACGGTGGCCGAGGGTCTGGCCGACTATTACAAGTTCAATCGACGCGGGATCAGGTTAGTCCGTTTGGAGGATTCGTACCAGTTGACTACTGCTGCGGAATATGCCGATTACGTCCGGCAGACTCTCGAACTGCGAAAACAGCCTACAATATCAAAGGCTGCGCTAGAGGTACTGTCAATAATTGCGTATTATCAACCTACTACCAGGGCCTACATTGAGCAGATAAGGGGCGTTGACAGCTCGGGTACTATTGGTACGCTTCTTGAGCGCTCTCTTATACAGGAGTGTGGACACTTGGATGTGCCCGGAAAGCCAAAACTCTACAGCACCACTCCCAATTTTCTGAGAGCGTTTGGTATCTCATCGATAGATGAGCTTCCGCAGCTAAGCAACTATGAGCAGACTGAGGGACAGATGGTAATTGAGGAGCTTGGAATATGACCGGCCTGTATATTCTTGCAGCCATAGTTCTTATTATTGTAATTATATGCCGATTGAGAATAGGTGTAATACTACAGTATGCGCATGAAAAACTTGAGTTTATCATAAAAATAGCATTTGTCCGCATAACTGTCTACTCGACCGAAAAGAAAAGCAAGCGAGCTCTAAAGAAAGAAAAAAAGGCAGCAAAGGCAAAGAAAAGGGGAAAAGCAGAGGTCGAGAAACCCAAAAGAGACTTTGGGCTTGGCAGCTTCTCCGATAACTTCGCATTTATTCGCAGATCTATCAGCCGACTCAGCAAGGCGTCCCGCATAGATAATCTTCATATCCGGTTTGTCGCAGCATCAAAAGATGACCCCGCAAAGGCTGCAATAATGTATGGAAGAGCCTGGGCGGTGGAAGGAATAATTTACGGGCTTTTGGAAAATAACATTGGAGTGAGGAATAAGGACATCTCTGTGGAGTTGGACTATACAGCTGACAAACCTGTATTGACTTTTTTGCTGCATCTCAGCACAACGATCGGAGGAAACATATGGGCGGCTCTAGGAGTGCTTAGAGACTATTACGCCATACGTCGCAACAAAACATTAAGATTACAGGAAAAGGGCGGTGCATAGAATGGAAAAACCAATCGTGGACATGATGTCGGTAACTCTACAGAAGATTAAGGAAATGGTGGATGTAAACACTATTGTTGGCCAGGCAATCACAGCACCTGACGGTACCACAATTATTCCCGTATCCAAACTGAGTTTTGGTTTTGGCTCGGGAGGTAGCGACTTTGATGGCCGGAACAGCAATCAAAACTTTGGAGGAGGCAGCGGTGCTGGGGTACACATTTCTCCCGTTGCATTCCTTGTGGTATCTAAGGGGAATGTTAAGCTTCTGCCAGTATCACCTCCTGCCGGTAACACTGTCGACAGAGTCGTCGAGATGGTTCCCGGTATTGTGGACAAGATATCTGAAATGTTTGGAAAAGAACATAAGGAAGAGACGTCGAACAACACTGACGATCCTCAAGCAGACAGTCCTGAGGAGTAGTGCTGCAGATTTATCTATCTCTGCATTTCTATATGTTATACTTCGCTTAATTTCACACACTGAATACTCGAATAAAACATGGCGTCCTGCGGAAAACTACGCAGGGCGTTCTTTTGTAGGGCGCCGCGTCCATTATGGGTATAGAAATGGAAGTTGAAAGGGAGTACACAATCTGTATGCTTTATGCTAACTATATGAAAAATAAGCAGAGGATCACTAGAACTATACGGACCTTAGCGATAACGGTTATGCTACAAGTTTTCTGTGCCTGTATTTTTTTCACAGCGGTGGCCGCTGAGGACAGATTTCCGAATGTGTCCGCGCAATCTGCAGTAGTCCTTGACTGTAGCAGCGAAAGACTGCTGTATGAGAAAAACGGTGATAAGCGCATGAAAATCGCTAGTACCACAAAGATTATGACAGCAATCTTGATTCTGGAAAACTGCGATTTAGATGAGATTGTAGAGATAACCACCGAGCATTATGCAGAAGGCTCCTCCATGTATTTGAGGGAAGGAGAAAAAGTAAGTGTTAGAGACTTGCTCTACGGATTGATGCTCATGTCGGGAAACGATGCTGCTTTAGCGCTTGCGTACCACTGCTCCGGAGGACCGGACAGTTTCGCTGACTTAATGAATGTGAAAGCATCTGAGATAGGGATGACGAACAGCTCATTTCGAAACCCCAACGGACTAGATACCGAAGGACACTACTCCACCGCGAAAGACATGGCAATTCTTGCATCCTACTGCATGAAAAACGATGATTTCAGGAAAATCGTTGGGACAAAAGGTGACAGTTTTGCGGGGCGATATATGACAAACAACAACAAGCTTTTGCACAGGTTAGAGGGATGTACCGGGCTTAAGACAGGATATACCAAGTCTGCAGGCCGCTGCCTAGTCTCGTCGGTCTCACGGGACGGACGAGAAACAGTAGTTGTCACCCTAAACGCACCAAATGATTGGAATGATCACACTTTGCTGCATAACCGAGCATTTGATGCCTATGATAAGCAAGTAGTAGGCCTCTCAGGTATGGCATGTACTGATATCCCTGTCCAGAACGGTAAGTCTCCAAGAGTAAAGTTGAACTATTCTGAAGACTGCATTGTGTGGATAGCGGACGGGGAGAAGGTTGAGACAAAGATCTATGCTGACAGATTTGTATACGCACCTGTTAGAGCAGGGGAGTATGCAGGAGAGATGAGAATTTATATAAATGAGAGCGAAACTTGTAGAGTTCCCCTCGTATTTTCAGCAGATATCGATGAGGTTGTCAAAGAGACAGGATTATTTGCTCGGTTTATCCGACATCTTAAAGATGTTGTAAGTGGCAGCCCTTTTTGATATAATCAGGGTTGTGATTAGGCAATAAATGTTTGCTGAGAACTAAACAATTTGAAGATGGTCAAGAGATATGACCGAAAGAGGACAGGAATGAAAGAGCGATTACAGAAAATCATGTCGAGGTATGGCGTAGCATCAAGAAGACAGGCAGAAAAGCTCATAGCCGAAGGAGCAGTCAAGGTTAATGGTGTAACTGCCGTTATCGGGCAGATGGCAGATGCTGATGAGGATATAATTACTGTCCATGATGTGGTCATTGGTGCGATGCCTGAGCCCACATATATTGCGCTGTACAAACCCAGAGGATATGTTACGACACTAAGTGATGAATTGGGACGCAAAACTGTTCGTGAGCTTGTCACAGACTGTAAGACACGTGTCTTCCCTGCTGGAAGACTGGACATGGATTCTGAAGGGTTACTGATAATGACAAACGACGGAAACACGGCGCAAAACCTGACACACCCTTCAAATAGAGTAAAAAAGGTATATCGTGTAACAGTAGGAAGCACCGACGATGAGAAGTTCGAGAGGCTCGGAAGGTTAACCGATATTGACGAGGAGCCCATCGAAAGTCCGTATGTACGGGTTATTAAGAAAAGAAGCGACCGGAGTTCGCTTGAAATAATCATCAGCGAGGGGAAGAATCGCCAAATACGTAGGATGTGCGAACAGGTGGGCTTGGAGGTTCTTCGCTTGAAGCGAAATAAAATTGGCGAAATTGAACTTGGTGCCCTCAAGCCCGGCCAGTGGAGATACCTCGAAAAGAGTGAACTTAGATACTTAAAATCCTTGCACAGATAGACTGAGTTTCGATAAGCTTAAGCAAATAATTCTTGTATAAGTAGTACGAAGAAACTGATTTATTTTGAAAAGTAGAGGCAAGGTATGGGGGCCTAACAGCATGAGAAACGACCTATTGGAAAGGATTTCTGCTCAAGAAGCAGGGTTTTCAAAAAGTCAGAGAAGACTGGCAGACTATATTGTAACGAACTACGATAAGGCAGCCTTCATGACAGCATATGTACTGGGCAAAACACTTGACGTTAGCGAGTCCACAGTTGTCCGTTTTGCAACCGAACTCGGTTACGAGGGGTATCCACAGATGCAGCGGGCGCTAAGGGAGCTTGCCAATGCCAGGCTTACGACACTGCAGAGAATTGAACTGACAGGTGAGCGTCTAAAAGACCGCAATATTTTGCGGGCTGTAATGGAGAGCGATGCAGAAAAAATCAGAAAAGCCATAGATGATATCGATGAGGACACATTCAATTGTGCCGTCAGACGCATAATTGAGGCAAAGCATATCTACATAATCGGAATACGCTCTTCATCCTTTTTAGCTGAATTTTTGGGATTTTACCTTGACCTAATGCTTGACAAGGTCACAGTTATTGGCGGCGCAGCTATTGAAGGGGATATTTTTGAGAGACTGTTCCGGGTCGGAGAGGGCGATCTGATTATTGGATTCAGCTTTCCAAGATACTCAAGAAGAACGCTTCGAGCACTGAGGTTTGCGCTTGAACGCAATGCGGATGTGATCTCCATAACCGATTCCCGAAGCTCTCCAATATCAGAATTGGGCGACTGTACCCTCTATGCACCTAGCGAGATGGCTTCATTTGTAGATTCATTTGTAGCACCCCTAAGTCTTATAAATGCACTAATAATCTCTGTGGGCATGGAAAAAAAGGATGAGCTATCCGACGCGTTTGAAGTCCTTGAGGAAATTTGGAAAGAATATGGGACATATGAACAGTATGACAACACATAAAGCAGATAAAGACATAGAGGATTTCGAAGGTATCCTAATCGTTGGCGGCGGACCAGCTGGTATGATGGCTGCCATAGCAGCAGCTGGAAGCGGTGTGCCGACTTTATTAATAGAAAAGAATAAGCAGCTTGGCGTTAAGCTAAACATTACTGGAAAAGGCAGATGCAATATTACAAATAACTGCACAGCCCGTACCATTATTGAGAACACACCCTGTAATGGCAAGTTCCTTTACAGCTGTCTTGAACACTTCTCGCCTGGCGATGTCCTCAATTTCTTTGAAAGTCACGGTCTTGAGCTAAAAACGGAGAGGGGAAACAGGGTGTTCCCTGCGACAGACAGGGCAAAGGATGTAACAGATACACTGAAATCTATTCTTAGTAAGCGGGGTGTGAGCATCATTCGGGGAGATGTTACCCGATTTATTGTTGAAGACAATACTGTTACTGGAGTAGTAGCTGCTGGCAAGAGAATACGGTGTAAAGCGGTAGTGATTGCCACCGGTGGAGTCTCGTATCCGCGTACCGGATCAACGGGTGACGGGTACAATCTGGCAGCTGATTTGGGGCACACCATAGTGTCTCCCAAGCCATCCATCGTTCCCCTTGTTTCTCCTGATTCCGATTGTGTTGAGATGCAGGGGCTCTCTCTCAGAAATGTCGGCATAAAGGCATATGAAGCGAAAGGACGGCTTATCTATGAGGATTTCGGTGAACTGCTGTTTACGCATTTCGGAATCTCTGGGCCGACTGTTCTAAGTATGAGTGCACATATGAGAGACTTTGAGAAGAAGGGTTACTACGTATCCATCGACTTAAAGCCAGCACTTGATGAAAAGACGCTGGACCAAAGACTAATGAGTGATTTTCGTAAGTATTCAAATAAGTACTTTCGTAATGCCCTTGGAGACCTTCTCCCATCTAAAGCTATAGCCCCTGTTGTGAGAAGGTCCGGTATTGACCCATATAAACCAGTACACTCGGTCACGCGAGAGGAGAGACGCCGGTTACTGAGCGTTCTGAAAGACTTCAGAGTATCAGTATCTGGGACTGCGCCGATTGCTGAAGCAATAGTGACCTCAGGCGGAATTTCTACGAAGGAAATCAACCCCCGAACAATGGAGTCAAAGATTGTAAACGGGCTGTTTTTCGCCGGTGAAATAATCGATGTAGATGCATATACGGGAGGATTCAATCTTCAGATTGCATGGTCTACAGGTCACCTTGCCGGAATATCGTCAGCTGAATACTGTACTTATCGGAGGGCCGGTAATGGAGCATGATATGAAAGAAAAAAATAACACACTTAAGCCTTATACTATTGCAATCGACGGACCAACAGGAGCCGGGAAGAGTACTCTGGCCCGTGAGATAGCAAAAAGGCGTGCTCTGACATACATCGATACCGGAGCAATGTATCGCGCTATTGGACTTTACGTGCTTCGCAGAGGTATCCATTCGGAAGATGTAGGCAGTATCATACAGCTGCTACCCGAGATTGAGCTTTCAATTACTCACAAAGAGGATGGACAGCACATATATCTCAACGGCGAGGATGTTTCTGATGAGATTCGGACTCCCGAAGCCTCTATATATGCCTCGAATGTTTCAAAGATTCCGGAGGTCCGTGCCTTCCTACTTAACGCCCAGAGACAGCTTGCCGCGCAGGGGAACACTGTAATGGACGGGCGCGATATTGGGACCGTCATTCTACCAGATGCGGAAGTAAAGATATTCCTAACAGCTTCACCGGAAGTTAGAGCTTTAAGAAGACACAATGAACTGATCGCAAAGGGAATGCAATCCACCTACGAAGATGTATTGGAGGACCTCATTTGGCGGGATAAAAATGACAGCACGAGAAGCACTGCTCCTCTTAAGCAGGCAGAAGACGCCGTTGTACTAGACACGACCGGCCTTGATTTTGAGGAAGCTGTTGCTAAGGCTGATGAAATAATTACTTCAAAGCTTTCCGGTAGAAAATGAAGGCAGGCGAAAGATACACAAAGCTATTCTATAGACAAGGTTGGGAAAGAAGAATTAGCGTCCCGCATATTCGGAGGTTTCATGTAATGCTGAACAAGCTGTATTTCTATATTGTCTCGGTCTTTTTTAGGATTTTTTGCAGGATCAAGGTGACCGGTGCAGAGAATATTCCTGAAGGCAGTGCAATTATCTGTTCGAATCATACTTCGATGCTCGATCCACTGGTGCTGGCAATTGCGATGTTCCGAAAGAGAAGATTTATGACAAGGTTCATGGCGAAAGCTGAGCTTTCAAGAATTCCGGTCCTATCGTTTCTGATAAAGCCTCTTGTTGTGTTTGTCGATCGCGGTAAGTCGGATAGGGCAGCGATTATAGATACGATAAATCTATTGCGAAACGGTAAACGCATTATTATTTTCCCTGAGGGCACACGAGTTAACTCAAACGAGTTAAGCCGGGCACAGACAGGTGTTGCATTGATGGCAGTTAAATCAGGAGCTCCTATTGTGCCTGCCTATCTAACAGCGGGCAAGAAAAACCTTCTAAGATTTCCCAAGCTGAGAGTAGTGTTCGGCGAGGCTTATCACGCTGAGAAAGAGGAGGGCCTGTCAACTTCCCGTGCCTATCGGAAAATAGCCGATGACCTGATGGAAAGAATATTTAGTTTGAAGGATGATTAATTCTAATGGAAATTAAGCTTGCAGAGAGTGCAGGATTCTGTTTCGGAGTCGACCGCGCTGTACGTATTGCACTTGAATCGGGAGGAGAAAAAAGTTATTGCACACTTGGGCCTATCATTCATAACTCCCATGTTTCGGATATGCTAAAGCAGAAGGGCATAGAACTGATTTCGAGTGTAAACGAGGCGAAACCGGGAAATACTGTTATTATCTGCTCTCACGGTATGCCAAAGAAGGTTTATGATGAGCTGAATAATCTGGGCATCGAATATGTAGACGCTACCTGTCCATATGTGCGCAGGATCCATAAAATTGTAAGCAATGCTTGTGAGACTGGGAGAACAGCAATAATCATTGGGGACCGTGACCACACAGAGGTTAAGGGCATATCGGGATGGTGTGAAAACCATCTTATATGCCAATCACCCGAGGAACTGTCCGAAAATGTGGAGAAAATCGCGGATAAACCAGTAACAATGGTAGCACAAACCACTATTGATATCAAAATATGGGAAGAATGTACCGAAATAGTAAAAAGAGAGTGTACAAACGTTGAAATATTTGATACAATATGTAGTGCAACTGTTTTGCGCCAAAAAGAGGCCGCTGAGTTAGCCATCGAATGTGACGCGATCATCGTTATAGGTGATAAAAAAAGTGCAAACACAAACAGACTGGCTGCACTGAGCAGGAGATACGCCTCATCTGTCAGTCATGTGGAGAGCGCAGAGGAAGTTGACCCAAAGGATTTTAAGAATTATGCAAAAGTCGGTATCACTGCCGGTGCATCCACACCATCGTGGATAATTGAGGAGGTCTGTAAGAAAATGAGTGAAGAAGTAAAAAACACTGAGATCACAACGGAAACAGAGACTGATAGCGGAGGAGAGTCTTTTGCTGAACTTTTAGAACAGTCTTTGAAAACACTGTCGGGAGGCGATAAGGTAACAGGTGTAGTTACCGGCATTTCAAATTCTGAAGTGTATGTTGATCTTGGAACAAAACACGCTGGGTACATACCCATGTCGGAGCTCACTGACAGTCCCTCCGCTAAGCCTGAGGATATCGTACAAGTCGGTGATGAAGTAGAGGTTTACGTTATGCGCGTAAACGATATGGAAGGCACCGCAATGCTATCCAAGAAGCGTATGGACAGCGTTAAAGGGTGGGAAGAAATCGAAGCAGCCATGGAGAGCAAAGAGACCATGGAGGGCTATGTCATTGAGGAGAATAAGGGAGGACTAGTTGCCCTGGTAAAAGGGGTGCGCGTATTTGTTCCCTCATCCCAAACAGGAGTTCCAAAGGGTTCCCCACTCACACCGCTGGTAAAGACAAATATTAGGCTTCGAATCATTGAAGTAAATCATGCAAGACGCCGTGTTGTTGGTTCCATTCGACAGGTCCTAAACGAGGAGCGCCGCGAAAAAGCTGCAAAGATTTGGGAGGAAATCGAAGAGGGCAAGGTTTACAACGGTGTTGTTAAGTCTTTGACTTCCTATGGCGCTTTTGTTGACATTGGCGGCGTGGACGGTATGATTCACATTTCGGAGCTTTCTTGGCAGAGGGTGCGTCATCCATCCGATGTGGTATCAATCGGTGAAGAAATAGAAGTCTATGTTTTAGGGTTTGATACAGAGAAGAAGAGGATTTCGCTAGGACTACGTAAGCCTGAAGATAATCCGTGGAAAAAGTTCATGGAGAACTACAAAATTGGCGACATCATTAAGGCCAGAGTCGTAAAGCTTATGCCTTTCGGAGCATTTGCTGAGATAATCCCGGGAGTGGACGGCCTTGTCCATATTTCTCAGATATCTAACCACAGAATCGGAAAGCCCAGCGATGTCCTTTCTGAGAGTGAAGAGATCGAATGCTTGATCACAAATGTTGATGATGAAGAGCAAAAGGTTTGGTTGAGTATTCGTGCTCTGTTGGAAGCATCTCCTCAGGAGAAGCCTCAGCAGGAGGAGCAATCATTTGAGGACAGGATCGTTGCAGTAAGTGAACCTGGTAAGCTCGAGGTGCGTTCTGAGGACGGCTCCGTTGTTGTCAATGAGGTTGAGGCGGAAGAGCAACCTGAGGCAACTGAAGTAGCAGTCGAAGCTGAAGAAGCCGAAGTCGTAGAGACTGCTGTCGAAGCTGAACCTGTAGAAGAGCCGGTCGAAGAGTCAGAGGCACCAGTCGAAGAGCCTGCTGAAGCAGAGACTGAAGCTGAATAAAGCGATGTAGCCGAAAAACATTAGAAATAATACTAGCTGCTATCCCCTAAGTGGTGATAGCAGCTATTTACTTACTATAGTGACGCATGTAAAATAGGAAGTGCAAATATGCTTGGTAATTGATTGAACAAGCTGAAATATTTGCTCCTTGTCAACAATACAATTGAACATAAATGAATTTTTGACGTCTAAACAAAGACAGGCCCGATAGGTGTTAGTCGCTATGGACCAGTGAGCCCACATAACGGAATGGTACGCAACAATTAAATTTTTAAGGAGATGGTTATGAAATACATGAAGAAAGCACTCTCAGTTCTACTTCTGCTATGCCTAATGAGTACATATGTAATTGCTTTGGACTTTGAGTCTGAAGAGGGTATTGGGACATACATAAGGAGTTACCAAGCAAATATTGCTGACGGAGCCCAGTTTAATGCTAATACACTCGAGCATGTATCAGCCGGAAGGACAGAGGAGAGGTATGTGAAGTATACTCCCGGTTCGCAGGTTGTTCCTATTGTTGCCTATGGATCGGTTCTATATGGTAAGTCAACAATTTCACGTATAGCAAACATCGTGGAGGAGCAGGGGGCCGAGGTAGTTGCCGGCATCAACGGAGATTTCTTTTTTGTTGATAACGGCATACCGATTGGGATCGTAGTGACCGACGGGATCCTTCGCAGTTCCTGCGCAGGCCAGAATGCTGTGGGTTTCTTTGAGGACGGTTCAGCAATAATCGATAAGCCTCAACTATCGGTAAACCTAATGACAGATACAGGGTACTCCCTAGCTATCGATTATATTAACATAGATCGAAGAAACTATGGTGTGTACCTGTTAACACCCGATTTCTCATCAAACACAAGAACAACTACAGAGGGAACGACTATCATCCTAAATCAATTGTCGGGTGACCTCCGAATTGGCGGAACGGTCACAGGTACCGTTTCACAAGTCATTAAGGGTTCTGGTCCAGTCAACCTAGAGCCCGGAACAATGGCATTGACAGCTACAGAGGAGAATAATCTCGCGGAAAAGTTGGAGGGGGTTGCGTCATCACAGAAGGTGACAATCTCGGTGTCCTCACCCGACCCGATTTGGAATGAAGTAACATATGCGGTGGGGGCCGGAGATCTAATAGTCAATGATGGCAAAGTCACACCTGGGTTAGTAAAAGGAGGATCCCCAAGGACCTCTATCGGAATCACTGCAGACGGTAGTGTGGTCCTATACACAGTTGATGGCAGACAAAGCGGATACTCGAATGGTATGGCATTGTCTACACTTGCATCTCGTATGATATCACTAGGGTGTGTCAAAGCGATCAACCTTGACGGCGGAGGATCCACGGTCATGATAGCCCAGTACCCCGGATATAGCTCAACACAGGTTGTTAACAGACCCTCGGAAGGGACCCAGAGGCAGGGAGCTAACTACATATTTCTTATAAACAAAGCTGCTCCCGACGATAGACCTGCAAACTTACATATTTACCCGGCAAATCCCATTGTGCTTTCGGGCTCTACGGTTTCATTTGAAACAAAGGCAACAGACAAAGGTTATTATCCGACAAGTGTTCCCATAGGCATAAAATATTCTGTGTCTAACTCATTGGGGTCGGTTGACCAAGAAGGGAAGTTCACAGCCGGAACTGGGGAAGGCAGAGTCAGTGTCCAGGCATCTATAGGTAACATATCTGGAGAGACCCTAGTAACTGTTATTGAAACGCCGACAGCAATAAATGTTATAAATAGAAATACCGGGAAATCTGTTCAGTCGTTGGATATCAATCCTGAGGAGAGCATCGAACTAGATGCCTCAGCAAGCTTTATGGGTTTGGCAGTGCATGCAGACAATAATGTATTCAGGTGGGAGGTCATCAACACTGCCGGAAATATTGGCACTATAGAGAACGGGAAGTTTACTTCTTCTGATACGCCCGGTAGCAGGGGCATAATATTAGTCTCTGCAGGCGAGCTGTCTGTTGAGATTCCGGTTAATATTGGAGCCGCAGACCAAACTGTTGATTCCTTCGAAGACCCAAATAACACTGGTTTGACATCGGGGGATAGCACAATTTCGGCTGCTATTGAGTCGAACAAAGCCTATGTTCGTTATGGCAATGCGTCCGGCAGGATAGCTTATGACTTCTCAAATATTGATGGGCAGAAGGTGACGCTGCCAACAAGGTGGAGTATCCCACAGAACAGTAGATATCTGCACTTTTGGGTTTACGGTGACGGTTCCGACAATATGATCAGCTTTGATGCAATAAGCAAGAGCGGAAATGCACTAAAACTGCCAGTATACGCCCTTAACTACATTGGATACAGACATTATGCGGTCGAACTCCCCCAAGACATAGCCGAAATAAGTTCGGTTAGCATTCAGAGAGAATCTGAAACAATCTCAGGAACTATATATATCGACCAGATGGTGGCGTCCTATTTCCTTGAACCGAATGCAGTTGGACCAATCATTGAGATGGCAGCCTCAGATATTACACCCACAAACGAACATATAACTATTGTAGCTAAGGTAACAGAAAATGGGTTGCCGGTACCAAAGAATAGGATACGTATGACCCTGGACGGAAAACCAATAAACTTTAACTATTCCGAATTATCGTCCGAACTATCAGTGTTACTGGCAAATATCAATGATGGAATGTTGCACCGGGTTACTGTTACAGCGTGGGATTCATTTGGTAATATCTCGACAGCTTCTATCGATATTGAGCCTCACACTGCCGTCCAATCAATCTTTGCAGACACTGCAGGACATTGGAGCGAGAAGTATGCGGCATACCTCAATAGCCAGGGTGTCATTAATGGGGTGATCAGAGATGAAGGAGTCTACTTCTATCCTACCAAGAAGATGACAAGGGCAGAATTTGCTGTAATGCTTACAAATTATCTGAGTTTGAACACTGCGGATTACTCTCACACCGAACTGCCTTATGCAGACATTGACGAAATTCCAGCTTGGGCTCTAGACTCTGTAGCAGCAATGTATGTCAATAATGTATTCCTTGGTAAGAACAACAACGGTACACTGGTTTTCGATCCGTATGCTCCGATTACAAGAGCGCAGGTTATGACTGCGCTGGGCAGAACACTCCCTAAAGGAATGGGAAGTGCAGAAATTGCCTTTACTGATTCAAAGGATATTCCCGATTATGCAACCGAGTACGTAGGAATACTTGTCAATGCCAAGGTGTTGACAGGGTACAGTGATGGAACCATAAGGCCCAATACTGATGTCCAGAGAAGCGAGGCTGTTAAGATGCTCTTTGGACTGTACTAAGGGGCATATTACACAAAGGGCAGAAAGACAGATTATGCAAAGGGCAGATTGAGCAAATGTAAAAACGCCGGAAAACAGGGTTGTTTCCTGTTCTCCGGCGTTTTTTAGACTTGTTGTAGCTCTATTTTGGCTCTCTATCTAGTAATCCATCAAGTGATCCATCAATTAACCCATCAAGTGGCCCATCAAGTAATACATCAAGCGATCCAGAAGCGACTGAATCAATCAGCGATACTGTAGTCGAATGATAGGCACGCTCTTCCGTACAGTTGAGTTGTGCGGGTGTCCGGCTGCCCCGTGCCCACATAAATCGTGTAGTTCCCGCTACCAGGTATACGCACTCCTTCATCGTTTACAACTTCCAGGGCCTTTGAAGAAACTACTAACTTAACGGTTTTTGTCTCGCCGGATGATAAAGAAACTCTGCGAAAAGCACATAGGCTGTGGTTTGTAACGGCATACGGCGAGTCTAGATCCTTTACATAGCACTGCAAAACTTCTTCTATATCGTAGTTGCCCTTATTTGTAATCTGGACACTAACCTCAATATCTTTACCAAGCGGTCCTTGGGACGGTGCGTCTAGCCCGCTTAGCTCAACCTCCGAGTAAGTCAGTCCATACCCAAAAGGATATAGGCTTTCTTCGGTCATGTACCGATAAGTTCTGCCCTTCATTGAATAGTCAGTAAAATCAGGCAATTCTTCTACGCTACGGTAGAATGTGACCGGTAGTTTGCCGCTCGGTGAGCAGGAACCAAAAAGAATATCGGCAGCAGCTTTACCGCCATGACTACCCGGATACCAGGTGTTTAGGATTGCTGCGCAGTGCTCATCTGCCCAATTTACAGCAAGTGCGCTGCCGGCACTCAGAACTAAAACAGTTGGAGTTCCTGTGCTTACTACCGCCTCAAGAAGCTGCTGCTGATTTCCGGGAAGCTGTAGGTCTGGCTTATCGCCTCCTGCTTGAGAGTTACCGGTATCTCCTTCCTCACCCTCTATGGTATAGTCAAGTCCCAGACAAAGAATAGCAATATCTGCACGCTTAGCAACCGAAACAGCTTCAGCAATCCTATCATTCTTACCTGCAAGAGGTTCGACTCTGTCCTTAAACAGATGACATCCTTCGGAGTATAGAACACGAACTCTGGCTTTATCGGCATACTCGCGAACTCCATCTAGTATTGTCGTGTACTGTGACGCTGTTCCGAAGTAGTTTCCTTTAAGCATCTCACGGCTGTCAGCATTCGGTCCAATGACAGCAATAGTGTTAAGGCTGTTAATATCAATAGGCAAGATGCTGTCGTTCTTAAGTAATACCATCGATTTACGTGATGCCTCAAGTGAGACTGCATTGTGCTCTGGAGAATCCACCACTTCATACGGGATTTGGTTGTATCCGCAGTCGTCATCGAACATACCCAAGCGGAATCTAGTCTTGAACAGTCGTTGTGCAGCTATGTCAATCTGTTCTTCGGTAATAAGACCTTCATCCAAGGCGCGCATTAGTAGGGCATAGGAACTGCCACAGTTGATATCGCAGCCGCTAGATAATGCTAGTGAGACCGATTCCTCAGGGCTGTTCGTCACTCTATGTGTAGTGTGGAAATCTCTGATTGCCCAGCAGTCGGAAACAACATGCCCATTGAACCCCCAGTCTTTGCGCAATATATCTTCAAGTAGAGTCTTACTACCACAGCAAGGTTCACCATTAGTGCGGTTATAGGCACCCATAACCGCTTCTACTTTTGCTTCTTTTACACATGCTTCAAATGCAGGTAGATATGTTTCATACATATCCTTTTTGGATACAACTGCATTGAATTCATGGCGAAGTCCTTCGGGTCCGCTGTGCACAGCAAAGTGCTTGGCGCACGCAGCGGTTTTGAGCTGCTCATATTCTCCTTCCTGGAGTCCCTTCACAAAAGCAACTCCAAGCCGGGAAGTTAGATATGGGTCTTCGCCATATGTTTCATGCCCGCGACCCCACCTTGGATCTCGGAAAATGTTAATGTTGGGTGACCAGAGGGTTATACCTTTATAGATATCTCTATCGTCGGAAAGAACATTTTCATTGTATTTGGCACGAGCCTCCGTTGCAATAATGCTTGCGACTTTGTTTAAGAACTCCTCATCGAATATGGCTGCCAAGCCGATAGCTTGAGGGAACATCGTCGCTGTGCCAGAGCGAGCGACTCCGTGCAAGCCTTCATTCCACCAGTTATATGCCGGTATACCCAACCTCTCGATTGCGGGAGAATTATACTTTAGTTGAGAGGCTTTTTCATCAGTTGTCATCCTCGAAACCAGATCTGCTGCACGCTCCTCAGGTGAAAGACTCTTGTCTAAATACTTATTCATGTTGACTGATCTCCTTTTCCCAGAATTTTTTCCGAACTATCGCTGTCTACGTTTGAAGTTTACGATTCTTGTCTTGCTTCTAGTAAGTTGTGAGAACCTTTTCTATACAGTGTTCCTCTGTAAATATAGATTTGTGATGAAATACATAATTATTGTAATGGAAAGAAACAGTTTGAAGCAATGATGTTTCCTCAGAGGACATTGATGATTATTGCTATGTCTCATGACGATATAACATAATTGATTTCAGTCATAGGGATTTTTTCAACACATTGTAACAATCAATATTATATAGAACAATCAAATAATATAATAAATCAACAAAATATTTCTAAACATTATTGTCTTAGTAATGTATAAAATTTAAAATAATGAGTGATGTAATCGTTGCTATTGGTTTGAAGTTGTAGTAACAAATAATTGATTCCATGCAATCAATCATATACACTGCAATGGTTTTTGCAATGAAAAGAGCAAAGTTTATGTTGGGTTCGGCCAAACTGTTCTTTGGTATGTAGTAAGAAGAACGATCAACGTAACAAGGAGGATCACAGAGAATGCTAAAAAAGGCAAAGGTAACTGTACATCCGGACTACAAGATCGACAAGGTGGACAAACGTTTATTTGGCGCTTTCCTAGAACCAATCGGAAATCTTGTATATGGCGGCATGTACAATCCCGAACACCCCACTGCGGACGATATGGGGTTTAGACAAGATATTATGGATGCAATAAAGGAATTTGACATACCGGCCATCCGCCTGCCTGGAGGAAATTTCGTCTCGGGTTGGGATTGGAAAGGCTCCATAGGCCCCAAGGACGAACGCAAAGCTGCCCTGGATCTCGCCTGGTTCCGGATCGAACCAAACATTATCGGTCACGATGAATATT
>JAAYOS010000168.1 GCA_012520195.1 Clostridiales bacterium | reverse complement strand
TCTAATATATCATTAGTACAACGTTATACTTAGGGGGTATAGTTTTGAGTAAAGTAGTAGTCGGCGGCGGACAAGGCTTCTGGGGAGATAGTAATGATGCCGCTATACACATGGTCCGCAACAGTAATATTGACTATATGGCGTGTGATTACCTCGCTGAGTTAACTCTATCTATAATGCAGAGACAGAAGCTTAGAAACCCGAAGGCGGGATTTGCGAGGGACTTTGTCGGCCTGATCCAGGAAATCGGAGAGGAAGCGTATAGGAAGAACATTGGCATCATTTCAAATGCCGGTGGTATGAACATAGAAAGTCTTGTTAACAGTATTAGTCAATTTGCTGAAGAGAATAACTTAAAGGGTTACAAGATCGGGTATGTCCTGGGTGATGACCTGACGGAGAAAATTTCTGAGCTCCAATCTCAGGGAGTAACTTTTGAAAACATAGACGGAATAGGCGACTTCAACGAAATCAAAGACAAGATTGTAAACGCCAACGTTTATTATGGCCACGAACCAATAGTTGAATGTATTGAGGGAAATGCCAATATTATCGTAACAGGTCGAGCCACCGATTCAGCACTTTTCTTAGCACCAATCATGCATAGGCTTGGGTGGAGGAATGATGACTGGAAAAACCTTGCACGCGGTATAATGGCAGGCCACCTACTGGAGTGTGGTGGTCAAGGCTCTGGCGGCAACTTCGATTACGATTGGAGAAGCGTACCGCAGATGGACCAACTTGGATTCCCAATAGCTGAAATCTCAAATGAAATGCTGCATATTACAAAAGCCCCTAATTGCGGTGGCCTCATTACTGAGCAGACATGCAAAGAGCAAATGCTCTACGAAGTGCACGACCCAGCAAACTATATCACCCCCGATGTAACTGTTGACATTAGTCGTGTTACCGTATCGCAGGATGGTGAGAACAGAGTAAGGGTTGATAACATCGAAGGTAAACCCCGCCCTGAAAAGCTAAAGCTCTCAATCGGGTATTTCGCGGGCTACAGGGTTTCAACTCTTTTGAGCTTTGCATGGCCCGATGCGTATGAAAAAGCGCAATACGCAGCCGAAATCATTATGAAGAAAATGAAGCGCAAAGGTCTTAAGGCCGATGAAATTAAAATTGACTATATTGGCTTAAATGCTCTGCATCTGAATGTTGCAAACATGGATTCTGATTATGTCAAAGACCTAAATGAGGTCGTTCTTAGGATTTCTCTACGTACCCAGGATAAGAGCGAAGCAGAAAAAATAGTTCCTGAAATTGCACCTCTCCAGCTTAACGGCCCTCCGGGAGCTAGCTTCTTTGGCGGTAGGGCAAAAGTTCAGGAAGTCATCGGACTTTGGCCAACGTTGGTACCAAGAGATGCTGTCAAACTGACTTCACATATTCTGACTATATAATGGAGGAGAAGCTATGGCTGAAATATATTTGAAAGATATAGCTCATGGCAGATCAGGAGACAAGGGTGACACCAGCAACATCTGCATATTTGCACGCAATCCTGAAGACTATGAACTTATTAAACGCGAAGTTACCGTTGAACGGGTTAAGGAGCATTTCGGGGACATGGTCAAAGGTGAGATCATTCGATACGAAGTGAAATCCCTTAACGGATTCAATTTTGTGTTAAAAAACGCACTTGGCGGCGGTGCCACTCACTCACTAAGACTGGACAGTTTAGGCAAATCCATGGCATCAGCCCTTATGCGAATGAAAATCGAAAAGAATTAACTACGGATAATCAAAGACTGGAGAAAGAAACACTATGACTCAACACACCGCGTTGGAAAATATAACGGTGCTTGATCTCACAAGAGTTCTTGCTGGACCTTTATGTGGTGCGATGCTTGGCGATATGGGTGCCAACGTAATAAAGATAGAAATCCCGAATCATGGGGATGACTCACGTAATTACGACCCCCATATCAACGGCGAAAGCTTATACTACGCAAACCTAAATAGAAACAAGATCGGTATTACTCTGAACCTGAAGAGTGAAAAAGGCAAAGAGATCTTTAAAGAGCTTGTCAAGAAAGCTGATGTCCTTATAGAAAACTATAGGCCTGGCGTAATGGAAAGACTGGGCCTAGGGTATGACGAACTAAACAAGATAAACGACAGGCTAATATATGCCTCATTAACAGGATTTGGCTCGTACGGCCCTCTTTCGGACAGACCGGGCTATGATATCATATCTCAAGCAATGGGTGGGTTGATGAGTATTACCGGCCAGCCCGGAAGCCCCCCTACCAGAGCAGGAAATGCTATGGGTGATGTCCTTGGCGGTCTAAATATGACAATTGGTGTGCTTGCGGCCTTGAATGCAAGAACTATTACTGGTAAAGGCCAGAGGGTAGATATATCACTTGTTGACTGTGTCGTTGCAAGCCTTGAGCAGGCAATACAGAGATATTTTGTTTCCGGGAAGGTGCCGGAGCGCAGAGGAAACAGTTACGAGGCAATCGCGCCTTACGACTCCTACATGGCAAAAGACGGTTATCTTGTAATCGGTTGCGGAAACCAGAGACTGTTTGAAGTACTTTGTAGGGATATATTACGTGATCCAAGTCTGATTGCCGATGAGAGATTCTCTACTGTTCCTTTGAGGGTCAAGAACAATAAAATTTTCAAAGAGATAATTGAAGAGTGGGCAAAGGACTACACTGTAGAAGAAGCCGTAGAAATAGTGCTGGAGGCCGGGATCCCCGCTGCACCTATCTATGACATAAAGGACATAGTAGAAAATGAGCATATCGCCAATGTAAGAGAGATGTTCATTGATGTCGATCACCCTGTCATTGGAAAGGTGAAGTTGAACGGCAATCCTGTAAAACTAATGGATATGATGCCATCTATAAGAAAACCCTCACCTACATTAGGACAGCACAACAGAGATGTTTACATAGGTAAACTGGGGCTTTCAGAAGAGGAGTATAACTCTCTCCTCAAGGACGGAATTATATAACGAGATCATATAAAAGCAAGATTTATAAATCATGTCTCTAAGGTTGTTAATCCCTAGAGACATGGTTTTTTTGATCTATTCTATCGGAAGAATCACGCATGACGGATGATCTTGTCCTACGTATATAGTCTGTTTTGCTGTCTTAGTCTTATCCTGCTTTGACCAGACTCCGGGATAATTTGAGTGCACAGCGTATTCGGGAAAGTTCGATGATGAGATATCTATTCGGAGGCGCGACCCCTTTTGCATTCGCCAAGCTATGTCCCATGAGTCAATGGTAATCTCCTCAATGCTGTTTGGTGTGTATGAAATGCGCTCAGGTGACCCGTTTCTGTATGCGAGTGTAGTTATTCCGTTCCTAATGTTGTACGCACTGCCATCTGGGAAGACTTCCATAACCTTCATGGTGAAGGCGGTGTCTTCTGCGTCGGTGGATACAAAGATTTTTGCTTTGATTATGCCGATAATATCTTTTTCCTCATTGAAGGGCTCTGATACAAAGCTTATTACGTCGTCTCTAAAACCATATTGGGGCTGCTTCAAACTGCCTATCCCTGACTGCGTAGCAAACAGTGACTCTGAACCATGAGATATTACAGGGTCATTTGGATCGTATAAATAGCTTATCTGCCCACTTGCTGCAGGGCTAGCCTCCAACGAATAGGCACCATCAGCTATCAGTTTATCCGAAAGATAAAAGTACTCCTCATGATCCGGTTTGAAGGGATAGGAGCTCCACTCACGCCACTCATCTGCTCCAATAACATAGCAGCGTATTTTGGGTTCGGGTAGCTCCTTCTTCTTTAGAGTCTTTGTAAACCAATCAAGAGTTTTTAGAGTGGTGCTGCCCTCTGCGTTTTTGTGGGTATGGCCTGTTATGCAGGGCATTCCGCTGTGATTCCACGGGCCGATCTCAAGGACAGAATGGGCCTTGGACTCATCAGATAGATTTATATAAGATTTTATAGCGGATCCCAAATGGTGGTCGTACCAGCCCTCCCCAATGTAGACGGGCAGGTTCATTCTTTTTGGTATTTGACTAAGCATGTGCCAGAAGCCCTCATTCCAGTAAGGATCTGTCCTACTGGTATTGGTTATCCAGTTACGGTACCAATTCAATTCCCCACCCCATAATGCTTTATCCACTTCTATGTGGGGACGGTACTTGCACGACTCCATAAGGTCTGCACTTATCTCACGTCCGGCATTGCCCATAGCCCAAGCTGTAAGAATATCATGTCGGAAAAGCCCATCTTTATAGGCTGAAGTGTGGCGGTCTGTTCCGTATACGGTGAGATAGAGAGACTTCACCTTATCAGGGAGAATATCCGCCATTACCCAACCCGTAAAGGCGAGATAGGATGCCCCCTGATAGCCCATACACTCAACTTTCTCTAGGCTGTTCAAGTAATTCATAAAGTCTTGGCCATCATTTCGGTCATTGTCATTTGGACGCCAGACTCCTTCCGAACCGCCAACTCCCCGACAATATTGATATACAAACCCAAATCCACGTTTAGCCAGCTCCTCCGCATTGACTCGCATCATTCTGTCCATATTGGGGTAGCAGCTTCTCTGGACAATTGTCGGGAAAGACTCTCTTTGATCGGTCTTTGGAAAATAATATATTGTACGAAGTCGGACCCCATCTCGAAGGGGCAGCATTTCTTCGTAGCACTCGAAATCTTCGTACTCAACTGGGTAGCTTGAGTCATTGAATTGTTTCCTTACGTGTTCTACAAATTTCTCAATCATCTCATTAGTATCGCTAGTATGGCTTTTCGTGTTGTTTTTCGTGTTGATTTTTTCCTGTTCAGACATTGCCCTTCCCCCTTAAACATTGGTATAACGTTATACTTATTATATGGCATCATTATTTGATTTGTCAATTTGTCTATCATGGCAAAAAAACGTAAGCGCTCAAAAATAGGGCGCACCCTTGGGTAAAAGGAAACCCCCTATGTCAACTAAATGTGCAGTTAACATGGGGGAGATTAGGTTAGTTTCTTTTGTTTTTGCAGTAG
>JAAYOS010000026.1 GCA_012520195.1 Clostridiales bacterium | reverse complement strand
TTTTTTAATACGGAAGTAGTTAAAAATAAGGTAAACAATTGAAAGTAGAACTACGCCTAATGCAGCGTACATTGCCATGAAAAAAAACCTCCTAAGAAAACCAAATTGTAACGATTATACATCAAACTACAGAATATTTCAATATGCTTCAAAAAATAAGTTATGCAAATAGTGATAGCTAAAATTCTGATAAGTTACACAAAAAACAGGCTTGCCAAAAATCAAACTATAGTATTACCCCACAAAAAGCGATTGTCTCGCCTAAAGGTTTAACTCCTAGTAGAGACAATCGCTTTGCATTTTCTGTATTTTGTTAAATTTGGAGATTATCGGCTATAGATTAAACCATGCATCGCGGCCAGGATAGATTGCAGCCTCGCCGAGCTCCTCTTCGATTCTAAGCAGCTGGTTGTACTTTGCTACGCGGTCGGTTCTGGAAGGAGCACCAGTTTTGATCTGTCCGGCGTTCAGTGCAACTGCAATGTCTGCAATGGTAGTGTCTTCGGTCTCACCAGAGCGATGGGAAATAACTGCTGTGTACCCTGCACGGTTAGCCATTTGGATGGCATCGAGAGTTTCGGTCAGGGTGCCTATCTGGTTAACCTTAATAAGAATGGAGTTTGCAACGCCCATCTTGATACCCTTTGAGAGTCTCTCTGTGTTTGTTACAAATAGGTCGTCTCCAACGAGCTGGACCTTGTCACCGATCGCATCGGTCAGCATCTTCCAGCCTTGCCAGTCGTCCTCACCCATTCCGTCTTCAATGGAGATTATGGGATACTTGTCAACGAAGTTTTTCCACATCTCAACCATATCGTCGCGTGTCATCTTCTTTTGAGCCTTTGGAAGGAAATAGTATCCGCCGTCCTCATCAACATACCACTCGGATACGGCTGGATCCATTGCGATCATGAAGTCTTCTCCGGGCTTATATCCGGCCTTGGTGATGGCTTCTACAAGAGCCTTAAGTGCATCCTCATCGGTCTCCAGGTTTGGCGCATATCCGCCTTCGTCGCCCACTCCGGAAGAGGGGACTACAGTTTTGAGAACGTGGAATACTTCTGCACACATACGGAGGCCTTCGCGGAAATCGGGTGCAGACACAGGCATAACCATGAACTCCTGAATGTCAACATTGTTGTCTGCGTGTGCTCCGCCGTTGAGTACGTTCATCATTGGAACCGGCAAGGTCTTTGCATTGACACCACCGATGTAGTTGTACAGGCTCACTCCGAGAGCTTCTGCAGCTGCCTTAGCACAAGCAAGGGAAACGCCGAGGATAGCGTTTGCGCCGAATCTACCTTTGTTCGGAGTTCCGTCAAGAGCGATCATTGTGCGGTCAATCTCGACCTGGTCGAGAGCATTAAGACCAATAACTGCGTCGGCGATCTCTGTGTTAACAGCTTCAACTGCTTTCAGAACGCCTTTTCCAAGATAGCGAGCCTTGTCACCGTCACGGAGCTCAACAGCTTCGAAGATACCAGTCGAAGCGCCGGAGGGGACTGCTGCACGGCCAACATATATTCTGTCGCCGTCGTCAACGGCAACCTCTACTTCCACGGTGGGATTGCCGCGGGAGTCGATTATTTCTCTACCTAGAACATCAACAATTTCAAGATACTGTTTCATTTAGTTACACTCCTTGTATTATGTTAGGAATTATGCGCGTATAAGTGACTGGCCTGTCATCTCTTCGGGCTTTCCAAAGCCCATTAGATCAAGTACGGTCGGTGCTATGTCTGCGAGTCTGCCTTCCTTCAATTCGATGTCAGCGCCGCAGATTATGAAGGGTACGGGGTTTGTGGTATGGGCTGTGAAAGGTGAGACGCAGTCATCTTCAAGCATCTTTTCCACATTACCGTGGTCGGCAGTTAGAATAGTGATGCCGCCAACAGCCTGCATGGCTTCAATTACTTTTCCTACACAGGCATCGACTGTGGCAACTGCTTTCTGAGCCGCTTCGTAAATGCCTGTATGCCCAACCATATCGCAGTTGGCGTAGTTGACGATTATTACATCGTACTTGCGGCTAAGAATGTGCTCAACGACCGCTTCGGTTACCTCGTAGGCGCTCATTTCAGGCTGCAAGTCGTATGTGGGGACCTTGGGTGAGGGGATAAGCACACGGTCCTCCCCTTCAAAGACAGTCTCAGCGCCGCCGTTGAAGAAGAAGGTTACATGGGCATACTTCTCTGTTTCAGCGATTCTCAGCTGCTTAAGACCCATAGAGCTGATATATTCGCCGAAGGTGCGGTCGAGAGTCTCCTTTTCAAATGCGACACTTACATTAGGCATTTCCGCATCATACTGTGTGGTACAGACAAAGTGTACTGGAAAATACTCTCTCGGGAAACTGGAAAAGTCGGGATCAACAAAGGTGCGGGTGATTTGGCGTGCGCGGTCCGGCCGGAAGTTTATGAAGATGATTGAGTCGTTTTCACGGATTCCGGCGTTTTTGACAGAGACAATTGGCTCAATAAACTCATCCGTGACACCGTTTGCATAACTCTCTTCAATGCCCTTTACCGGATCGTCGTTAAATTTGCCCTCTCCATGTACCAGAGCGTCGTAGGCACGCTTTACACGTTCCCAGCGGTTATCCCTATCCATGGCGTAGTAACGGCCCATTACTGTGGCAACTTTCCCTATACCTATCTCCTTGAGTTTTTCGACAGTCTCTGCAACATAGGTTGCCCCGGATGTCGGCGGAACATCACGGCCGTCCATAAAACAGTGAAGGTACACTCTATCGAGTCCCATTCGACGTGCTAGTTCGACCGCGGCCCATGTGTGAGTGTAGTGGCTGTGGACGCCTCCATCTGACATAAGTCCAAAGAGGTGCAGTGTAGTGTTGTTATCGATACAATTCTGAATAGCTTTTCTGAATACAGGATTCTCAAAGAAAGAGCCGTCTTCTATCGATTTGGATATCTTCGGGAGGTCCTGATAGACAATACGTCCGGCACCCATATTCGTGTGTCCAACCTCGCTGTTGCCCATTTGGCCGTCCGGAAGTCCCACATCGAGACCGCTTGCTTTGAGCCAAGTGTTTGGGCATCTCTGCATCAGGTTATCTAGATTAGGGGTATCTGTGTTGGAGATGGCGTTTGCTTTAGAGTCTGGAGCGAGGCCAAAGCCATCCATTATAATTAGGGTCACTGGTGTTTTCATACTCATTAAGTCACTACTGCTCTTGATTTGCAGCGTTTACTATTGCTGTAAAATCAGGAACCTTAAGTGATGCTCCTCCTATCAGGCCGCCATCAACGTCGGGTTGCGCCAGAAGTTCGTATGCGTTCCCGGCATTCATGGAGCCGCCATATTGGATGGTTATTGCGCGGGCTATACGGGCGCCGTGCATCTTTCTGATCGTCGCTCTTATCAGGTTACATACTTCGTTTGCCTGTTCTGAAGTAGCGGTCTGCCCGGTACCAATTGCCCAGATCGGTTCGTATGCGAATACGATTTGACGCATCTTTTCTACCGGTACACCGGCGAGAGCGGCCTTGACCTGCAGGACGATGAGTTCCTCTGTTATGCCTGCCTGGCGCTGTTCCAAACTCTCTCCGACGCAGACGATTGGACGAAGTCCTGCATCGAGAGCGGCGTGTACCTTTTTGTTTACTAAAGAATCTGTTTCACCAAAGTATTGACGGCGCTCGGAATGCCCGATGATGACGTACTTGACGCCTAAGTCTTTAAGCATTTCGGCAGAGACCTCTCCAGTATAGGCTCCTCTCTCCTCGTGGTGCAGGTTTTGTGCACCAACTGAGATTCTGCAATCCTTTAGTGCGCGGAGAGCCATTGGAATGTCAACGTACGGGACGCACACAACAACCTCGCACCATTTTACGCGACCTACATGGCCTTTCAGCTCATCCAGGAACACTTTGGTCTCCGAAGCGGTCTTGTTCATCTTCCAGTTGCCGGCTATTATAGTTTTTCTATATCTTCTATTCATGTGGGTATCTCCTTCTCTTATCTATCCATCAGGCATGCTATACCGGGAAGCTCAAGACCTTCCAAGAATTCAAGGGATGCCCCTCCGCCTGTAGAAATATGCGTCATCTTGTCTGCAAATCCAAGCTGTTTGATTGCAGCAGCACTGTCACCGCCACCGATGATGCTTATTGCATTGCTCTCAGCCAGAGCTCTTGCAATTGCACGAGTACCCTCTGCAAACTGCTCGAATTCAAACACGCCCATTGGGCCGTTCCATACAACGGTACCGGCAGTCTTAACTGCGTCGGTGAACTTCTTTCTTGTCTCTGGCCCAATGTCGAGACCCATGAGATTATCGGGAATAGAGTTCGTTTCTACTGTGACAGCCTTGGCATCAGCGGCAAATTCCTCGGCTGCGATGGTGTCAGTTGGTAGTAAAAACTTTACACCCTTGCTTTCGGCCTTTTCTAACATTTCACGTGCATAGTCGAGTTTGTCCTCTTCGCAAAGTGACTGACCGATTGTACCTCCGGTTGCACGGACAAAGGTATAGGCCATACCTCCGCCGACTATCAGGGTGTCGACCTTTTCAAGAAGATTGTTTATGACGCCGATTTTGTCTGAAACTTTGGCGCCTCCTAGAATAGCAACAAAGGGGCGCCTTGGATCTTGTAGGGCACTTCCCATTGTGCTTATTTCTTTGTCAATAAGGTATCCGCCGACTGCAGGGAGATAATCAGCCACGCCAGCAGTTGAGGCATGAGCGCGGTGTGCAGTACCGAAAGCGTCGTTTACGTATATGTCCGCGTAAGAAGCAAGTTTTTTTGCAAACTCGGGGTCGTTTTTCTCCTCTTCTTTATGGAAGCGGACGTTTTCTAGCAACATAACCTCGCCGGGCTGCAAAGCAGCTGTGAGTGTGTCGGCATCGGGTCCGATGACATCCTTTGCAAGCTTTACTTCCTTTCCGAGCAGCTCAGACAGTCGAGAGGCGACGGGTGCTAGAGAATATTTAGTGTTAAATTCACCCTTCGGACGACCGAGATGTGAGCACAAAATAACCGCAGCCTGATTTGAAAGCATATACTCAATGGTGGGTAGCGCAGCTCTTATACGGCTGTCATCGGTTATATTGCCTTCTTCGTCTTGCGGCACATTAAAGTCGCATCGGGTCAATACTTTTTTCCCATTGAACTCAATGTCTTCAATGCTTTTCTTATTGTAGTTCATTTGACACAATCTCCTTCATTAAAAATCAGTTTAAATCGAACTCTGAATCAATTATAACGCAAAATCGTCATTAAATTCCAAAGTAAAAGAATTATATCCCACATTTTACACGAATTCAAGAGCAATGTACCACTATGTGATATATTTAACAGATTTATAAAATATTACAACTAAAAACAATCAGTCTTTGGATACTATTCGGACCAGTCGGGCGCTGCAGAACCAGTAGAACCATCAGTTAAGTGACCCTCGGCCTTCAATCCGGGGAAACCAAGCTGCCTAAGAGCCTCGAAAAGTACAACTGCAACCGAGTTTGAAAGGTTGAGTGAGCGAGCGTCTTCGCGTATGGGGATGCGGACAGTGCGGCTGTAATTTGAAGCCAGAAGCTCTTCGTCTAAGCCCGCAGTCTCCTTTCCAAAAAAAATATAGTCGCCGTCTGAGTATTTAACATCGCAATAGGAGCGTGAAGCCTTGGTCGAGGCGTAATATCCTGATATGTTAGGGTTTTTCTTCAAAAACTTGCTGAAATCCTCGTAGTACGTGACACTGACCAAGTGCCAATAGTCAAGCCCTGCACGCTTAAGTGCCTTATCAGATATAGAAAATCCAAGGGGGCCTACAAGATGGAGTGCTGTCCCGGTTGCGGCACACGTCCTGGCGATATTTCCAGTATTCATAGGTATTACGGGCTCCACCAGCACAATATTTAGCATACTACATTCTCATCTCCTTTCTCGCAATAATATATTATTTCTGTATAGCTTTCAAGAGTATTTGACCTCCATATGTCCGCTATATGGACGCTGCGCTATTGCATATAGCAAGATAAAGTGGTAAACTGTTTGAAAATAATATTCACGGCAGTGTCACAGAAAAATCAGTGAGGGAGCAGGACCCAAATGGATAAGAAAAGAAAAACAAGGCTTGTTGTCAAAGTTGGCTCATCGTCTCTTACCCATGAGAGTGGAAAGCTGAACCTTAGAAATCTGGAGCGCCTTTCGCGAGTTTTATCGGATATTATGAATAGCGGCGTTGAGGTAATATTAGTATCATCAGGAGCCCAGGCGGCAGGCTTTGGGAGACTGGGGTTGCGTGAGCGGCCAACGGAACTCAGGATGAAACAGGCGGCTGCCTCTGTGGGGCAGGGTGCGCTTATGTACATATATGAGAAGTTCTTTGGCGAATACGGATATCCGGTAGGGCAGATACTCCTGAATAAGTGGGATGTTGAGGATGAGATAATGAGAACGAATCTTCTCAACACTTTTGAGACACTTATTGAGTGCGGTGCAGTTCCGATTGTAAACGAAAATGATTCTGTTGCCGTAGAAGAGATATTGATAGGTGATAACGACACTCTTTCCGCTACTGTTGCCTGCTTAGTCGATGCAGACCTTCTTGTAATACTATCTGACATTGACGGTCTATATGATAAGGATCCCCACTTGTATTCCGACGCACGCTTTATCGAGAGAGTGGAGGATATCAGCTCACTAAACGCAGAACTTGGAGGTGTCGCCTCAAATCGCGGTACTGGCGGCATGATAACTAAGATACACGCAGCAGAAATGGCGGTCTCGTGCGGTGTTTCTACGATAGTGACATCGGGAGAGAGGCCTGAATGCCTATACGATATTATGGAAGGGAAACCGGTTGGAACGCTGTTTGTTCCAAAGGAAGGAGAGGGGCGTAACGATGAACAGACTTAAAGAACTCGGTATCAACGCGAAAAAAGCTGCACCGGTTTTGGCAGCAGCTTCAGAGCAGCAGAAAAACAACGCACTAATGAGAATTGCAGACGCTCTGATGCAGAATTCGGAAGAGATAATTGAGCAGAATATGATCGACCTGGACAATGCACGAAAAAACGGGCTTCCAAACCATATGCTTGACCGCCTCGCCCTCAACTTCAAACGAATCGAGGATATAGCAGCGGGGGTGCGCCATGTTGCAACATTGAAGGATCCGGTCGGAGAGGTCCTGTCGATGACAAGACGGCCAAACGGTCTATTGATCGGGAAGCAGAGGGTCCCCCTTGGAGTTATTGCAATAATCTACGAGTCCCGCCCAAATGTGACTGTAGATGCTACTGCACTCTGTATAAAATCCGGAAATACCGTGATATTACGCGGAGGCAAAGAGGCCTTTTTATCAAACATTGTGCTTACACGCATTATGCGCGAATGCCTTGTAGCTGCAGGATTGCCTGAAGACTGCGTAGCGATCGTTGAGGACACATCACGTGAGTCGGCTATAGCTCTTATGCAACTGTCTGATTACGTGGACGTACTGATCCCCAGGGGCGGTGCCGGACTCATAAAGAGCGTTGTTGAGAATGCGAAGGTCCCGGTGATTGAGACTGGAGTTGGCAACTGTCACACATATGTCGACAATGACGCCGATTTGGATATGGCAACAGAGATACTCTACAATGCCAAGTGCCAAAGACCTTCTGTATGCAATGCTGCCGAGACACTCCTTGTTGCCGAGAAGGTTGCCAGCGAGTTTCTGCCAAGGGCTAAGGAGCGCCTGGACGGAATGAATGTTGAATGGCGCGGGTGCGAGAAGACTAAGGAAATCCTTCACGATATCAAAGACGCAACCGAAGAGGACTACTACACCGAGTTCCTTGACTACATTATAGCTGTAAAAGTAGTTAGCGGAGTGGAGGAAGCAGTTGCTCATATCAATAAGTACGGATCAGGACATTCCGAGGCGATAGTAACTAATAACTATTTTTCCTCACAGCGATTTCTCAAGGAAGTTGATGCGGCATGCGTCTATGTCAATGCATCAACCAGGTTTACCGATGGTTTTGTCTTTGGGCTTGGAGCCGAAATCGGCATTTCAACGCAGAAGATGCATGCGAGAGGGCCGATGGGGCTGGATGAACTGACATCTGTTAAATATATCATTTACGGAGAAGGTCAAATAAGGTAGAGTCCAAATTGGGGAGAGGAATATAGACGTAGAAGGAAAATACGGAATACAGGGAGTAAAGGGAATAAAGGGTAGAGAACAAGTAAGAAAAATAGGGGCTTAGTCGATTACATTATCGACTAAGCCCCTATCATCATTTTCTATTCGTCTATTCGTTCGAAGATTCTGCTGAACTGTCTTCGTCCATGTCCTGTACTTTGTTTTCTGAGGAGCTTGCAATGCTTTCGAATTCAAGCTTTCCATCTTTCTCGTAGACCCTGACAGTTCCTCCGGACTTGATGCTACCATCAAGCAGACGCTCAGATACTGTGTCTTCAATACTTGACTGGATCACTCTACGTAGCGGACGGGCGCCGTAGACGGGATCAAATCCCTCATCTGCGATTAGGGTGAGAGCACTATCTTCAACCACAAGCTCAATGTTCAGATCTCTGACTCTGTCGGCAACAATTCTTATCATGCCCTTTGCAATCTCCTGTATCTGATCACGGTTGAGCTGGTGGAACACGATTATTTCATCAATACGGTTGAGGAACTCCGGCCTAAATGATTTTTTCAGCTGGCTCATGACAGTTGACTTAATCTCCTCATAGTCTGCCACTTCGCCTGAATCACTTGTGCCAAAACCGAGTCTTTTCCTACTAAACAGGTCATGTGCACCGAGGTTCGATGTCATTACGATTATTGTGTTTTTGAAGTCGACAACGCGCCCCTGTGAATCGGTAAGTCTACCATCTTCGAGTATCTGAAGCAGAATGTTAAATACATCGGGGTGGGCCTTTTCAACCTCGTCAAATAGGATTACAGAGTACGGTTTTCTACGAACAAGCTCTGTCAGCTGTCCGCCGTCGTCGTAGCCTACATATCCCGGAGGGGAACCTATAAGTTTTGAGACGTTGTGCCTCTCCATGTACTCCGACATATCAATGCGGATCATCGCATCCTCATCACCGAAGACTGCTTCTGCAAGCGCCCGGCATAGTTCGGTCTTACCAACACCGGTCGGACCTAGGAACATAAAGGAGCCGGTCGGTCTCTTCGGGTCTTTCAGGCCTACACGGCCACGCCTAATTGCCTTGGATACCGCTGTTACAGCTTCATCCTGTCCAATAACGCGTTTATGGAGTGTGTCTTCCATGCGGAGCAGCCTCTCCGACTCATCTTCTGTAAGTCTGGTTACAGGAATGCCGGTCCACAGCGCTACGACAGCAGCTACATCATCGACATTTACCTCGCCGCGCGCTTTGCTTTGGGTGTCGCGCCATTTTTTGCGTTCGGCCTCAATCTTATCGTTTAGCTGTCTCTCTTCGTCACGCAGTCTTGCGGCCTTTTCAAACTCCTGATTCTTTACTGCCTCTTCTTTTTCTGCTGCAAGCACTTTCTGCTTTTCCTCGAGTTCTTTGACATCCAGAGGTGGTGTAAGAGTATTCATACGGACACGGCTTGCGGCCTCATCTATCAAGTCGATTGCTTTATCGGGCAGCTGCCTTCCACTGATATATCTAGCAGACATCTCAGCTGCGGCCTTTATCGCCTCATCGGTGATTTTTACCTTGTGGTGAGCCTCGTAGCGGTCACGAAGACCCATAAGGATTTCTATCGCATCCTCCTCTGAGGGTTCATCAACCATGACCGGTTGGAATCTCCGCTCCAGGGCGGCATCCTTCTCGATGTGCTTGCGATACTCGTCAAGTGTCGTTGCGCCGATAACCTGAATCTCGCCACGCGAGAGTGCAGGCTTAAGGATATTCGATGCGTCTATTGCTCCCTCTGCGGCACCTGCTCCAATGATTGTGTGCAGCTCATCAATAAACAGGATAACGTTTCCGGCGCTGCGCACCTCTTCTAATGCTGTTTTAATGCGCTCCTCAAACTCGCCGCGATACTTAGTGCCAGCCACCATGCCGGTCAAGTCCAGTGAGAAGAGGCGTTTGTCCTGCAGGTTCTCAGGCACATCGCCCGCAACGATCTTCTGAGCTAGGCCCTCAGCCACGGCGGTCTTTCCGACGCCCGCCTCACCTACCAGGACCGGGTTGTTCTTTGTCCGTCGAGATAGAATCTGGATAATTCTTTGAATTTCCTCATCTCTGCCAATGATAGGATCAAGCTTACCTTCGGAAGCGTACTGTGTGAGATCCCTGCCAAACTGGTCAAGGGTCTTGGTTTCGGGGCCGCGAGGCTGGTGTGAGTGGCCGCGGGGTTGTCTTGGCTGCTGTGATGCCTGAGGACCCTGCGGGCTTGTCGAGCCAATCAGAGACTCTATGTCGCGGTATAAGCGGGTAATATCAACACCACTAGCAACCAGCATCCTTGTGGCAAAGCAATCTGATTCGCGGATGATTGCCATGAGTAGGTGTTCAGTACCTATATAGTTTGTTTTTAGACGCGCCGCTTCAGCTGCCGCAACTTCGATTATGTGCTTGCTTCTAGGTGTGAGCCCCTGAGCGGGCACGCCCCCTTCGCCCTGTCCGACGACGCTGAGTATATTCTTTTTAAGAGACTCAATATTGACGCCTGCATTTTGTAGCGCCCTTGCAGCAATGCCCTGACCCTCGCTGATAAGCCCAAGCAGGATGTGCTCGGAGCCGACGTAGCTGTGTCCCATTTCCTTGGAGGACTCATGTGCTAGGCGGAGTGCATTTTGAGCTCGCTGTGTAAATCTGTTATAGAAAGAGAACATAAATAACCTCCCTTTAGTCATCTAAGTATGTTTGAACTTACCATCTACTTTTTCATGATATCTCGGAGTATTTCAGCCCTTCTGATATCCCTCTGTTCGGGAGTTAGCTTTTCCTTTCCGGAATTCTTTATCAGGTTTGCCGGCTGTATCTCCCAAAGTAAGCTGTTAAGTTTGTCTATGTCCGTGTCGATAATTCCAAGAGATGCGCCTAATCTCAGATCTGAGAGTAGCTGCATAGCCTCATCGGTCGAGATGCTCCTCGCGTAGGTGAGGATACCGGCAGAACGCCATATCTTGTCTTCCAGCCAGAGCTTTCCGCTCTTTCGTGCCTGCTCACGATAATTGCGTTCATGTTCAATCATCTGCTCTACTACGTCTGAGAGTCTCTTTACAATGGTCTCTTCATCAAAACCTAGTGTCAGCTGGTTTGAGATCTGATAGAGAGCGCCCTTTGCGACGCTGCCCTCTCCGTAAAGACCGCGTATGACGAAGCCCAGCTTTCCAACGCTTGCAGAGAGTTCCCGGATAGCGTTGCCCTGTGTAAGTGCAGGCAAATGCAGCATTGCAGATGCACGCATACCGGTGCCCAGATTAGTAGGACACTTTGTAAGATAGCCCAGTTTCTCGTCAAAGGCGTACTTAAGTGTGCGGTCTAGAGCGTCGTCAATTCTCATCGCCTTCTTAAGGCAATCATCCAAACAGAGTCCGGTACCCAGCACCTGAATTCTGAGGTGGTCCTCCTCGTTTATCATGATACTGACGCTTTCATCGGTACTCAGCAATACTGCGCGAACGCCGTCACCGGTCGCGAGATCACGAGAGATGAGATGCTTTTCAACAAGTTGCAGCCTTTCTAACTCGGTAAGCGTTGTCATGTCGATGAGCTTAAAGTCGTTACCTACATCGCTTGATGCCATGGCGGAAGCTACCACATCGACAACTTCGCGCTGCTTTTCCGGTGTAAGGTTACCGGGGAAGGGGAAATCACTGAGATTTCGTGCAAGTCGCACACGTGTTGAGAGAACGATGTCCCCTTCTTTGCCGTTTTGCATGTACCACATCTTACTCATTCTTCATCTCCTCCTCCAGCTTCCTTATTTCATCACGAAGAATGACGGCTTGCTCGTAATCCTCGGCATCGATGGCCTTTTTTATGTCAGCTCTGAGAGATTCTATTTTGCGGCGCTTCTTTATTTGTCCTCCGATCCCTGCAGGGAATTTTCCGGAGTGAGTAGTGTTTCCGTGGATCCTTGTAATGTAGGGTCTTAAGAGCCCGGAGAAAGCCGTGTAACACTCAGCACATCCTACGCGGCCGGTACGGGAGATGTCCGCGGGCCTTGAGCCACACAGAGGACACGCCTCAGTCTGCACCTGTCTGAGAGTGGAGGAATCGTTTGAAACCATATGACTTAAGAAATTATCTACATTAAACCCGAAATTAACCGGGCTCCATGTAAAAAGGGGAGAGTATCCTAGCTCGGAAGCGCAATTCGAGCAGAGATGTATTTCCTGTGTATCATCGTTTACCGTTTTTTTGTAGTGGTATGTGGCCGGTCTTTTATTGCAATTCTGGCATAACATAGGCGTAGTCTCCTTTCATAATATTTCATTCATTAAGCTTCTTCTATAGATCTTCGTCGCTACATACGATCAACATGTCTTTGAGGATTGCCGCCCGTACCTGCTTCCTAACAGATGGAGGAACACTTGCAAGACTTCTTCCGGATATTGCTGCACGTATGAGAAGAGCCTGCTCATAGGTTATTGCCTTCGAGTCTTCTAGGTTACTGATAATTGTTGAAGCAGAGACCGAGTCGATCTCATCCCCAATACAGTTAACTGTATGCATAAGCATGAGATACTTTGTTGTAGTAATGCGTTTAATCCTGATATATCCGTTGCCGCCCCTCCGAGATTCAACTATATAGCCGTGTTCGGGAGAAAAGCGGGTTGATATAACATAGTTGATTTGGCTTGGTACACATCCGAACTGTTCGGCAAGCTCACTGCGCTGTAGCTCGAGAATTCCGTCGGAAGCGCTGAGTGCCTGATTGAGAAACTCTGCTATTAAGTCACTGAGACCCAAGCTTCCCACCTCCTAGTATTTGACTTTGACTATCTTTGACTAATGTTAATAATATTATAGTATAGCCGCAATCGAAAATCAACAGGTGTTTGACCTTCTTTGACCAAACGATAAGCGATTATTCCGATTTAGCTCTCTCATTCTTCGATTTGCTAGGCATATCTGTCTTTTTCAAAGATTTTGACTTATCCTCAGTTTTACCTCTTTTCTTGCTGTCATCGGACGAGAATCTGTCCGAATGAGACTCACTTTTAGGTTCATCAGAACCATATACAAAGCTTTCGGTTTTCCTAGTATTGTACATGACTTTCTTAGCACCTCAACTCTAAACTATATTGGACTATATTAAACTATACTGAACTCCATATATAAGATTTCCAAATTGCTATGGTTTCACACACAAAAATCGGTTTTGTGCAGTAATTATGAAAATGGAATAAGTAACCATAAATTTGGAATTGATTTATATAGAAGTTGTGTTAGAATAAAATAGTCGAGCATTTATCTAGCTCGGAAAAATATTTGGAGGTGTACGTTCGTGGCATATGTAATTACGGACGACTGCATCAGCTGCGGAGCATGTGAACCTGAGTGCCCTGTAAGTTGTATCTCAGCAGGGGACGAGATATACGTTATTGATTCCGAAGCTTGCGTGGATTGTGGCGCTTGCGCAAGTGTCTGCCCGGTGGACGCGCCTAAACCGGAATAGGTCATACATAACGGCAGCAATAAAAAGGGGGATTACCCCCCCTTTTTTTTGTCAGAATATAATCATGCTAAACGCTAGAATTAATGAGATAATAGGCTCTGACTATCATCTGATTTTCAAGTTGTGCTATAAGTCCCCGTGTGTTAGGATTAGTGCATAGACTGATGGTCAGTGCAAAGACTGGTAAACATGTACGGGCAGTGTGAAATATGAAAACCGGTGTTGAATTGCTTATAAACGATTACAAGCTATTGCAGAGAGAACCCCACGAAAAACTGGGGATGGACTCTGTTCTTCTTTCGCGTTTTCTCCACCCGTCAAAAACAAAAAGGATATGTGATTTGGGATGTGGGTCGGGTGCACTTACGATCCTTCTCGCCGCACGATATAGCGAATCTAGTATAGATGGTGTGGACATTCAACGTACAGCAGTTGAATTGCTAGAGGAAAACATCGCAATCAATGCTTTGGAAGACAGAGTAAGAGCAGTTCATGCTGACCTCCGTGATCTCGATGGGGTAGTTGAGTATGGCGGATACTCTGCCGTTATTTGTAACCCACCATATTTCAAGAAGGGGACTGGAAAAGCTGACGCCCTTCGCGAAAGGCAAATCGCGAGAAGCGAGGAGACAGTAACGATTGATGACATATGCCGTGCGGCTTCAAGTCTGCTCCAAAACGGGGGAGAGTTTGCTGTTGTGTATCGCTCAGAGCGCCTCTGTGACCTCATAGTGGCCATGCGTAAGGAGAGGCTTGAGCCAAAGAGGCTCCAATATATTCACCACACTGTCAGTTCTGACCCAAAGCTCATTTTGGTAGCGGGAAGGAAGAATGCTGGAAAGGGGCTCAGGACGCTGCCTCCCCTAATAGTGAAGAATCCCGACGGCAGTTATTCGGAAGATTACCTCGCAGCATATCGAGATGAAGATTAAGTTTTATATGGAAGTATCATGAGGAGTATCATGGGGAAGTATCATGAGCAGGCGTCATATAGAGTATTATAAGTGAGAAAAGGGTTATTGTAATGAACGGAAAGCTATATATAGTTGGAACTCCGATAGGTAACCTCGGAGATATTACGCTTAGGGCCTTAGAAACGATAAAGTCAGTGGATTTTATAGCAGCTGAGGACACAAGGGTTACCCGTAAGCTTTTGTCCCATTACGAAATATCTAAGCCACTAGTTAGTTATCATGAACACAACCGCAATGAGAGCGGAGAAAAGATAGTTGAGCGCATTATAGCAGGGGAGAACTGTGCACTCGTTACGGACGCTGGGATGCCGGCCATCAGTGACCCCGGTAGTGAACTAGTTAAATTGTGTGCCGAAGAGGGTATAGAAGTGCTGGTAGTTCCCGGAGCAAGTGCTGTTGCCTCCGCTGTTGCAATTTCAGGCATAGACTCCACACGGTTTTGCTTTGAAGGATTCCTGTCCACAAGCAAAAAATCCAGACGCGAGCATCTGGATTCTATCCGCAATGAAAAGCGTGCAATGGTATTTTACGAAGCGCCGCATAAGCTTAAACGGACACTTTCAGACTTGGCGGAGACCTTAGGAGGGGAAAGAAAAATTGCAATCTGTAGGGAGATGACAAAACTCTACGAGGAGTGTATCAGAACCACTCTTGGTGAAGCTGAGCGCTACTACTCAGATAAGACCCCCAAGGGCGAGTTTGTCCTAGTGATAGAGGGAGCATCGGAGGAATCTAGATCTGACGGTGCGAGAGAAAGCGAAGCCATCGAGTATGCGCTTTCACTCGTGAAGAGTGGTAATGGAGCTGCCGAGGCGGCAAAGCGTGCTGCAATTGAGTACGGGGTATCGAGGAATATGTTATACCGCAAGATCCTCTCCAATCAGTCCGAAATATAGGACAGTCTGGATATTATAATATAAATTACATAAGGTGAATTCTATGTTTAGTTTTAGTTTCCTAAAGCGCAATCGTAACTTCTACAAAACTTTGGGTGCCCTAGCACTGCCTCTAATGCTCCAGAACCTAATCAACTCATCTCTGCAACTAGTTGATACAGTTATGGTTGGAATGCTCGGTCAAAATGAGCTTGCCGGTGTGTCTCTTGCAAACACACCTTTCTTTATTGGCATGCTCTTTGTCTTCGGATTGATGTCGGGAGGGGCGGTGCTTATAAGCCAGTATTGGGGTAAAAGGGACCTTGTTACCATAAACAGAATTATGGGCCTGAGTTTCTATTTTGGCGGAGCTATATCTTTTCTGTTTGCCAGTGCCGTATTCCTATTTCCCGAGCAGATCATGGGCCTAATCACAAACAACCCAGATCTTCATAACATAGCAGTCCGCTACGGTAAGAATGTGGCTTACGCAAACTTCGTAAATGCAATCGTGATGGTGTACATTGGTGCGCACAGGAGCACGGAGAACCCAAAACTCGGCCTGTATGTAGTTGGGTCCTCTATGATCATAAACACAATACTTAACTGGATCCTCATATTCGGAAAGTTTGGATTCCCTGCTCTCGGTGTTGAGGGAGCGGCCATTTCCACACTAATATCGCGAATAATCGAGCTAATAATCGTTGTTGTCTATGCATTATTCTTTGACAAGCATCTTAAAATAATCCCCAAGGCCTTCTTTAAGCCAGGGACAGATATGCTCAAAGATTTCATTAAATATGCGACTCCCGTAGTAATGAACGAAACCTTTTGGGCTTTAGGCATCTCAATGCTCCCTATCATATACGGGCATATGCCAAACTCAGCGGATGTAGTAGCTGGACACTCAGTTTCAGGAAACGTTGAGCGCATCGTGACCATTGCTATCTTTGCAATGGCTAATGTGGCTTCCATCCTTGTTGGTAAGGAGATAGGCAGAGGAGCATCCGAGGAGGAAGTCCAAAGTTTTGCCAATGACCTGTTGGGCTTGTCTACAGTGATTGGAGCGCTAAATGGAGTCATCCTAATTATTCTAACAAGGACTGTTATTATGCCTTACGTTTTCCCGCTTTTCAACCTCTCTGCTGAAGCACAGCGAATAGCAAACTATATGCTCCATGCTCTGAGTATAGTATTATTCCTGCGGGCATATAACTCAACCAATATCGTCGGGATTCTACGTGGCGGGGGAGATGTAAAAGTCTGCATGCTCTTGGACGTGCTTCCCCTCTACATCTACACCGTGCCTGTAGCCGCAATCACTGCACTTGTTCTTAAGTGGGATATACAGTGGGTCTATTCTCTTATCCTTGTTGAGGAGTTTATCAAGATCGCCGCGGGATTCAAAAGAATTCGCAGCAAGAAGTGGATAAACAACGTTACCAGGGAATTCGCTTAGTGCAATAGCATTGCGTTGGTTTAATCTAGATTGCACTGCATTGGTTCGACCTGAACTACCATGCTTTTTGTGCTATTAAGTCTTTACCTTTCTGGTGGTGGAGCGGTGCTCGCCCGCACTCTAAGTTCTGTGCCAATGTGTATATGGCGGTACATTATCCCTGGTTGTTCAATACAGGAGATAAGGAGGTCCGCCGTTGAAGAGCCGAGTTCAGACTCGAAAGTGCGAACCGATGTAAGAGGAGGCTCCATGAGCGCAGCCACCTCTAGGTCGTCATAGCCAACAATGGAGATGTCGAGTCCAGGCACTAAACCGTGTTCCCGCATCACTCTCATAAATACTATTGCTGTTAGATCGCTGTCGCAAATAACAGCAGTACCGGGATAGGCGTTGTTTCCGAAGCTCTTCCTTATAACTGAGAGCTTTGGAGGGTTCATAACGTTGTATTCATCCGAATAGTCCCAACAACACACAGGCGATAAACCTTTTTTGGAAAGGGTATTAACATAGGTCTCGTACCGCTCGTCACCAATAGCGCCTGACATGAGCCGGATATACCCTATACGTGTGTGGCCCAGCTCCAAGAGATGATTCACAGCTGCGTATATGCCGCCAATGTTATCGTGTGAAACCGAGTTTACGGCCCTACGTGTCATAGGGTTTCCTGCAACAACAAAAGGAGTATTTGAAGATATAAACTCTTCAAGCTCGCTTTCTGGCCTCCGCCAAAATACGTGCTCTAGTATCCTCGGATATACCGGCGCGGCCACGCAGTGCCACCGACACAGATGCGACACTTACGCCTAGGATTTCTGCAAGCTCTCTCATGGAAATGCCAGACATCTCTTTCCTCCATTTACTCTTCATGATGTAGTATTTTAACACATGCTTTCATATATCGGCAACATCATGTCAGATACTAACTAAGTGCTACTCATACCACTGAAACTGAAGCAGGGGAACGACCTCCCCTGCTTCAGTTTGTCTTCAGGAAAAGTAAAGAGCACTGTCTCTTTCCATTGTCGTATATTAGACTGTCCTCACTGTGAGAAGCCAGTCATCTGCTGTAGGTCTATCAGGAGCTTTCCATTTACCGTCCTCAGGTACAAAGATGCCGTCAACTTCGATGTATTCACCATTCCTGGGATCAAACCACCTAGTGGAGTACTCGGCTTTTTTCATGCCTGAAAGGGTACAGCTTCCTCTAGTCGCAGCTCCATAGTAGATGATGATGTGTGACATATCCTCGTTGGATGTGACCATCGGTGCATAGAGTCCAAAAAGATTCTCGTCTGCAAAGACAATGTCGGTTTCGATGCTTTCGACGGGCTTCAGTGTCCAGAAACGCTCATTCTCATAGAACTTCCGCATATATCCCATCTGTGTGGCGCCTTCTCCGTCTATGGCCTCGTACCATGTGATGCCGTGCTTGTTAAAGATGTTAAAGGGGTTAGGTTTCTCGGGTTTTTCCCAGACATGGTCCCATATGCCCTGCGCACCATATGTGTATCCGCATCCGCCCAACTGTATTGACATGTATGCAACTCGACGTAGCATGTCGGCTGTGCAGATTCTGCTACCTAGTTCCTCAAGTGTTGAAACAAACTCATAAAGGGCTTCACTTTCAATAAAAGGTTTGGACGGATAGAGCTTACGGTGTTCGCGGAAATGCTTTGCGCTGATAGGGAAGTCTCCGTGACCTGCCTGATTCAGCGTAAAGTCGAACCAATCCTCTTCTTGGTAGTAGTCGGCAAAAGGACGCTCGTTTGTGTAGTGTGCAGTTTGAAGAGTACCATATCCGTCGATTCTCTCAACGAGTTTTGCAACCTCGCGCCATCCGTCGATGCACTGTTGGCGGACCTCTCCGCCAGAATAGCCGGCAACTTCACCGGCAAGTGTCCACACCATGGGAAGAGCCCCGTAACGTGCAACTATGTACCTTGCAAGGTTTTTCTGTAGTTCAAGTCTGCCAATAATAGACCCACTCCACGCAAAGCCCAGAGCATTTACAAATCCCAGATCGGCAAGGTAATTCATTCTTCGGTCCAACTCATTCTGATAGAACTCAATATTCGGTAGTATGCCGGGTTCTTCTCCAACCCAATAACGGGACTTTGTACCCGAGAATCCACCCTCGCTCCGAAGGTTTGTCTGGTAAACGTTGAATCCCTGCTTAATGCGTCTGTCTGCCACTCCGCGAAACATACAGTCCATCTCGGGGTGGTTTGACTCACCCCACCGCTCATTATAAGCAAATCCCCAGTGGGTATCTCCCAACCAGAAAAACGGAGTTCCATCGTCATATGTCAGGAATCTTCCGGAGGGGTCAACTTTCAAAAAACCGTGTTTGTAGATTGCTAAATCTCCGGTATATGGAATGCATACCAAAGTGCCTTCCACACCATTTAGTCCAGTTTCAGCGGGTGCAACAAGCTTCCAAGTCCACTCTCCCGGTTCGGTAGGTGCGAAAGAAACCTTATAGTTGTTACTGCCATCCCAGTATGCTTCACGATATATTCTTCTGCCGGAGGGTCCAATAAACTCTGTGGATATTGTTACATCAAGAAAGGGGTTTTCGTACGTGTACTTACTTTCATAGGAAAGGATAATCGACCGCCAATGCTCTACTGTGAGATTCTTCAAAGTTATAAACACTCCTCACTTAACATGTTAAGCTTGTCTGTGCTTAGAATTATACGCCAATGAGAAAGAATAGTCAAGTGATACATGTCTATAATCGAAATATATGTATAAGATTACCCGTGTTAAGTAAATTAAGTTCATTATGCAACTTGACATTAACCTAACAACAGTAATATACTATTTGAGAACACCTGGACCGCTGCCTAATTGATATATGTCTCTTCGGCAGCTTAGCGAGAAGACCTCTAATAAATTGAAATGAGGGGGTGAGAAAGCTATCGATATGAGTGACTATTTCTTTCGAGGATGTAAGTATGAATAGCTGAGTCGAATAATGGAGGTAAAAATGTCTACAAAAAAAGTTATCGCTTTATTGATATCACTATTGCTTGTTATTGGGTTGTTTGTAGGATGTGCTAAGGACGGAACGGATGATACATCACCCACGCCTATAGCAAGTGAGCCGGCAGAGACCGATACTGAAACGGGAAGTACAGATGAACCTGCAGAAGAACCAGGCATTACATTCCCGCTAGATGAGCCAATTGCATTTAGAATATGGAACGGTCCTATGAGTGTTACCGCAGGAATGAACTCGCCCAATGACAGCTTTGCTTACAAAGAAGCGGAGAAGCGTACAAACGTACACATTGAGTGGGATCAGCCAGCTTCAGGATCAGAGAACGAGCAGTTTAATCTAATCGTAACCTCCGGCGATTTACCCGATTCCTTTATGAGTGGTTACTATATCGGTGGTCTTGACAAGTACATAAACGAAGAGGTCATTATTGACCTGATGCCTTACCTCGAGGACTATGGAAAGAACTTTCTTGCTATAGCCAACATCACAGAGGACACGTGGAAAAGAAATGTTACCGATATGGGGCGTATGCCCGGCTTCTATAATCTGAGTAAGGAAATCGAACCTACTTGGATGGGTCCACAGGTACGTGAAGACTGGCTCAAGGAAATGGGTCTCCAATCGCCTGTCACATATGATGACTGGTATGAGATGCTAACCCGTGCCCGTGATGAAAAGGGTGTACCAAAAGGATATGGCCTTGCCTCAGCTGACGGGCTTGATGACGCGCTGTTGGCCGGATTCAACATGATTAACGGTTTTTATGCAAAGGACGGACAAGTGAAGTTTGGCCCGTATGAGCCTGAGTTGCTTGATTACCTCACAATGCTAAACGAGTGGTATGATGAAGGTCTGATAGATCCGGATTTTGGCACATATGCCGGTTGGGCTTATACTAGTGAAGCACCCACCAAAATGCTAAATAACGAATATATGGCATTTCGCGGCTTTTGGACGACAATCGATCTTCATGGCTATCAAGCTGCGGAAGAAAACCCGAATTTCCAGCTTGTTGCCGTTCCCGCACCGATGCATGCCGCTGGAGATACCCGTAAGCTCACTATGTACTCCATTCCGGATTCGCGTGTTGGTACTAATGTAAACACCATTACAGTGAGCTGTGGAAATGTTCCTGTTCTAGTATCCTGGTATGACTATTTTTATTCGGATGAGGGCGAGATTCTCGCAGATTATGGTGTTGAGGACCTTTCATTCAAGTTTGGAGACGATGGAAAGCCCGCCTTTACAGAAATAGTTACTAACAATCCGGATGGACTCAGTCAAAATGATGCCCTGTTCCTTTACACAATCGGGTCTTTCCATTCCAGACAGTATGACTGGGCTCGCCAGATTACTCCGACTATGTCAACCTACGGAAGGACAGCGGGAGCAATATGGGATTCCAACTGGGATCAGAACGCGGGTTACCAGAGTATGCTGGGAGTGACTCTAAACGATGATGAAGCAGCTGAATACTCAAGGTTGTTTACCGATATTCAGACCTATGTTACAGAGGCAGCTGTTCAGTTTATAAACGGTTCTAGGCCCCTGAGTGAGTTTGATAGCTACTTAGAGCGTCTCAAATCAATGGAGATCGAACGCTGTATTGAGCTCTATCAGGTAGCGTATGGACGTTACATGAACCGCTAGAATTCAAATGTGATGGAGTAAGAAATGATTAAAGACATTAAGCATATACCAGTCACGAAAGAATCCTATCCTTTCGCAATGGCAGCCGAAAAGTGTGAATTTGATAAAATCGGATACATTGAGGATGAGTATTTCATGTCAGGTACGGCAAATGTCTATGATGAGGACGGGGATAATAAACCCGTCCCCATCTATATGGATGCGCCGTACACCACTAGGCTGCTGATCCGCCGTCCGGCGAACATCAAGAGGTTCAGTGGTAACGTAGTAATCGAGATACTAAATGCTTCTGCAATGATCGACATCGACCGCATGTGGGTGAACAGCTGGAAGTTCTTCACACGCAACGGGGACATCTTTATCGGAATAACAAGCAAGGGGCATGTGGTAGATTCACTTAAACGTTTCGACATTGAAAGATATAGAGACATAAGTTGGGATAACCCTATGCCTGAGCGACCAGCTCCCCAAAATGCCCGCGGTGGACCTTTCGGGTTCCTTCCGCAGTTTGAGAGCGGGCTGTTCTGGGATATGGTCGTTGATCTTGCAAAGCTACTGCGTACAGACAGCAAGTTGAATCCGATTGCTGAGTATGGGAAAAGCTATCTGTTTCTTACGGGATGGTCTCAGTCGGGCGGTTACATAGCGCGCATTCTAAACTCATTTGCTTATTTGCCTGATAACTGCAAAGGGGGTCCGCTTTTTGACGGCTACCTTACAGCAGGTAGCGGCAATAGTGAGGCGCCTATGAACGCCTACAGCAGAATGAGACCCTTCGGTAGAGGTGGAATACCTAACAGTAGTGTAATGGGAGGTAAGGAGCCTGTTATTGCGGTCAATACCGAAAGCGAAAACCGGTTTGCGTTCTGGTATGGAGACTTCGATCATCCAGAATTTAAGTTCCGTACTTGGCAGATTCCGGCATCGAGTCACGACACCCGTTACAATCTCATCGAATACTACGAAGGACGTGGCGAAGAAGATCTCAAGCGTATCGAGATCTCCAACGGTTGGGAAGGCTGTGAGGGGCTACCGATAGATTGTCCATATGAGCCAATCTTCAATGCTGCATTTCATCATCTCTATAATTGGGCAAGATATGGCATACCCGCACCTCGCGCGCCGAAAATTGAAACCGAGATTGTAATAGATCTTGAAGAGAGCACTGACCCGTTCGGTTCCTTCGTTGTGAACAGGACCGATGTATTCGGCAATGCGCTGGGCGGTATCCGACATCCAGCTGCGGATTGTCCCACAGGCACTTATTACAGCAGCAGTCGCAGAGCAGACGGAACCGTTCAAGCAATGTTTGGACATGTAATTGTGTTCCCGCCTGAAAAGCTTAAAGCTATCTACGGCGATATAGACAATTACCGTGCTCTAGTAACAAAGAGTACGGATGATGCCATATCCAAAGGCTTTATCCTTCCTGAAGACCGTGACGAGCTTATCGAACGAGTTGTAGCAACAGCTGTAGAGCGTGGACTGTAAGTGGGCTGTAATAAGAGTAACACCTGGTGCTTTAGGCTCATTAAAACATGTAATCCCACAAAGGCCAATAAGGCATTCAGACTGTCTTCCGCAAAGAAAGTCTGTGCCAGATTTGGCTTTGTGGGATAGTTTTATTAGAGAGGTAGTACACCGATGACGTATGGGATACAAAAACGACTCGTGGGATACAAACAGATTATGCAATCTTGATATGTAGTTTCTCAATGAATTTCTTGAGGCCCACGTAATTCTTGTTTCTGAGATATTGAATCATATGGTAAGGATATTTGTCTGTAGTGTGATGGAGTATCAAGGCGATCAGCTATATCTATGATCGGTGTACCGTTCGACAAGTAAATACCGTCGAGAAGCACTCTTCGGGCTTCGTTGTTCATCATTACGTACCTTATCTATGAGGTATCTTTATTTTGAAAATTTGGGTATACTAAATCAAATTTAGTTTTATGGAGCTGATGCCTGTGCCTACTGCTGATAAAGTAGCCAATAGACTAATAAATGAAAAAAGTCCATATCTACTTCAACACGCTTATAACCCAGTAGACTGGTATCCTTGGGGCGAAGAGGCCTTTGGGAAGGCAAAGGTTGAGGATAAACCAATCTTCCTGTCCATAGGCTATTCTACCTGTCATTGGTGTCATGTGATGTCAGACGAAAGCTTTGATGACAACGATGTTGCTGAAATCTTGAACCAAAACTTCGTGTCGGTGAAGGTGGACAGGGAGGAACGGCCCGATGTTGACACGGTATATATGAACGTATGCCAGGCGCTGACAG
>JAAYOS010000167.1 GCA_012520195.1 Clostridiales bacterium | reverse complement strand
AATATGAAGCTTTGTAGTATATGTTGTCTTTTTCCAAAAATGCTATATACTAAATATATTACATATATTCTCAGTATATTTGTGAAGGAGGTACTAAAGTTGAACGTTGCAATGGTAGGCGTAGGTGCAATTAGCGGTATCTACCTCAAAAACATCACCGAAGTTTTTAAGGAGGTAAAGCTTATCGGCCTGTGCGACTTAATTCCCGAACGGGCTCAAAGAGGATTGGAGTTTGTCCGCGAGCAGATCGCAAAGGGAATTAAATGCGAAGAGCCAAAAATCTATAAGGATGTTGATGAGATAGTCAATGATCCTAGGGTTGACATCGTGCTTAACCTTACCCGTCCCTACGAGCACTATGAAGTCACAAAACAAGCTCTGCTTAATGGTAAGCACGTTTACTCCGAAAAGCCTCTTGCAGTAGATATGGAAGAGGCCAGCGAACTATACGCCCTCGCCAAGGAGAAGAATCTTGTGCTTGGAGGCGCTCCCGATACTTTTTTGGGGGCAGGTATTCAAACATGTAGGTGGCTTATTGATAATGGCGCTATTGGTGATATCGTCGGTGCTAACTGTGAAATGATATGCCGCGGCCATGAGATGTGGCATCCCGACCCTGAGTTCTACTATAAGCGGGGCGGTGGTCCAATGCTCGACATGGGACCCTACTATGTAACTGCGCTTGTGCAGCTGCTCGGAGAGGCAAAGGCTGTCATGGGGATGACTAAGCGCTCATTCGACAAACGTATTATTACATCTAAGCCCCACGCGGGCGAGATTATCGATGTCGATGTCGACACCCACCTTACAGGAAGTATTGAGTTCACGAGCGGTGCTATTGCCCAAATATGCACAACCTTTGACGTGCACTACTCAAATCAGGCCAGGTTTGAGGTGTACGGAACAGAAGGCACCTTGATCGTGCCGGACCCGAATACGTTCGGAGGTCCCATACTACTCTATCGCAAGGAGGATCAGGTACGTGGTCCGCAAGTCGATCCCGCCCTTATAAAGGCAGAAGAGATTACGCCATACCGCGGTTACAGACAGCTCCCGCTAATGTTCGACTACCGCGATAACAGCCGTACACTGGGGCTTGCCGATATGTGCAAGGCCATCGAGACGGGCCGCAGCCACAGGGCAAACTCCGACTTGCAGATGCATGTCCTTGAGATACTCACTTCTTTTGAGAAATCTAGTGAGCAAAGAAGACAGGTTGATCTCAAGACAAAGTATAATCGCGACGAGCCGATGAAGAACCCCGAGTTGCACGGGGTCCTGGACTAGAACAACAAAAAATTCTGAGAGGGGTACTGAATAATGAAGGTAGCTTATACAGGTTGGACTTGGATTACACACAGAGAGCCAGAATATGCAAAGCGCGACCTAGAACAGTCCTTTAAGGAACTAAAATTCTTGGATTATGACTATGTAGAGAACTTTGCCTTTATCAGCGATTTCTACTCTGAAAACCCGCAGGAGCTCGTCGAACTCGCAGAGAAATATGACGTGAAAATCGTAAACCTTTACGGTCACTTCACATTTAATGTTGAGGAAGTCCTTGAAAAGGCGAAGAAGCAGGTAAAGTTCCTCTCTGAGATCGGAGGCAAATGGTACAACTGTCAAAACGCAGGCTTCGGCGACGACGGACCACCCGAGAGGCCGACCGATGCTAAGATGGTCGAGACCATGTGTAGAATTGCAAATGAGCTCGGCAAATACGCAAAGTCGCTCGGCGTGACGGTCTGTTTCCATCCCCATTACGGCACTTGTGTCTTCACACAAGAAGACATCGATCTGTTCCTTGCAAACACGAACCCTGAGTACGTATCCCTCTGCGTCGACACAGCGCACTCCGTCCTTGCAGGAATCGACCCGGCTGCCCTTATTAGACAGTATAAGGACCGTGTCGCCTACATCCATCTTAAGGATGTTGACACCCACGCACTGAGCAAAGCCGAAGGCCCTGCAAAAATGGGAACTTTCAGAGCACTTGGTCAGGGAACTGTGAACTTCCCTGCAGTCATCGACGCTCTCAAAGAAATCGGTTACGACGACGTTGTATGTGTAGAGCTCGATAGGCCGGCTGTATCGAACTTCCAATCGGCGCAATATTCACGAAACTACATAAAGAACGTACTTGGAATGTAAAGTACTAGCGTAATTCTATCGTAATTCTAGAAAGATATATTCGATGAATATATAGAAGTATATAGAAGATAGAAGATAGAAGATAGAAGAATATATAGAGAGTAGTATATAAGCGGAAGGGGCCGTCTCAAGTGGCAGAAAAGTGGTCTGTTACGGCTAGGCGGCTCCTCCGTTATGCCAATTTTTCGATATCATTTTGTATATCATTTGTGAGGCAAGTTGTAATACTAAATTAAACACAAGAAGAGAAATTAATAGGTCCACGAGAGGCGAGTGATGACAGCCATACTGGGTACAGGGAGCTAGGACGCAGAGTTTGCGCAAAATCTTGAGCTATGTGTACCTCTGCGCAAAAAATCGCGGTTTCTGCGCAGAATTTCGAGTTGTGTGTGGATTCTCTCGGGGTGCTATATCGTACACGGCATATTCTATAACGTATACCGCATAAATGAGGCGTTT
>JAAYOS010000166.1 GCA_012520195.1 Clostridiales bacterium | reverse complement strand
TGTTTATTAGTGGATTTATAGGATGTGGTTTTCAGTCTGTGTTGACAAAAGAGGTCGGTTGTCAAACAGCACCTAAATCTCGAAGCATAGCGTGGTGCCTGCGTACTTGTTCGCGCTCATCTACCATTTGATCGTCGGGTAGATCATTCCAGGCACTTTGACCCTCAAACTCCGAGTTGATGTAACCGTCAAAGCCACCCTTCTTAAGGGCATCAAAGATCGCCGCATAGTCGATAGAGGGCTCAATGTAGTGTCCGGGATTATCGGGATCCTCTATCATCTCGTAGAATTTCCCATGGATTGAGACTGTATACGGAATAATGTCAAGAAGCTCTTCAGGTTTGGCACTAGCCTGAGGGACTATCAGTCTACCGAGACTCATCAGATTGGTTTCAGGATAATCTTCCTTAACTCTTTGGGTAATCTCCTCGGGAGACATAGTTTTCTGTGCTTCAAGAATGAAGTCCACAACATCTGGGTTAGGGGATGTGCGCTTCAGCATCGCAATATTGGATGGTGTACTCTTGGTTTGGAATAGACCCATATCCGGTACGAAACCTGCGTGTTTTGTGCCTGTACGCTCGATCATTTCGATCATGTGCTCTGTAAGCTGCGCATCGACTATTCCCGGTGGGTTTCGATTCGTCTTTTCGTCGAATCTGATCTGTAGGGGGGCATGGATCTCCTGCCCGATTCTGACGTTATATTTTTCGGCTGTATCCAGACAAGCCTCGATGACATTCATCGGAACCGTTGCAAGGCAACGGACATTCTCAAAACCCAGCTTAGAGGCTATAATCAGGTCACGCCTGAGGCGCTCAGCTGCCTGGGCATGGTTCATAACATGGTCTCGGAACTGGAGGACATCGAGATAAACGTCCATAGTTACCGACTTCATATTATATCTGGCTATCTCATTGCGCCAAGCATATATAAACTCATCGGTCGGGAAAGGATATCCGTTGATGAAGGTCTCATCGATGATCTCAACACCGTCTGAGTTTAAGTCCTCACGAATTACCCTGATAAAATCATTCCAATACATCTTGCGCTCGAATATCAAGTTTTGATAGCTGTACGAAGAGACTCCGCGCCTTATGGCCATTTTTATATCCTCCCTTACTTCAGTTCCAACATTACCGGAATACCCGGTCCGCCAAAACCTGTGCCGGCAGCTGTGGGCACCACAACTTCATCAACACGTTTTTGGTCTTGCATCGGGTTGTAGCCGTACTGCTCAAAGTTTGAGACGACCGCCAGAACCTCATGCATTCCTGGCTCAAGTCCTCCCGGCTTACTAATGTGGAGGTATGCGGTCTCCTGGAAGTCCCAGTGCTCCCAGACAGCCTTTTTTATCTCATCAAATGAACGTGGAGGTTTTCCGTTTACCTCCATTTTTATTGCAGATTGAGGAAACTCTTCTCCGTCTACCGTTACATAGTATCCGTTAATGAGAGAGAGCATATTTCCACGGTATCGCGGCAGGCGGACACCGAACTTAAAGCCTACTATCTTGCCGTCAATAGTGACGTTCTGAAGAGTTCCTGCTTCAGTAGTTACTTTTGGCAAAACTATTCCCCCTATTAATAAATTTGGTCCTAATATAACAATTATATCATCATGTTTCTGAGTGTCAACCTGAAATTTTCTGAAAATTATATTGTGATGATGATAGAAAGAAGATTACCTGACAAATATTCACCAATAAAACAACTAGAGATATGCTCTGGGCAATGGAAGAGCTCGCCAAAGATCACAAGAAGACAAGTATGTGAGGTACGCGAGAGAAGCGATTGATTTGATTATTTAGTAGATGATTCTCGTCGGAGAGTCGTGTTTGACATTATTCTTCATACTGTTTATTATCAATAAGGATGATGTCACACTGGATGATAGGGGACTTTCTTATGAAGATCATAGCGAGAATACACACAGATTTCCCAAGTAAGTTTGGGGTTCCGCGTCAGAGTGGTCTTATCAATTCTTTGGAAGCCACAATAGTATTTGAACCTGAGTTCAGAAACCCCACCGCGTTGAAAGGCCTTGAGGATTTCTCACATATCTGGCTTATCTGGGAGTTCTCCAAGGCAGTACGCGACACCTGGTCTCCAACCGTGAGACCTCCGCGTCTTGGAGGAAACAAACGGATAGGTGTTTTTGCTACTCGTTCGCCGTTCAGACCAAATCCAATCGGCATCTCCTGCGTTGAGCTCAAAGGAATAGACCTACACACCGCAGAAGGACCGGTTTTACACGTCTTGGGGGCGGATATGGTGAACAACACGCCAATATATGATATAAAGCCCTATCTTCCAGCCGTAGATAGCTACCCGAATGCGACAGGAGGATTTACAGACCTAATTGAAGAAAAACCATTGGAAGTTGATTTTCCGGAGCAATGGCTTCAGTTCATCCCTAGGAATTTGCAAGGAGCACTTCTTTCTGTGCTTGCACAGGATCCGAGGCCGTCTTACCAAGATGATCCGGAGCGCCTTTACGGCTTCGAGTTTGGTGGATTTGAAATTAAGTTCGTGGTTCAGGACAACCGACTATATGTCCGAGAAGTTCAAGTTTTGAACTAAGTAGCTCTCCCCGCAACTGCCACTCACTACAGTTGCGGGGAGAGTTGTAATTTTTTCGTGATCTGCTATTTTTGAAACACTATGATTCCTGAAACCATCAGGATGACACCAATAAGCTTGCTCCACTCAAGTTGTGCCTTTTCGGTACCGAAAAGGCCTATCGCTTCAATTACACAGGAAACTACCAGTTGAGACAACAAGATCAACATTGTCGCATACGCTGGTCCCAAACCTGATATGCTTTTTATGACTGTAAACGTAATAAAGGCGCCAATGACACCTCCAAGAAGGTACAGCTTGTTACTGACGCTAAATACTGAAAGCAGATCCTCACGACCAGTGAACAACCACATAGCAATACATACAATGAATGCAGTTAACTGAACCCAGCTGTTTGTTGCCCACATGTTCGAGGAATCCATTACACGCGTATTGAAAACACCTTGAACGCTCATTAGTAACCCCGCGAGCAAAGCAAAAAGAATACCAACCAATGAGTCTCCTCCTGTTAAGTAGATTATCGGTTAGTATTCTCAAAAATGCATATTCAATCCGACAATATGTCCGACGTTTTAGATTTCCACCAAAAGTTATTACTTTCCGATTTTGACTGGTTCGGGATATTCAACTCCAAAAGTGTCGACTGTTATGGTTGCTATACGCTGGTCAACAAGAGGTTTGTCGTTCCTGTCAGTGTCTACAGACACAATGGCATCCACTACATCCATGCCTTCAATAACTCTGCCAAATGCTGCGTAATCGTTATCAAGGTGAGGAGAATCTTCAACCATAATAAAGAACTGGCTTCCTGCGGAGTCGGGCATCGGAGTGCGGGCCATTGAGAGCACGCCTCGCTCGTGGACAATGTCATTGAGCGGGAAGTTGTTGTTGTAAAACTCGCCCTTAATCGAGTAACCAGGGCCACCTCTACCTGTGCCCTCCGGATCTCCTCCCTGGATCATGAAGTTCTCAATGACGCGGTGGAAAATAACTCCGTCATAGAATCCCTCTTCCACGAGATAGATAAAGTTATTGACAGTGTTTGGTGCTTTGTCGGGGTAGAGTTCGGCTACGATTACTCCGCCGTCCTCCATTGTTAATGTTATCTGCGGATTGTTCATTTCGGTTTCCTCCTCAATATTTTGTGCTTCGTTAGGCTTTTCTGTATCCTTTGATCCATTGCTGATAATTATACTGGTAGGCCCGTCAGCTCCCCCAATAATGCCTATCGATTGGGAACCTTGGCAGCCGGTCATAAATAGCAGCATGAATATCATTGTGACAAAGGTCGTTATAAGTAAAGTGTGTTTCATAGTAGAATCCTTTTCTAGCGTGAATATTTGGGTAAATGACAATCGGTGGAACTATCCTATAGTGTAGCATCTATATCAGCGTCGTCATGCCGATGCCACAAACTCGATTATACGACATCTATCGGGCTTTTTAAAGTGTGTTTTGTTTGTTCGTCAATTACCACAGTTTTATAACTTGACAAAGCATGGACTTTGTTTTATGATTAAGAAAAACGTGGGCAAACCTGTCGAAAGGCAGGGACGCAAAGCCTTTAGCGTCTAAGCAGAGTGTAAGTTCTGTATGATTGGCTAGCTGCAACTTAATTGTTGCGGCTTTATTTATTTTGTTGGGGGGGAAACCGGATTGAAATTGGTTCTCAGAGAAGAGAAGAAATACCTAATCACTCTGGAAGAGTATTTCAGAAAGAGTCATTTTTTAAGTCAATTACTAATGCAGGATCCGAATAACGGTATTCACGGGTACACTGTCCGGTCTCTCTATTTTGACACAATCTATGATAAAGATTTCTTCGAAAAGCGGGCTGGTATCGAATTGCGGCGAAAGATACGGCTTAGAATATACGACCCGAGCTCAGACCATGCAAATCTGGAGATGAAGCAAAAGCAGGGGGAGTATCAGCTAAAACGCTCTATGAAGCTGAAACGAACTGATGCTGAGAGAATGGTTCAAGGCTATTCCGATGTCCTTCTTAAGTACGATGAGCCTTTCGCAGCAGAGTGTTACGCCCTGATGAATAAAGACTGCTATTTGCCCAAAACAGTAGTAGAGTACAACCGTAAGGCGTTTATTGCTAAGGAAAACAGAATAAGAGTTACGTTTGATAGCCGTATTCAATCTACCGAAAGCTCGTTCGACCTTTTTTCAAATACGTTAAACATGAATCCGATACTTGATCCGAGTGGTGTGGTTCTGGAAGTCAAGTACAATTGTTTCTTGCTTAGTTATATTAAGGACATGGTGACTTCAGTTGATAGTAGCAAATTGTCCATCAGCAAGTATTCCCTTGCGCGCCAGCAGGGGTATTGTACTAGACTCTAAATTTCTAGGGGAAGAAAAACAAAGGAGTTAGACAGATGAAAAGAGATATTTATGAGTTATTCAGCAATCAGACCGACCTAACCATCGAACAGATCATAATGAACATTGCTATATCGGCTATTCTGGGGTTCTTAATATATTTCTCCTATTACATAACCCACAGAGGCACGATATACTCCAAAAAGTTCAACGCGTCCCTAGTTGTGCTAACGACTCTAACGGGCATGGTAATGACTGTTATTGGTAACAACATAGCTCTTTCATTAGGTATGGTGGGTGCGCTCTCCATCGTCCGCTTCAGAACAGCAATAAAGGATAGCCGAGATACTGTCTATATTTTCTGGACTATTGTTGTGGGCATATGCTGCGGTATTGGTGATTACATTGTTGCATCAGTTGGGAGCGGTGTTGTCTTCGTGGTTTTAATTCTGCTGGGCTTGATTAGGAGTGATAATCGTATGCTGATTATTGTGAGAGGTGCCCGAAACATGGAATCAACAGTGCAGTCGGTCATGTTTCTAACGCTGAGAAAAAAGGCAAAACTGCGTGTAAAAAACACTACTGGCGAGTCGGTCGAGTTTATATATGAAACCACAGAAAAGGCACTGCAGAGGGTTGCTGCGAAGGGCGAAAACATAAGTGATATGCTGTACAAAGCTGGCGATATCGAATATGTAAACATTGTTATGCAGAACGATGAGGTTTCGAACTAATTGGGCTTTCTTGTAGTGTTAACAGCTTCGACATGGTGATTATGAAGGCAGGGGAATCTTGAATGAGATATAAGTTGATAGCGTTACTCCTTTGCATTACTGTGATAATCGTTTCCTCTCTTGCGTATTTACTTGTTTACGATATACCGCAAGACCGATATCACCAGCATATCGAGGAGAGTGATCGGGCAGAAACATTCTACGATCGTTATGACTTTTCTACACATTTACCCCTTGTGCATATAGATACGGATGGTGTTGAGATCCCCGGTGCCGGAACCGATAGCGGTGAATACACAGTAGCTAACGATGGCAGTGATAGGATAAGCGCAAGTATCACTATCTTTGATGGTTACGACTATGAGAGTAATAATGGGAGTCAGAAGCAGAAGTTAGAAACACAAGAGTACTTCAGTAAAATTGAGATACATGTACGTGGACGCTCTTCACGATTCTTTGATAAGCACGGTTACGCACTGCGCTTTGTTACTGACACTGGTGAGAATAATCCAATGAGTGTAATGGGGATGGATTCCCACCACGAATGGGTGCTACATGGACCCTTTCTCGACAAAACCCTTATACGTAACTATATGTGGTATAACATAGCAGGTGAAGTTATGGACTATGCTCCCAATGTCCGCTTCTGTGAGGTTATAATTAACGATGAGTATGTTGGCCTATATGTTATGGTTGAAAACATCACAGCCGGAAGCACAAAAGGCAGACTAAACTTAACTGTTGATAAAAAAAGTGCTAGCTTCTCCGGCTACCTTTTGAGATTGGATACGGGAAGCGATACTCTAGTTAAGAACATAGAGCCTTTCAGTGCTTATACATTCCGAGCCAAAACGGATTTCGATATTGTCTATCCTGGGAAAAGCAATCTGACACCCGAGCTTAACAGAGCCATAACTAAGGATTTTTCAACCTTTGAAAAGGCACTTTACTCATATGATTTTGACAATAAGAAGTTTGGCTATAAGAAACTTATTGATGTTGACAATTTTGTTGATTACTTCCTTATAAACGAACTTACCTGTAATTATGATGCGGGATATCTATCAACCTACATTTATAGGGGTATGGACGACAAATTCCATATGTCGATCTGGGATTTCAACTCTGCATGTGACAACTACAGGGAAACAGTATGTGATCCCCACATTTTTGCCATGCAAGACAATGTTTGGTTTTTTATGCTTATGAAGGATGAGGATTTTACCGACAGAGTGATAAGCCGTTACAGAAGACTAAGAGCGGCATTCTTTGCTGACGAATATCTAGAGAAGTATATAGATGAGACGGTGGAATTTTTGGGTGACGCCATCGGACGAAACTATGAGAAGTGGGGATACTCCTTCGGGCAGGAATATGACCTTTTGATTCCAACAGAGAGAAATCCCCGGACATTTGAAGATTCCATTGAATCTATGAAGAGCTTTTTGCGTGAGCGGACTGCCTGGATGGATTTGAACATTGAATCTGTTAAGCAGTATTCAGCCCGATCGTACGTTAAGAAATTCAACGAGGTTGCCAATTGATGGGAGAGGTCGATGAAGAGATTCATTATTATTGTAACCTGTATAGTTGTAGCAGTGGTTATTTTCGACTCGCTCTATTTTCGTTTGGGGTGGTATATTGATTTTGACAAAAGCACCCCAGTCACAACTTTTGTTAAAGCTGATTCGAAAAAAATCTATCTGGACTCCGGAAAAGGTTATGAGGAGTTTGAAATCAGGGGCGTAAACATGGGCTCGGGAGAACCAGGACAGTGGGCAACAGACTTTCATATAGACTATGACACCTATCTGCGCTGGTTTCGGATGATTCAGGAGATGGGTGCAAACACTATCCGGATATATACGATCCAGAGTGACGTATTTTACAACGCTTTTTATGACTATAACAGTGGTAACGACAACCCTCTGTACTTAATCCAAGGTGTCTGGGTAAATGACTATATTCAGAACTCCCATCGGAGCGCTTACGACCCTGAATTCTATGAAGCGTTCCTCAGCAACTGCAAAACTATGGTCGATGTGATCCATGGCAAAAAGAAAATATCTCTTGGAAGGATGGCAGATGCGGGATCAGGTGTCTATCTTAAAGATATATCTCAGTGGGTTATCGGATATATTCTTGGTGTTGAGTGGGAAGACGTTACTGTGAGCTATACAGATCGGATGTATGAGGATATCGAAGCCTACAGTTCATATGAGGGTCGATATCTATATACTGCGCCTGAAGCAACTCCATTTGAGTCAATGCTTGCACTAGTTGGGGACAAGGTACTTGAATATGAGTCTGAACGGTATCACCAGCAAAGGCTCTTTGCTTTCGCCAACTGGCCAACAACCGATCCTTTTACTTATCCCGAGAATGTTAGCGAATTTTTTATGAAGTGCGCATACGTGGATGTTGAACATGTTAAATCGACCGATAAGGTTATAGCCGGACAGTTCGCTACCTACCATGTCTACCCGTATTATCCAGACTATCTGAGCTATTTTAGTGATTGGAGTAGCTTGGGAATTGCTAATGTGGACGACTTTGTAAGTGAAGACGGTGTGCTTAATACCTACCGTGCCTATCTCACAATGTTAACAAACCACCACAGTTTACCAGTTGTAATTTCAGAGTTCGGTGTCTCCACAGGCCGTGGTATGGCTCAGCGAGACCAGAACACTGGCAGAAACCAGGGCAATATGTCTGAGAGTGAACAGGGTCTGGCGATTGTTGACTGTTGGGAAGACATTAAGGCTTCGGGCTGTGTAGGAGGCTGTGTTTTTTCCTGGCAGGACGAGTGGTTTAAACGGACATGGAATACGATGTATGCGGTGAATTTGAGAAGAACCCCATACTGGTCGGACTATCAGACAAACGAGCAGTATTTTGGTTTACTCTCCTTTGACCCCGGTACAGAGAAGTCTGTTTGTTATGTTGACGGCGATGTCTCTGAATGGGGTGAAGAGGATGTTGTTCTACAGGAACCCTCGATGATGTTATCGATGAAGTACGACGAAAAGTTTATCTATTTCTATATCAAGCAGGAGAATTTTGATTTTTCTGAGGATAAGCTATATATTCCGATAGATGTAACTCCAAAAACGGGTTCGAATTACTGTGATAATTATGGACTTAAGTTTGACAGAGCGGTAGATTTCCTTCTTGTAATTGACGGCAAAGAGAATAGTCGGCTGATGGTTCAGGAACGTTATGAGTCACTGCGAGCAAACTTTAGTGAATTTGTTTACGGGCGCAATACTTACTATGCTGAAAACATACCTGACGCAAATTCGCCGCTGTTTGTAAACATCGATATGATATTGCAGATGAATATTCTGTTGATGATGGGGCAGAAAACAGAAGCTGAAACATATGAGACCGGAAAGCTCACTTATGGCAACGCAAATCCAAGTTCAGATAACTTCAATTCCCTTGCTGATTTTTGTGTGTCAGGGGATGATATCGAAGTAAAATTGCCATGGCAGTTGCTGAATTTTGCAGACCCATCCAACATGGAGATTCATGACGATTATTACGATGGCAACTACGGCGTGGAGTATATAAGAATCGACAGCATTTATGTCGGAGCTGCCGCTGACGTTAGTTCAAGCCGCATACTCCTCGAAAAGGTGCCATTAAAAGGTTGGAAAAACAGAGTCACTTACCACGAAAGGTTAAAGGACTCCTATTATGTTCTGCAGAGCCTTTGGAAGGAGGGCGAATAATGAAGGTTGAGGTTATGCTGTATGTTTACTTGGCCATATCCGCTGCAATGATAGTGTTTAATATTGTTAGTGCTTTTGTATTTAAGTTCAATGACAGAAAGCTTGACAAAAAGAGCACTAGCTTTAACAGTATACTCGGGGTTCAGATGAAAAGGCTAAAGAACGAGTTGCAGATAGAAAAAAAACATATCCGATTCCTTGTAAAAAGACTTCGAAATGTCGGAGATTTTCTTGCTTTTGATAAGGCGTTGACCGAAATATACGACAGAGATAGCTCAACAGTTCAGAAATATTTCCAAGAAATTTATCCCGCTTTACTGTCTCTTGCTAAGTACTATAAAGGGAGATCACCTGTAAAATCTGCATTCTTCCCATACATAATTTCGAAATACAAGATTCTGGCTGTAGATGGATTTGATGCTATCATGCGTATTATGATGGAATACTTACACAAACAGGATTTTTTCTGTAGAAGAAATGCTTTGCTTGCCATATTCTCTTCCGAGGATATTGACAGTATTTCAGACGCGTTACATACAGTTGATAACCTGAAGGTACGATATAATACGAAACTGATTTCAGAGGGAATTTTAAGACATACCGCCAACCGTAATGCCATTTGTAAGCGTCTTCTGGCAGAGTTGGGGGACTTTACAGTAGATATGCAGGTATCAATAATAAACCTCTGCAGGCTTTCATCGGCGGAGTTTTCGGAAGAAATACTAGGACTACTTTTGGACGATAGGCATGATAATGAGTTGCGCTTTGCCTGCATTCGTTACTTTGCTACACATCCTAATCCTAATGCTCATAAAGTATTGCTGAGATTCAACGACGCTCGTACAGCTGAAAGCTGGGAGTATATCGCAGTATCCTCCACTGCACTAAGTGAGTATCCCAGTGAAGATACTATAGAATCGCTGAAGAAGAATTTATATAGCTCAAATTGGCATGTAAGGCACAACTCAGCAGACTCCTTGGAGAAATTGGGACTGCATTACTCCGACCTCATAGAGGTCTTTGAGGGTGACGACAGGTATGCTAGAGAGATTATGCAGTACCATTTGGATGCTAGAGAGCTCCTTGCTTTAGAGGGTGGTGCTAAAGAGTGACTGATTTAATCAAGACCTTTCTTGACGGGGTCGGCGTATTCTTTATCTGTTATCTGATAGGATATTCATCCTTTTTATTTCTGTCAGTTGTTGTTGGCTCCTCGACTCTCTATCGAAAGCGGCAGCAGGAAAAGCTCAAAAGCACTCTTTCGGGCGACTACTACACACCAATCAGCGTTATTGTTCCGGCATTTAACGAGGAAGTTACTATAGTTGAAACTGTTAAGTCACTACTTTCACTCGAATACACTAACTACGAAGTAATTGTTGTTGATGATGGCTCTACCGATACCACATCTAAGAGACTTATAGAAACCTTTAGGATGGTAGAGGTTCGAAGGCCGATTGTCAGGAGGGTGCAATGTCAACCTGAAGAATGCATTTTTGAGTCTTTTGCGGCTAAGGTACCACTGACACTTATTAGGAAGAAAAACGGCGGCAAAGCGGACTCTCTTAACATGGGGATAAATGCGGCCAAATACCCGTATTTCATATGCATGGATGCTGATTCTGTGCTGCAGTATGATTCTCTTTCGAAAATAGCTAGTTGTGTTCTAGAAGACGAGAACATAGTTGCAGTTGGCGGAGTTGTCCATCCATCTAATGGTGTAACCCTGGAAAACGGAAGGGTAAAGAGATACAGAATGCCCTCGAATGCTCTCGCTTTTATGCAGGTTCTGGAGTACAGTCGCTCTTTCTTGGCTACAAGGATTCTACTCGACAAATTCAACGGTTCTCTGATTATTTCGGGTGCCTTCGGGCTCTTCAAAAAAGAAACTGTTATCGCAGCAGGCGGATATGACCCTTCAACTATTGGTGAGGACATGGAACTAGTAGTTAAGCTGCACGAATACTGTGTAAATAACAATATGCCGTACCGCATACGCTATGCCCATGATGCCGTTTGCTGGTCACAAGCACCCGAAAGGCTAAAAGATTTATGTAGGCAGAGGAAGCGCTGGCATATCGGTCTTTTTCAAAGCATGTGGATTCATAGGGGTATGTTTGCAAATGCAAAATTTGGCGCAGTCAGTTTTATTTCATATCTCTACTTCCTGATTTACGAACTGCTTTCTCCCTTTATTGAACTGTTTGGAATACTTACAATGGTTTTGGCTTTCTATTTTGACCTAATCAATGTTCCGTTTATGATAATGCTCTACTCAGTCTATGCAGTATTTGGTTCGGTGTTTACCTTGACAGCATTTTTCTCCAGGGTATACACGTCCGAAATGAGGATATCTTTACGTGACACTTTGTTTGCGCTAGGACTCTGTGTTGCTGAAGTGGTGGGGTTAAGGTTTATTCTGTCGTTCGTAAGAATGGCGTCCCTAATAGGATATCGTAGTGAAAAGCACAGATGGGATAAACTCGAAAGACAGAAGATCGATTTCGAATAAGTTTGGTGCAGATGTTTTGAGGTCGAAGCAAATGAATAATACTTCTAGAATAATAATATCGTCGGTGTTAGTGGTATGTGTGCTGCTCTCAACATCTGCTTTTGCGGCCATATATCATACTTCTGCAGCGTCAGCCGAAAGCAAGAGTATATATGTTGCTGGAAACCCCAACCTCTATCCTGTAGAGTACTACGATGAAGAATCTGGATGCTACATGGGAATTATGCCAGTGATATTGGAGGAAATCTCCAAGGAGATTGGTTACGACTTTACATATATAGAAAGTGGCAAAGAGGACAAGCGCTTTCAGCTTACGAGAAATCATCAGGTTGAGCTCGTGTCCGGCTGTCTCACTACGGAGGACTATTCCGGACTCATTGAGTTTAGTGATGTTGTTTTGGAGTATCCGGTAGACGGAGAAGAAAAGCCTATAGCATTTGGCTTTACAAAAGTAGCTGATGAAAATTTTGTGACTGCCTTTACAAGCGCTTTGTCGAACATTTCGTACAAAAGGATGGTAGGATTAGCACTCACTTCTGCAGAAAAGGCTGGAACGAATCAAATCCCGCTACACATAATTGTGATTACTTCCGGTATCATCCTTGTGTTGATTTTGTTATCTGTATATTTGGTATTCAAATACCGTAAACAAAAACTGAAACAGAAACAACATATGTATATTGACGGTCTGACCGGACTAGGGAACGATGAACATTTTAGTAACTGGTTTTATAAAAACATCACAGACAAAATACGTCCTGTCAGCTACTTGGTATACATCGGCTTTGATGCTGACAAGATATTGAGCTCCTTTGGAAACGAAGAATACAGAGACTTAGTTAGATATGCAGCCGATACTATAAGTAGCAATGTTGGGGATTTTGGAACTGTGGCCAAGATTTCTGACGGTGGGTTTATTACACTTTGTGTCGCCATGAGCAAGGACGATATCAAGATGTGGGCTGTGGAGCTAATAGAAAAGCTCAATAAGTACGATAGATTGATCCCGGCTCAGCTTAAGGCAATTTTCCGATGTGGAATCTATCGACTTAGACCTAATGACAGGGATAGTAAAGAAGTTGTCTATAATGCAATTCGGGGTTACCGTAGAGCTATTGACACAAAAAAGTTGATTGTCTTCGCTGATCCCGAAGTACTACTTCTAGACAATAATAATGAAAAGTACAAAAAGCAGATTGCTGACGGATTGAAAAACGGCGAGTTTAGACCCTATCTACAGTTTGTAGTAGATGCTAGAACCGAAGAGATAAAATGTGCCGAGTTACTCTCGCGTTGGGAGCATCCAGAAAAGGGCATCCTGCGTATCAGTGAATACCTGGACTTAGTCATTCAAATCGGGTTGATTGAGGAATACGACCTATATATCTTCAGGAGGACCTGTGACTTGTTAGAGGAAATACATCGTTCAGGAAACGAGGAGTTTAGGGTCTCCTGTAATATTACCCAGATGACATTATCAGACGAGAAATTTACAGAGAAAATTGAATCAGTTCTTAAAGGATATAGTTTTAAGCGTAACAATCTGGTTATTGAAGTTACAGAGGATTCTCTGGTGGAGAAACAGACTGTTGCAGTCAAAAATATCGAGAAATGTAAGGAGCTTGGGCTTGGCATAGCAATAGATGATATGGGAACGGGATACGCCTCATTTGA
>JAAYOS010000025.1 GCA_012520195.1 Clostridiales bacterium | reverse complement strand
TTCACGTTATGCTCTATATCTTTATCCAAATTTAGTGAAAAATGTTGGAGTTCTATTTCATGAACCCCAACATTTATTATAGAACCCAAATTCTTAGTGACAGCCTAGCTAATGTTCCAAGCACAGTACTACAAAATCCAGGGCCGGTCTCCTTGCTTTAGGGAGACTGGCCCTTTTATCAAATCTACTATTTTGCACTTACCCTCAACCCGTCAACTCGCTTGCGTATGTAGCGGTGACTGTGTCATATCTCTTCCTGATTTCGGTATACTACCTTTATTCAGTCGTTATTTCGAAAAGGTATCTTTTATTTTATCGAAAAAGCTTTTACGCTTCTCGTAGTTATCATCTGCGAGTGAGTCTCCGAATTGGCTCAGCAGATCCTTTTGCTTCTTGCTGAGGTTCTTCGGAATCTCAACGAACACTTTAACGTACTGATCGCCTCGAGAGGAGGAATGTAAGCGTGGAATACCCTTCCCCTTCAGTCGGAAGGTCGTGCCTGACTGTGTGCCTTCCGGAATGGTGTACTTAACCTTTCCATCAAGCGTAGGTACCTCTACCTCTGCACCGAGAACTGCTTGAATAATTGTTATGGGGAGTTCACAAATTACCGAGGTCCCGTTTCGTGTAAAGATGGGATGTGGGCGAATCTGTACGGTCACAAGTAACGAACCGCTAGGGCCGCCGTTACGGCCACTGTTGCCCTCATTTCTCAGGGATATTGTCTGCCCCTCGTCAATTCCTGCAGGGACACTTAGCTTGATCTTTCTACTCTTCCGCACATTACCCACTCCGTGGCATTCACTGCACGGTGTTTTGATAGTTTTTCCCGACCCCCGACATTCCGAACAGGTTTCGGTATTCGAAATCACGCCGAGCGGAGTACGCCTGGTAGAGCGTACCTGTCCTGTTCCACTACATCTTGTGCAGGTTTCGACAGCTGTGCCCTTTTCAGCGCCAGTACCACTGCATTCAGAACACTCTTCAATTCGAGTTATGCTTATCTCTTTTTCGCAACCAAAAGCAGCTTCCTCAAAGGAAAGCATAATTGTGGTATGGATATCCTCGCCACGTCTTGCAGCTGTTCTCCTGCTTGACCCTGTAGCTCCACCCCCAAAGAATGAATCGAAAATGGAGCCCAGGTCAAAGTCTTCAAACCCTCCAAAGCCGCTGAATCCTCCCCATCCTTGGGAGGCGCCACCCGTAAAGTTTGGATCTACGCCGGCGTGTCCATACGCATCATACCTGCTCCTCTTGTCGGCATCGGACAGAACCTCATATGCTTCATTTACTTCCTTGAAGCGCTCCTCAGCCTGAGTATCACCCGGATTAACATCCGGGTGATACTTCTTTGCAAGCTTACGATATGCCTTTTTTATCGCATCCTCCGAGGCACCCTTTTCAAGGCCTAGCACCTCGTAGTAATCTCTCTTGTTATCGGGCATGCTGCACCGTCCTATAGGTTAGTTTTATTACTTCTCTTCCTCATCCTCATCGACAACCTTGTATTCCGCATCATACACAGGCCCGTCGCCAGCAGGGCTGCTGTCAGGTCCGGCATCGTATCCGCCTGGAGCACCTGCATCTCCCTGTTGAGCTCCGACATCCTTATAGAGCTTCTCACTTACAGCATAGAACTCTTTGGTGAGCTCCTCTGTCAGATTCTTTATCTCATCGATGTTTGTACCCTTAAGTGCTTCTTTCAGACGGTCGATGGCATCCTGAACCTTCGACTTCTCTTCAGGTGTTATCTTATCACCTAACTCATTTAGTGTCTTCTCACACTGGTACACCATCTGATCGGCGTGGTTCCTTGCATCCGCCTCTTCACGGCGCTTTTTGTCCTCGGCCGCAAACCTATCAGCTTCCTTAACAGCCGCCTCAACATCTTCTTTGCTCATGTTTGTTGATGCTGTTATGGTTATGTTCTGTTGCTTGCCTGTAGCGAGGTCTTTAGCGCTAACATTGACAATACCGTTGGCGTCTATATCGAAGGTAACCTCAATCTGCGGTACTCCGCGAGGTGCCGGGGCTATGCCGTCAAGATGGAATCTTCCAAGAGTCTTATTGTATGCGGCCATCTCGCGCTCACCCTGCAGCACGTGGACCTCAACCGAGGTCTGTCCGTCGGCAGCAGTTGAGAATATCTGGCTCTTTTTTGTTGGAATTGTTGTGTTTCTCTCAATGAGTCGGGTAAATACACCGCCAAGTGTCTCGATTCCAAGACTTAGCGGAGTGACGTCAAGCAGAACGATACCCTTAACATCGCCGCCAAGAACTCCGGCCTGTATGGCAGCTCCCATGGCTACACACTCGTCGGGGTTAATGCCCTTAAAGGGTTCCTTACCGGTAAACTTCTGGACAAGCTCCTGAACAGCAGGAATACGTGTAGAACCACCAACCAGAAGGACCTTTGAAATCTCATCGGTACTGAGCCCCGAGTCCTCAATAGCCTGGCGCATGGGACCAGCTGTTTTCTCCACAAGGTCTGCGGTAAGTTCGTTGAACTTTGCACGTGTTAGAGTCATGTCGAGATGTTTGGGTCCTGTGGCATCGGCAGTGATATATGGCAGGTTAATGTTGGTTGTGGTGACACTGGATAGCTCAATCTTTGCCTTTTCTGCCGCTTCTTTCAAGCGCTGCATAGCAATCTTATCTCCGGTCAGATCTACACCGCTGGACTTTCTAAACTCTGATGCCAGCCAATTCATTACCCTGTCGTCGAAGTCGTCGCCGCCCAGCTTGTTGTTTCCTGCTGTAGCGAGAACCTCTAGAACACCGTCACCAATCTCAAGTATTGAGACGTCGAAGGTTCCGCCTCCGAGGTCATACACCATAATTTTTTGGTCATGTTCTTTATCAAGGCCGTACGAAAGCGCTGCTGCCGTCGGCTCGTTGATTATACGTAGTACCTCAAGACCGGCAATCCTACCGGCATCCTTTGTAGCCTGACGCTGTGAGTCAGTAAAGTAAGCGGGGACGGTAATAACAGCCTGTGTAACCTTAGTACCTAGATAACTCTCTGCATCGCTCTTCAACTTCTGTAGTACCATGGCAGAAATCTCTTGGGGTGTGTAGGCCTTTCCATCGATATTTACTCTATGATCGGACCCCATTTCACGCTTAATGGATGCAATCGTGCGCTCCGGATTCGTTATTGCCTGGCGCTTTGCAACCTGTCCGACCATCCGCTCGCCATCTTTCGAAAAAGCAACAACGGAAGGAGATGTGCGGGCCCCTTCTGCATTAGGGATAACAACCGGCTCGCCTGCCTCAATAACGGCAACGCACGAGTTGGTTGTGCCAAGATCTATACCAATAATTTTAGACATCGCTATATTCCTCCAATATTATTCAGTTATAAATATATATATATACGGTTATGGCTGGATGGAATTGAGTCCTGCTCCATCTAGTTAGCAACCTTAACTACGGCGTGGCGAATCACATATCCATCAACCTCGAACCCCGTCTGGAAAACCTCTACTACACTGTTTTCCTCGTACTTTTCATCCTCTATGTGCATAACTGCATTATGCTTTTCGGGGTCGAAGCTCACGCCCTCCGCTTCAATCTCGGTAACCCCTAATGCCCCAAACACTTCCTTTATCTGTTGAAATATCAACTCGATACCCTTTTTGTACGCCTCATCTGATGTGGGGTTGTTGACTGCGCGCTCAAGATTGTCATAAACAGGGAGAAATGCCTTTACAGTCTCAGATTTTGAAAGTGTGTAGTATGACTCCTTCTCCCTTGCTGTGCGTTTGCGGTAATTGTCATACTCCGCCATCAGTCGCAGATATGTGTTTTTTAAGTCCTCCAGCTCCTTTTCAATCTCAGTAGCGGCGTCCTGCGCATCCTCATCAGATATGGCCTCAGCCTGTGTTTCTGTAACATCCTGTTCGGAGTTATCACTGTGATTTTCTTCTTTACCGTTTTCGTTCTGGGATGTCCCGTTCTCGACTGTTTGGTCCTGATCGGCCACTTGCTCGTCGCCGGGAGAGATATTATCTTTCTCGAGATCGAGCTTTGGTTTTTCACTCTTCTTCAATATTCATACCTCGCTTTTTGTATATTAATATTGCAGCAAACCGAATATTTATCACTTACTCATTCTCTGCACATTCCCCATTGAGGAATCTGTTTAGGCGTCTTGAAAAATATCTCAGTCTTGATTCCACACCTGGATAGTCCATACGCGTCGGACCGACAACACCGATCATTCCTCGCATTCCACCACCCATATCGTAGCTGACCATTATGACGCTAGAATCCTTTAGCTCTTCCTGTACGTTTTCCGGACCAATGAGAATCTTCAATTTTGTATCAGCCGGCATAGCCATGCTGGCAAGCGATTCAGTATCCGACATGTAGCTTATGAGCCGCCTTGCGCGGCTGACATCCTGGTACTCGGGAAGGTCCAGAATGTTTGTGGCAATGTTGGTATAAACCTTATTTTGCTCAACACTTGTCGACGATTGACAGATATATTCTAAAATTCCATGGACAAAGGGGACTGGTGTTCCGCTTCGTTCCGCCACCTCACGAACAAACTCATCATCCACAACTACTGGAAGCTTATTAAAAAAGCGTACATTGAGCAGTGTAGATATGATGTAGAGCTTTTCGTCTGTTATTTCTGGCTGTCTTTTACTGATCGTATTCTTGATGATATTTGCAGAATAGATTAGGACTATCACAAATGAGTCTCTGTCAACGGGGATGAGATCCACCCGACGCAAATACACATTTCCAGCCTGGGAAAGTGATGAAAATGCAGCATAGTTCGTTAAGTCAGAAATGAGCCTGCCGGCCTCGGCAATAAGCTCATCTAACTCACGTAAACGTCTGAACAGCGCACGTTCTATCTTCTCAGCCTCGTTTCTCGGTATATTCTGAGAATTCATTAAATCATCAACGTATATTCTGTAGCCAAGGTTTGATGGTATCCTTCCGGCGGATGTATGCGGCTGCTCAAGATACCCCAGGCTCTCAAGTTCGCTCAACTCGTTTCTGATAGTTGCAGAAGACAAATTAAGCCCCGTTTCCGCGGCCAGCGTTTTGGAGCCGATTGGCTCAGCATTTACTATAAAGTTTTCAACAACAGCTTTCAAAATTATTTTCTTGCGCTCGCTGAGAGGCATTTACGTCACCTCCTCTGTAAGGAGTATGTACCTTATTTTACTCAATAATATCATTAGCACTCTCTCGTTTTGAGTGCTAATTATAATTTACCACCCGCGTCAACTCTTGTCAAGAGTTTCTTGCGCCTACAGGTGGTAAACAATTTGTGAACTCCCGCTCGCTCTTGGCTTCTCTAAAAACAAGAAAAAGAAAGAGTGAGACTACAAAACCCACTGTTGTTGCACTAAGCCCAAACGGCTCGCCCACGGCATATCGCCAAATCATAGAAGACAGTGCACCTCCGGAAGCGCTTGCTACAAATGCTCTTTTCCCGCCCTTGACACCTAAAATTGCGGACACCATCGGCACCAAAACTATCGGACTCCACACAGAGTAAGCTAACAGTAGTATCTTAAATATGTTTTTCATCAAAATGGCCATAAGCATAGCACTCATACCCACTACTATGTTCAAAACACGGGCTATTCGCAACAGAGCTTCGGGCTTTATTCTCCTGCGGCTCAAAGGACTAATAACATCGCTCACAATTCCAATCGATGCACTCGAGAGACACCCATCGGCCGATGACATTACAACTGCAAGCATAGCAGTAATTACGATCCCCTTAAGGCCCGGAGGTAGTGCCCTCATCACCATGTACGACATTGCGAGATCAGGCTCCAGACCGCTGTTTGCTATATAGGCACAGAGGCCAACTGTCCCAGTAATCATAAAGACAGGTATTGATATTACCCCACTGAGTATGGTTGCGCGAGATATTGTACCCCGGTCCTTGCCAACAAGCATACGCTGGATAAATGGCGGTGTCAGCGCTTCTCCTACCATCATCGTTAAGAAAAGCGAAATGAGCTCCCAGGGCGTTTTCTCGTTAAGGATATTTAGATAGGATTCAGGTGTGTGTGCAATGATAGCCCCAGATCCTCCGACATACTTCATCGAGTACATAAGAAGTATGGGAAGTCCGACTATCAGTAGAAGAAACTCCACTAACTCTGCAGTGATTATCGCATTCATTCCTCCTGCAGTTGAATAGACAAGAATAACCGCAAACCCGATAAGTACCCCCGCAACAAACGGCACATGGAGAAGCACATTAAACATAGCACCGATCGTCGCTATCTGGGCACCTAACAGACCAATACTCAGCATTGTTGAACATATGCCAGTCGTGACTTGTCCAGCCATCCCGTAACTCTGTCGCATTATAGTCCCAGGCGAGAGAGCACCTGCGGGCAACCTGGATTTGGCAACAATTTGGCGCCCAATGAGGATTTGGCCCACTGAAAACCCGAACATCGCAACAATATTCCCAATGCCCCGTCTGTAGACCTCAGCAGCATTCCCCGAACAGAAACCGCCCCCTATGAAAGAGGCGGACATCGATGCAAACACTACAAAAAGCCCGTATTTGCGAGTTGAGACCGAATAATCTTTGATATTCTTGATCTTATAGCTCTGACGTATTCCGTTAAATAGCAGAACACCCAGATATATTATTACAAAAAGGATATCCATACGTCCCCCGCATATTCAAATGATAACTAAATATATGCGGTGTTTGGACAATAATGACTTCTCAAGTTCCACATTGCCGCTCCCCATGGCTAAACCTAGGGGATTTCGGCTAGAGCTCCTTGTAACAAAAACGCTACTCCAGAATAAATTATAATTGAGGTGAAATATGTGGACAACAGAGAATTATTTGCCCGGCTCATAAAATGTGAAGCAGGAGGTGAAGGACGCTCCGGCATGGAAGCCGTAGCTACTTGTGTGATGAATCGGACAAGGGTAACTTACGGGGAATATGCAAGAACAGGCAGGGGAAGCATTCGCAGAGTGATTGAGCAGCCCGGCCAGTTCACCTGCATGATGACAACTGTCGGAGGGGTACCAAACCCACAGAATGTGTGGGCAGCCACACCGGAAGCCATTCATTTTGAGGTGGCTGACTGGGCAATCAACGGAGGCATCCACTCCGGGGTCGGTTCTGAAACTCTATGGTATATGAACCCCTTCAGGCCCCAATGTCCAAACTTCTTCCCATACAATCGGACAGGGTACTGGTTTACAAGAGTAAGAGACCATTGCTACTATAACCCGATGCCCTCCTACGCTCAAACATGACTATAGAGAGGTGATTGATAAACATGAGCAATAATCTAAACTGGTTAGATATTAAAGGACTCAACCCTGATTCGTCACACACAACACGCTCACTAAAGACCACACCATCAAATTCCCGTGACTTAAACTTTCGTTTCGACGATCCACTCTTGTCATCTGAATCACGACAGGAATCAGCCCCCGTACAAGGTCCGGTTACTGTACAGCAGCAACCTATAATGGATGTAGAGGGACCTCCTCCAGCTACAGAAGAGGGTTATATACCTGCTTTTCTCAGACGGAATATCGGCAGATTTGTACGCGCAGAGTTCATTATCGGTTCAAACCAGTACACAGACAGAAACGGTAGGATCGTTGAGGTGGGAACGAACTACTTTGTACTCGAGGATGTCAACTCACGCACCCATATTATGTGTGATCTCTACTCGGTGAAATTTGTAACTTTACTTCCTTCATAAAAAAGCAAACAATGTTTATCGAGAGGCCACCGTTTGGTGGTTTCTTTTTGTACTAGACCACCAAGAGCAACACGTTCTTCCTAGTTCCTGTTATTCAAACGGATACTTCAACCCCCATTGCTGTCTCAATGTATCGCATTGCTTCATCACGGACATACTTTTTGCCCACGTCATTACAGGTGACTCATAGAGTCCTTTGCGCAGGCACTCATTGACGTGTGCTATCTCATA
>JAAYOS010000024.1 GCA_012520195.1 Clostridiales bacterium | reverse complement strand
TGATTCACTGATTGGTTCAGCATGGCCTGTTATGCATGAGCAGCTAAATGTCCCTATTTCATACGCTGGCGTCATAACAATGATTATTTCAAGCGGAACTATAGTATCGAGCCTCCTGTCTGACAGAGTCACAAGAAAGCTTGGAGCAGGACTCGTGACTTCGATAAGTGTTTTTATGACTGCAGCAGCCCTTTTCGGTTTTTCTATATCAAACTCCTTTATTTTGCTGTGCATTTGGGCAATCCCATATGGACTTGGAGCAGGAGCAGTTGATGCTGCGCTGAACAACTATGTAGCATTACACTACACATCACGCCATATGAACTGGTTGCATTGTTGCTGGGGAGTTGGCGCGGCGATTAGTCCCTATATAATGAGTTATAGCTTGATTGGCGGCTACGGTTGGAATAGTGGATATCGTTCCGTCGCGATCGTGCAGATAATTTTGACAGCTTTTCTTTTCATTAGTCTTCCGCTGTGGAAAAGGAACAACACAGGCAATAATGAATCCAGTAATGGTTCTGAGGATAAGTCTGAAGTTGTGGGCTTGCGACAAGCTTTAAAGATAAAGGGTGTCAAGTTAGTACTTATCACTTTTTTTGGATATTGCGCCCTTGAAACAACTGCTGGATTGTGGGCAAGCAGTTATCTTGTTATACATCGTGGAGTAGATACTGAAATCGCCGCTCAATTTGCATCATTGTTTTATATAGGTATAACATTCGGGCGGTTTCTGTGTGGATTTATATCGGACAAATTTGGGGATAAACAGATGATACGCTATGGTTTGACGATTATAGCTTTCGGGATATTTTTGATCATACTTCCGCTTAAAAGCAATATAACTGCTTTGGCTGGGCTTATAATAGTCGGTCTGGGATGTGCACCGATTTATCCTGCAATCATCCACTCGACCCCATCAAACTTTGGTCCACAAAATTCACAAGCGATCATTGGTATACAAATGGCGAGTGCCTATACAGGTAGTACCTTGATGCCACCCATATTTGGAGTTATTGCTGACAAAATAAATATCGGATTGTACCCTTTCTATTTGTTGTTTTTCGTAGTACTGATGATCATGATGTCGGAGAGGTTGAACAGAACAATCGCAGCAAAGCATTAAGGCAGGAAACCACCATGATATTCCCCACATGGTTGGAAACATATCTAACGAGGGTAACCTTTTGAGGATGAACAGTGCCCCTATTTCTAGCTCTATATTACTATGCTCATAAAGCGTTTTGCTGTTAACCGGCAGGACGTTTTTTTCTATGCGCAAGCTGGCATCGTCTGAAGTATATAATGCCTGACGACTGATCCTGCTTATGGCCAGGCAGTTAGCACACTTATATGGCATAAATAATAGACATTTTATATGGTGTGGAAGTAAACGTCTCGGGAATATGTACGTTGTTTAACAGTTTTACATAATATAAGCGTTGCGTAGCGTTATGCACAAAAGATCTTTTTTAGCAACCGCATCAAATAAGCAAAATGACTTATTTCAAATAGCCTGTAACGCCGTTGGTATCCATCCAGGCTTTTTTATACTTCATGAGCATGGTTAGTGTGTCATTGGTTTTACCGGTGCGAGCTGCTAATAATTTCTGCAAGTTATACAAGTCGTTATATGTCAAGTAGGGATAATCAGTGCCGCCATAGGTGCCGTCGGCACTATATGAATAATGTAGGTTTTTATCTTTGCGTATCCAATCCGCTCCGGAGTCTTCGATTGCCAGAAGCAGCTTGTCTGCCAGTGCTGAAAGATCGCTGCGTGACAACATATCCGAGAGTTTATACAGCACAATGATTTCTTGAAGCTGGTGATTAAGCGAAGTATGAGTGCGGCGGTTGCCTGTCGGATGGTAATAGTCATCTACAAACCAGCCGCCCTTTGCTGTGGTGCGGTGATGTTCATTGGCATATTCAATATAAAAGTCCGAATACTTTTGGAGTGTTTCAAAATACAGGTCGCCGCCATATTTCGAATATCCGTTGATGAACATTTCAACCAGATCGGAATTGAATCGTGTGTCATAGAATCCTGCCCTTATACCGTAGTCATCCCACAGCCAGGTACTGCCGGACATGGTAGGGAAGAAGCCCTCGCTATTTTGCTGTTGTGCCAATGTGTCCATCATACAAAGACTCAAATCCAGTGCCACACGGTGTACTGATTGAACAGCCAAAAAACTGCGTAGCAAGTAAGCGGCAGGGAGGCGATAGTAATAATTAGGGCCGCTAGGGATATAGGATTCAGGAGCGGGAAAATAATAGCCGTCATAACACCATTTGCCGTCGCCTTCCAAGGTGTAAGTCTTCCATAGATTTTCTGCATTTGGATGCGTCCAATCAATCAATGACTCCTTGCGGCTGCTGACACAAGTAAAGTCGGAACGAAGGTCTGATCCTAAATTGTAGGCATATAGCTCGATAGTAAAGCTGTCGGCGCCTTGGCGAATATTGAGGTAGCCATTGTGATTGGACATTTCCTCAAGTGTGCAGTTTGTGTGTATTTTCCAGGCACGTGGAGTATAAAAGAAATAGTTGACCGAGCCGGACATAACGCATATCATGCTGGCATTGTAAGTACCCGCTTTTAGTTCAGTGATGACCCACTTTTCGTTGGTCCTGTCATAATATTTTATTTGGCCCCAATCTGAGTCCGTCAAAAACCGAGCTACAAGCGTTGTGCCGGAGGCAGCGCCATTGCTGACATAGCTGCCCATCGTTACCCAATCACCGTTAAATATCTCGTAGTTTCGGGTAAACAGAGTACCACCAGATAGTGAATCGATAGCATTATGAATTCTGATGTCGCCGTTGCTGCAAGTTATTGTACGGTCAGAAGCAATCTTTTGACCGGTGTTGCCCATTGTATAGTCATACAGACACAACATCGTAAGTACGGCCTGCTCACGCGTGTAGGTACCGAAGGGGTCAAACTGGTTGTCGCTGATTCCTTGCATGATTCCTGCTTCATAGACCCACTGTACATACAAATAGGCCCAAGTTGAAATATCTTCACTATCGGCGAAAACATGAAGACCATCCTGGCATGTAGTTGCCTTGCCAAGTGTATATGCAGCCATGTATAGCATTTTTGCAGCTTCCTGACGCTTGATTTTCAAAGATGGCTGAAACGTGCCATCCCCGTAACCGTTCACGATACCAAGAGTTGCGCAAAACATTACTGCATCGCTGTCTGTGTCGCTAAAATATTGGCTGTCAAGTGTGGTATCAGACAGAGCAGGATCGATAACGCAAAGCGTTTGTTTAGTTAATTGTGCGAATTCTTCACGGTTAATGGCATCTTGATAGTGTGAAAGCAGAGTTTGCGGAACAATATCCAATTCATTGGCTCGGACAATTTCATCAGCCGCCCAATAGGAAGGTACGTCGGCACCAGTGGCAAGACAGTTGATGCTGGAAAACAGCATTGCTAACAATAATACTAGTGGTATGTGGCGCATAGAGAATGTTTTCTTTTTAGCGCTCTTTGTTGTCCTGATATATGAATATTGTTTACTCACTGGGACCTCTAACTCTAAGTTCATGATAGATCTATTATTTCGACTTTCATCACTAGTTATCTTGTTGGGGCGACATAATTCAAACATTTCCGTCTTTCTACCGCCTATACATTTTTTTCTGATTATACCATATTAAGGCTCTATTTACATCGTGATAGAAAATAGCAAACATAAAACAACACCCGCATACCTTGTGTCTTTGATTTACATCTGCTTTGAAATTGCCAATGCCTTTCATATCGCAGTCAATCGTCAACAGAGCAAGTGCCATTTATGAATACAGCACATTACATATTAGTGTGAGGGTGTTGCTTTATATATTTACCTAAATTGTCCGAACTGTTCGTATATGGTAAGTGTCAAGTAATCGTTGGGATTTCCCCTGTGGGAAATTCTGGGTACAAACCAAGTCGTTTTTAAAGTAGGCTTTTTAAGGATTTATTCCACGGTGTTCTTGACATGAGCCTCGAGCAGCGCCTGTTTTTGGGGCAACGCGGCAACACTACGCCGCAAAGGCGTCTATGGTTGCCTTGGCAAAACAACCTAACATGCGCTGCACTCATATCAAGAACCTTTCGCGGCATAAAAACAACCAATATCGCATCAATACTTGTCTCATCTAGATAATTTCTTCAGATTATCCTGTTACGCAAAAGAGCACTAGAAACGCAGCTTGCTCAATGGTTTCAGTCCGAGAAATCCTTTGATCCATGACATGTTAGGTATTTCCGCTCGCTTGAAACCGCTATATCCCTTACCTACCTTTTCATGTGCTTTAGCCGCACTTAGAATGCCTTTAAATTGGGCCGAAGGCATCTTTTCCCCCATCACTGAGAGTGTATGTTCCAGTCGCCCTGTTTGCTTTAGACAAAGCAATGCAGCCAAATGGTTTGCTCCTTCTACACTCCAGCTTTCCCGCCCGCCCTTCATTCTGTTACCAACCATCGTAAATACATTGCTCTCCATGGCTCCACAAGTGCCTGAGAGCAAGCCAGGATTGACTTCTGGGATATCTACACCTCGACTGGTGTAAGATGTCAGAGCGTCCTTGTTGTTATTGAAATAATTATATAGGGCTTTCCTCTTTTCCTGTTCATACTCATCCTCTGTGCTGTTTATGGATGCATCAATAACCTTTAAGAGCATGTCTATTTCTTGATTGTATAACAATGTCAGCATCTCACGACATAGGTCAGGATCATTTACAAATTTGCGAATTGCTCTGTTTCGATGAAAAGGGTCTAATTGGTATATTGTGTCTGCATCTGTTTGAGCGCTGATCCAACTAGCTCCATCGCCATTAAGCACGCGTAGTTCGATTTCATCAACATTGTAAACTGATGCGATGACACCTTCTTTGAGTTCAATAAAATCTTTAACGCCCTCGAAACTCGCACAGGCAACCTTGTCAGATAGTCTACGCCGTCCTCCGGGCATCTCCTTGATGCCATCATAGGCGATTGCCACCTTCATCTCCTTGGAATGTCCTAGCCTTTTACGGGATTCACCTTGAAGCTTTAGCCAAACCCCGTCTAGTTCTTCAAAAAGTATGTTGCTTTCAATTTGACCGGTTCCCGCGTTGTTTTTAGCTCTCGTTGCCAGTTCTTCGCCATGCTCTAGTACACGGGCGCCTACTGCCTGTGTAACCGACCAAGCTGTTGTGTGTGAAATGCTCAAACCACTCAGTGTGCTTACCTTCTCTGAAACTTCACGGTAATCGCTCTCACAGGCTGATGTCGCAATCAATGTAGATACAACATTACTCATTTTCCCTGGTGCATCAATACCAAGCATCTCGTCAAGAAGAAAAACAAAGTCATTTCCCCCGCTTTCATCTGGTGTTCGGTACACACGTCGACTGTAATCAACCGCTCCCATAAGCGTCTTAAGATTGGTTTTCCGACGTCCTTCACTCTTGTATACCTTCTTGTCACAATTCTTGAAAAGTTGCTCATCAAGTTCTGACATTATCTCAGACATTATTGCCCGGCCCTCGGACATGCACATATCAAAGACTCTTCTCTCTAGTTCTTCAAATTCTATCTTGTATTTCTTCCCACTATCAGTTAGAATCATTATTGCATACACCACCTTTTGATTTTTCTTAACAAACTAATCTTAACAAGGTTTGTATGCCAAGGGAAGGGCTTTTTAGCTTTTCCCTTTGTTTTTTCCCAACGATAATTTTACACTAAGTGTTCCCGGGCATATAGCTGTTTATAACAGCTTGTTTGATACTTATGTATTAAGGATATGCGTTTATCTACGTTTTCATGAAGGCATAGATCAAGCTCGATGTGGACAGAGGAGGACGCGGGGACTGGTACTGTCTTTAGTGGATAAGGAACCAGTCGCCGCGTCCACATTACAGTGACCAATGGGCAGGGAACCAGGCGCCGCGTCTACATTTCTGTGCCCAATGGACAAGAACCAGTCTCCCCTGTCCACACACCCATCCACCCGCGTCCAAAAAAATGGGCATTATAAAAGGCGGGAGCATACTTGCCGAACTCCCGCCTTTTTCTATTCAGTTTTGTATAGGGAACACTTACTAAAATTTAGTGTCAACTCTACCGCAGAAGGGGTCTACCGGGCTCTTACCCTTGAATGGAGAACGACCCATCATCTTTTCGATGACTGCTGGCATTGTAAATTCGTTGTTTGTGTATGCGTTGATAAATGTTTTCATCATTGGCACATCAAGCAGGTGATAGGGGTTTGCAAAGCTAATGGCCATGGTGGGGATCTCCTTTGAGAACCAGGGAGTGTTAGCGCCGCCAAGACCGCCCTTCCAGGAAATTCTGATAACTGTGTTATTTGAAGCAGTCGGGAAGTCAAAGACGTAAAGGGCAAGGTCATAGTTGTTCTTGAAGCTGTCAACAGTTACCGGCTTGTCGGTAATGTATCCTCCGGCTGGTGGGTCGAGTACTTCAAACCCCTCCGCCTCAAGTGCTGCCTTGATTTTTTCTTCAAGACCTGAGGTTTCGCCGAAGTAGCCGCCGCCCTCTGATACGAACAGAGCGATCCTCTTGTACTTCTCAGGAGTGATCGGTAGTAGTCCGGCTGTATCCTTTACGAGTGTAACAGATTTGTCAGCGCATTCTTTCGCCCACTCCACATACTTATCGCAGTGGAGAATTGAGAGAGCTTCTTCAGTTGGAACGAGTGTATTGTTTTGTTTTTTGACGTGGAGCCCAAGAGAGGCTTTTAGACCTAGGATCCTTGTAAGGGCTTCATTCAGACGCTCATCAGTAAGAATTCCGTTTTTGTAGCCCTGCATCATAAACTCGTAGTCTTCGTCAAAGCTCTTGTTGAACAGGAACATATCGCAACCGGCAGCAATGCTGGTCGGAACGGCCAGTTCACGAGGCATAGCACATGTGAAGCCCAGCATGGGGGTGGCGTCTGTGACTATCATACCGTTGAAGCCGAGGTGCTCTCGCAGAAGTCCGTTAAGGATTTCGGGCGATAGCGTAGCAGGGGTCAGATATGCATCTTCCTCCGACAGGTCAGGGTTGATTTTCTTTGCCCAGGCGGGCTGTGAAATGTGGCCCACCATGACGGTTTTTGCGCCTGCGTCAATCAAGCCCTTGTAGATCATGCCAAATGTGGCATCCCATTCATCGGCGGACAGATCATTCTGGGTTACATGAAGGTGTTGATCTCGCTCATCCACTCCGTCGCCGGGGAAGTGCTTAATGGAAACAGCAACTCCTGCTTCATCAGCGCCTCTTAGATATGCAAGTCCCATCCGAAGAACGCGCTCTGCACTATCTCCAAAGGTACGGAGGTTTGTTATGGGATTTCTGAAGTTCATATCGATATCAACTATAGGAGCAAAGGACCAGTTACAACCGACTGCTGCGCCTTCGCTACATGAGATCAGACCGAGCCGATATGCCTGCTCCTCATCATCTGTAGCGGCTACCTGCATTGGCTTTCCGAAGTTTGTGCCGTCTATTGCTGAGCCGACGCCGCCTGCTTCAAGATTTGCTGCCAATAGAAGCGGTATTTTAGAGTTGTCCTGGAGGAAACGGTGGGTGTCCTGAATGTCCTTGCCTAAGCCGGCACGATACATCATTCCGCCGATACCCTTGCTAAGCATTGCTTTAAGGACTTCTGGATCAGTTGAAAAACCAACCGGGCAAAAGAGTTGTCCAATTTTTTCTTCGATGGACATGCCTTCGATGGTCTCCTCGACCCATTTTATTGCTTCATCGTCCAGATAAAAAGGTTTTGCTTTTAAATCTACCATGCTTAAAATCCCCTTTCACACAACTTAATTATTATAAAAGCCTAAATTTTAGTAAACTCGATGTTGATTGACTTATCCTTATGTATTAAGAAGGGAATCAATGTCAAGATGTGCAAGGTCATCGATTACAATATCCGCCCCGGGCAGGTTTTCGGGTTTTCCAATTCCCACGACATAGATGTTTTCAGACTTTCCGGCCTGTACCCCTGCAAGAGCGTCCTCGAAGATCACACACTCTGTTGGGTTCACACCAAGCTCTTTTGCTCCGAGTAAAAAGACCTCGGGGTCGGGCTTTGCTTTAGTTGTTTTGTTGCCGTCTATTACAGCATCGAAGTAATCCATAATTTCCAGTCTGCTTAAAATGATGGGTGCATTTTTGCTGGCAGAGCAGATGGCGGTTTTTATTCCACGTTTGCGGCACTCTTCAAGCACATCGAGGGCACCCGGCAATAGTTCTGAGCGATTGAACTCATGCAGATACTCGACATACCAATCATTTTTCATGTTGGCAAGCCGTACCATTTCTTCTTGATCGGCAGTGCGATTTCCAAACCCTAGCAACAGCTCCATGCAGCGCATCCTGCTTACGCCCTTGAAAGCCTCGTTTGCCTCTTCATCAAAAGGTATGTCCAACATGTCGGCAAGGCGCTTCCATGCAAGATAGTGATACTTTGCCGTATCGCAGATAACCCCATCAAGATCGAATAAAAAAGCTTTATACTTGGACAACATTTGCCCCCCTATAATTAAAGTTTTGGTCAGCAGTTACATTACTGCTACAATATTGATCACATTTTATACAGTATAACAAACACTAATATGTTTGACAAGCGATTTTTGGCTATTTGTAATTGCACGCAAATTGCAAGTTAAAGTGAAACACTTTTTCTCTGTCAAATGTTATCTTGGAAATCTTGTCGTTTTCGCTTCTTTCTGGGCGGTTTGGGTCTGGGCGGAACGGGCTATGCTTTAGCTATGAACACTTTCTTAGTTCTTCTTCAACTACTTCGTTAGCGCATTTGCCTTGTAAAACCTTACGAGGGTAATCATTTAGCCATTCTTGGATCTTTAATATTGTTTTTGTGCTGTATTTTGCTATCGAACATCCCTTGGGTATAAATCGTCGTATATGGCCATTTACTTGTTCATTTGTGCCCCTTTCCCAGGAATGATATGGGTGACAGAAGTAGACCTGAGTGCGTGCTTGACTGCTTATGCAGGATCGCTCTAACTTGCGCCAATCTAAAAACTCACTTCCATTATCGACTGTTATTGACTTAAACATCTTACGAAAACGCTTTACCCCTATCTTCTTCTCTAATTGATCCAGTCGCCTCAGCACTTCTTTTTGTGTTTGAGAGCGCAGCTTGAATATCAGTGTCTTTCTGCCTAGCCTTTCAACGAGCACAAGCAAGCATGCTCTTCCCTTACCTCGTCCTGGTTCAATGCAATCCATCTCCCAGT